>NZ_WBMR01000300.1 GCF_008923365.1 Actinomadura montaniterrae
AGCGGGAGCAGCACGCCGGGCGCGCCCCAGCCGAGGTGCGGGCCCTCGATCAGCGCCCACATCAGCCCGCCGAGCGCCGCCGTCAGGCAGGCGGTCGCCACGGGGTCGAACGGGCGGGGGCGGGGGTCCCGCGACTCGCGCACCGACCGCAGCGCGATGGCGAGCGCCACGAGGCCGAACGGGACGTTCAGCAGGAAGATCGCCCGCCAGCCGAACAGCCCGGTGAGCGCGCCCCCGGCGAGCGGCCCGGTGGCGATGGCGGCGCCGGACGCGGCGGCGAACACGCCGATCGCCCGGTTGCGGGCGCGTCCCGCCGGGTAGGCGGCGGCGAGCAGCGGCGAGGCCGTCCCGTACAGCACGGCCGCGCCGCAGCCCTGGACGGCCCGCAGCGCGGCGAGCGCCCCCGCGGTCGGCGCGAGCACGCAGGCCAGGGACGCGGCGGTGAACGCGGCGAGCCCGGTGATGAACATCCGGCGGCGCCCGTACCGGTCCGCCAGCGCCCCGGCGGGCAGCAGCAGGACGGCGAGGGCGAGGGCGTAGGCGTCGATGGCCCACTGCGCCCCGCTGAGCCCCGCGTCCAGGCGCCGGCGCAGGTCGGGCAGCGCGATGTTGACCCCGACGAGGTCGAGGACGAGCAGGTAGCCGGCCGCCGAGGCGACGGCGGTGGTCCACGCCGGACGGTGCGCGACGCGCATGGCGCCTCCTTAATATACAGCGTAGATATACGGCGTATATTAAGGGCTAGACTGCGCTCCGTGAAGACCCCGGCCCAGCGCGGGCGCGGCACCCGCGGCCTCACCAGGGACGAGGTGCTCGACGCCACCGTCGACCTCGCCGAGGAGCGCGGCCTCGGCGCGGTGAGCATGCGCGCCGTCGCCGACCGGCTCGGCGTCACCCCGATGGCCCTGTACCGCTACGTCGGCGACAAGCAGGGGCTGCTGGACGGGCTCGTCGAGCGCCTGCTGCGCGACATGCCGGACGACGATCCCGCGCTGCCCTGGCGGGACCGGCTGCGCGCGTTCGGGTCCGGCATCCGCGCGATCGCCCGCCGGCATCCCGACCTGTTCATGCTGCTGCTGACCCGGCCGACCGTCACCGAGGAGTCGCGCCGCCCGCGCAACGCGATCCAGGCGATGCTGCGCGACGCGGGGGTGCCGGAGGACGTCGTCCGGCCGCTGCAGCGGCTGCTCGACACGGTCGGCATGGGGCTGGCCGCGTCGGAGGCGAACAGGCGCTTCACCGGCGACCCGGAGGGCGTCGAAGAGGTGTACGACCTGGCCGAGGAGATCTTCACCGCCGCCATCGAGCGGTACGCCGCACGCGGCTGACACGCGCGATCTCCGTCGAATAGGGAGACCGGTCTATTGAATAGCTAGACCAGTCGGTCTAGAGTGGCGGGCATGGCACCACGGGGCGAGACGAGAGAGCGGGTCCTGCGGACCGCGGCGGAGCTGTTCCAGCGGCAGGGCTACCACGGCACGGGGCTGAACCAGGTCCTGGCGGAGAGCCGGGCCCCCAAGGGGTCGCTGTACTTCCACTTCCCGGAGGGCAAGGAGCAGCTGGCGTCGGAGTCGGTGACGCTGGCGGGCCGGGAGGTCGGCGACTCCCTCGCGGAGGCCGTGCTCGCCGCGCGGGACGCGCGGTCCGGCATCGCCGCGATGGGCGAGTACTTCGCCCGCAACCTGATCGAGTCGGACTTCGCGAAGGGGTGCCCGGTCGCGACCGTCGCCCTGGAGTCCGCCGCGGAGAGCGAGCCGATCCGCTCGGCCTGCGACACCGTCTACAGGGAGTGGCAGCAGGGCATCGCCCTCGCGCTGCGCGGCTGGGGCGTCCCCGAGGACCGCGCCGAACCGCTGGCCACGACGGTCCTGTCGTCCCTGCAGGGCGCCCTGATGCTCGCCCGCGTCCAGAAGGACACGACCGTGCTCCGCACGGTGACGGCCCACCTGGCCGACCTGATCGAATCCACCACCACTCGCTGATCACAGGGGGCCCATATGCGCGTGCATCATGTCGACTGCGCCCGGATGCTGGAGATCGAACCGGCCGACGGGCCGGACAGCCCGCTGAGACCCGCGCACGCGGTCGGCCACGTCCTGATCGTGGAGACGGAGTCGTCCGGGCTCGTGCTGGTGGACGCCGGCATCGGCGCCGGCGACATCGCGGACCCGTCCGGGCGGCTGATGGACGACTGGGTGGAGATGACGCGCCCGGCGCTCGACCCGGCCACGACGGCGAAAGCCCAGGTGGAGGCCCTCGGCCTGTCCCCCTCGGACGTCCGCCACATCGTGGTGACGCACCTGCACCGCGACCACGCGGGCGGGCTGAGCGACTTCCCCGACGCGGCGGTGCACCTGTTCGAGGCGGAGCGGGCGGACGGCGGCAAGACCCCCGCGCAGCTCGCGCACGGCCCGAAATGGGTGACCTACGACAGCGGGCCCGGCGACCACTGGAACGGGTTCGACGGCGTCCGGCCCCTCGACGGCGTCGCCGAGGACGTCCTGCTGATCCCGCTGCACGGGCACACGCCCGGCCACGCCGGCGTCGCGGTGCGGTACGGGGACCGCTGGCTGCTGCACGCCGGGGACGCGTACATGTACCACGGCGAGGTCGACCGGCCCGAACCCGCCGGGCACCCGCTGATGGACCTCGTCCAGGCGAGCGGGGAAGTGGACCGGGAGCAGCGGCTCGCGGGCGTCGCGCGGCTGCGCGAGCTGGTCCTCGACCCGGGCGGCGGCGTCGAGGTGTTCTCCGCGCACGACCCGTGGGAGTTCGCGCGCTACGCGTGATCGTCCGCTACATGTGGCTGATGCGGTGGGCGAGGGCCGTGTGGCGGCGGCCCGCGCCCGCCGTGCGGACGGCCGCGGCGAGCGCCCGCCGCGACCCGACCAGCACGACCAGCTTCTTCGCGCGGGTGATGCCGGTATAGAGCAGGTTGCGGCGCAGCATCATCCACGCGCCGGTCGTCAGCGGGATCACGACCGCCGGGTACTCGCTGCCCTGCGACCGGTGGATCGTGATGGCGTAGGCGTGCGCCAGCTCGTCCAACTCGTCGAAGGCGTAGTCGATGCTCTCGTCCTCGTCGGTGAGGACGGTCAGCGACTGCTCCTCCAGCGACACGGCGGTGACGACGCCGACCGTCCCGTTGAAGACGCCCGCCTCGCCCTTGTCGTAGTTGTTGCGCAGCTGGGTGACCTTGTCGCCGACGCGGAACACGCGCCCGCCGTAGCGGCGTTCGGGCCGGTCGTCCCGGTGCGGGGTCAGGGCCTCCTGGAGCTGCGAGTTCAGCGCCCCCGCCCCGGCGACGCCACGGTGCATCGGCGTGAGGACCTGGACGTCGCGCCGCGGGTCGAGGCCGAACTTGCGCGGGATCCGGTTGGCGACGACGTCGACGGTCAGCTCGGCGGCCTCCTCCTGCTCGTCGCAGGCGAACAGGAAGAAGTCGGGGTAGCCGCGCGTGTGCGGGTGCTCGCCGGTGTTGACGCGGTGCGCGTTCACCACGATCCCGGACTGCTGCGCCTGCCGGAAGATCTTCGTCAGCCGGACGCGCGGGATCGCCTCGGCGCCGAGCAGGTCGGCCAGCACCTCGCCGGCGCCGACCGACGGGAGCTGGTCGACGTCGCCGACCAGCAGCAGGTGCGCCCCGCGCGGGATGGCCTTGACCAGCTTGTTCATCAGGATCAGGTCGACCATGGAGCTCTCGTCGACCACGACGAGGTCGGCGTCGAGCGGGCTGTCCTGGTCGTACTTGGCGTCGCCGCCGGGCTGGAGCTGCAGCAGCCGGTGGACGGTCGCGGCCTCGTGCCCGGTCAGCTCGGCGAGCCGCTTGGCGGCCCGTCCGGTCGGCGCGACCAGCACGATCTTCGCCTTCTTCGCGGCGGCCAGCTCCACGACGGACCGGACGGTGAAGCTCTTCCCGCAGCCGGGCCCGCCGGTGAGGACGGCGACCTTGGACGTCAGCGCGAGCTTGACGGCCTGCTCCTGCTCGGGCGCGAGGGCCTGCCCGGTGCGCTTCTTCAGCCACGGCAGCGCCTTGTCCCAGTCGACGTCCGCGAACGCCGCGAGCCGGTCCTGCTTCGCGTCGAGCAGCTCGCGGAGGCCGCGCGCCACCGACCGCTCCGCCCGGTGAAACGGGACGAGGTAGACGGCCGGGATCGTCGCGGCGTCCTCCCCCTCCCCCGGGATCGGCTCGCGGACGACGCCCTCGTCGCGGGCCAGCTCGTCCAGCGCCGGGACGATCAGGTCCCGCTCGACGCCGAGGATCTTCTCCGCCGCCGTGACGAGGTTCGGCTCGGGCAGGAAGCAGTGCCCGTCGTCGGCGGCCTCCGACAGCGTGTACTGGAGGCCCGCCTTGATGCGCTCCGGGCTGTCGTGCGGGATGCCGACGGCCTGCGCGATCGTGTCGGCCGTCTTGAACCCGATCCCCCACACGTCGGCGGCGAGCTGGTAGGGCTCCTTCTGGACGGTCTCCACCGACCGGTCGCCGTACTGCTTGTAGATGCGGACGGCGAGCGACGTCGAGACGCCGACGCCCTGAAGGAAGACCATCACCTCCTTGATGGCCTTCTGCTCCTCCCACGCGTCGCCGATCCGCTTCGTCCGCTTGGGGCCGAGCCCGGGCACCTCGACGAGCCGCTCCGGCTCCTCCTCGATGATCCGCAGGATGTCGGTGCCGAAGTGGCCGACCATCCGGTCCGCCATCACCGGGCCGATGCCCTTGATCATGCCGGAGCCGAGGTAGCGGCGGATGCCCTGGATCGTCGCCGGCAGCACGGTCGTGTAGGAGTCGACCTCGAACTGCTTGCCGTACTTCGGGTGCGACCGCCACCGCCCGGTCAGCTTCAGGCTCTCCCCCACCTGCGCGCCGAGCAGCGCGCCGACCACGGTGAGCAGGTCGCCGCCGGTCCGCTCCGTCGCGACGCGCGCGACGGTGTAGCCGGTGTCCTCGTTGGCGTAGGTGACGCGCTCCAGCACGGCCTCCAGCACCACCGGGCGCGGCGGCGGGGGCTGAGCCGGATTCGGGGCGCGCGACGTCACAAACCTCATGATGTCGGATCCGCGCGGCCGCGCCGGGCCGATTTTCTTGATCGATCCAGGAACATGCAGATCACGGCGGCCGGGAAGTGATCTTGACGGCGGGGCCGTGGCCGGATCCGGCAGCGGTTCTGGATCTTCCGTTGATCGCGACGTACGTTCCGGGCGCACCCGTACCGCACGTACTGGGAGGTAACGCTGGTGTTCCGCTCCCGAACCCCGGCACTGGCGGCCCTGAGCGCCGCCGCCGTCACCCTCGCCGCAGCCACCCTCGACGCCGCACCCGCCACCGCGCAGCCCGCCACCGCGCAGCCCGCCACCGCCCCAACCACTGGGAACGATCCAATCGCCGGCTTCACGGCGCAGGGCTCCCGCTGGCAGCGCCAGTACGAGAAGCTCTTCAGCGCCGTCCCGTCCGCGGCGAAGGCCCGGTCGCTCGACGCCGAGCTGTCCAGCGAGCCCGCCGTCACCACGACGACCGGCGACTGGCACCGCGTCCAGCGGATCGCGAAGCAGTTCGCCTCGTACGGACTGAAGCCGCAGATCAGGACCTACTACGCCTACACGTCGCTGCCGAAGAAGGTCAGCCTGCAGATGACCGCGCCGGAGCGCGCAACCCTGCCGGTCAAGGAGAAGCAGCGCCCCTGGCAGAAGCACTTCGACGAGGTCATCCCCGCGCACAACGGGCTGTCGCCGTCCGGGGACGTGCAGGGCGACGTCGTCTACGCCAACTACGGCCGCCCCCAGGACTTCGAGCAGCTCGCCAAGGCCGGCGTCTCCGTCAAGGGCAAGATCGTCCTCGTCCGGTACGGGCAGGTGTTCCGCGGGATCAAACCGCGCGACGCCGCCCGGTACGGCGCCAAGGGCGTGCTGATCTACTCCGACCCGGCCGACGACGGGTTCGCCCGGGGCCCGGTGTACCCGGACGGGCCGTGGCGCGCGTCCGACGGCATCCAGCGCGGCAGCGTCGCGCAGATCCAGCTCGCGTCCGGCGACCCGCTGACGCCCGGCTGGTCGGACGACTCGCCGAAGGCCCGGCGGCTGAAGCCGTCCGAGGCGCCGATGCTGCAGGGCCTCGTCCCGACGCTGCCGATCTCCTACGGCGCCGCCGAGCCGCTGCTGCGCTCGCTGACCGGCGCGCAGGCGCCGAAGGACTGGCAGGGCGGCCTGCCGTTCACCTACCGCCTCGGCCCGGGCGGCACGAAGGTCCACCTCGATCTGGAGAACGCCTTCCAGGTCCGCAGGCTGTGGGACGTCACCGTGACGATCCCGGGCAGCGAGCGGCCCGACCAGGAGGTCGTGCTCGGCGCGCACCACGACGCGTGGGCGTACGGCAGCGACGACAACCTGTCCGGGACCGAGAACGTCCTGCAGATCGGCCGGGCGCTCGGCACGCTCCTCAAGCAGGGCTGGCGGCCGAAGCGGACGGTCGTCCTCGCCACCTGGGACGGTGAGGAGTACGGCCTGTTCGGCTCCACCGAGTACGCCGAGCAGCAGGGCGAGCGCCTCCGCAACGCCGTCGCGTACGTGAACATGGACGGCGCGGGCGGCTCCCAGTTCGGCGCCGAGGCGACGCCCGCGCTGGACCAGTCCGTCATCGACGCGGCCAAGGAGGTCGCCTGGCCCGGCACGGACGGGACGGCCTACGACGCGTGGAAGGCGCAGAACGGCGGCAAGACCCCGATCGACCGCATCGGCGGCGGCTCGGACTTCCAGGCGTTCTTCCAGCGCTACGGCGTGCCCGCGATGAACCTCGGCTCGTCGTCGCCGGGGTCGTCCGGCAATTACCACTGCTCGTGCGACGACTTCTACTGGATGTCGCACTTCGGCGACCCGACCTGGGAGTACCACGCGGCGATGTCGCGGCTCGTCGGCATCGCGACGCTGCGGCTCGCCGACGCGGACGTCGTGGCGCTGCGGTACTCGCCGTACGCCGCCGAGACCGCCCAGTACCTGACCGCGTTCACCGAGCAGCAGCGCACGCGGCTCGGCAAGGTGGTCGTGGACGTGTCCCGCGACATCGACCAGGCCAAGGCGTGGCAGAAGGCCGCCGACGCGTTGCAGGCGCGCGCGCAGCAGGCGCTCGGCAAGGGCGACACGGCGGAGTTCCGGCGGCTGAACGCCCGGCTCATGCAGGACGAGCGCGACCTGCTGTCCCAGGCGGGGCTGCCGGGCCGTCCCTGGTACCGGCACCAGATCTACGCCCCGGGCATGGACACCGGCTACGCCACGCAGCGGCTCCCCGGCCTCAACGACGCCCTGTTCCTGCAGAACGACCCGGCGACCGCGAAGGCCTACGAGGCGCGCCTCTACTCGTCCCTGCGCGCCGCCACCCGCACCCTCACCCCGGAGGGCGACGGCTGAGATCCCGTCCCGGGCCGTGCGGACGTCAGGTCCGCGCGGCCCGGCCGGGGGTCTCGCCGTCCGCCACCTCCAGGACGCCGGTCTCGGTGACCAGCGCCGACACCAGGCGGGCCGGGGTGACGTCGAACGCCGGGTTGAACGCGCCGGCGGCGTCCGGGGCCGTCCGGACGCCGTTCCAGGCGAGCACCTCGCCGGGGTCGCGCTCCTCGATCGGGATCCCGTCGCCGGACGCGAGCGACAGGTCGACCGTGCTCCACGGTGCGGCGACCACGAACGGCACGCCCGCCGCCGCGCACGCCAGCGCCACGCCCACCGATCCGATCTTGTTGGCGGTGTCGCCGTTGGCGGCGATCCGGTCGGCGCCGATCACGGCGACGTCCACCAGGCCGCGCAGGATCGTGCTCGGCGCGGCGCCGTCCGCCTGCACCAGGCAGGTGATCCCGGCCCGCACCAGTTCCCAGGCCGTGAGGCGGGAGCCCTGCAGCAGCGGGCGCGTCTCGTCGGCGTACACCTTCTCGACCCGGCCCCGGTCGTGCAGCTCGCGGACGACGCCGAGGGCCGTGCCCCAGCCGGCGGTCGCGAGCGCGCCGGCGTTGCAGTGGGTGAGGATCCGCAGCGGGCGGTCCGGCGCGCGGGCGGTGATCCAGTCGGCGCCGAACGCGCCGATGGCCCGGTTGTTGCGGACGTCCTCGTCCAGCACCGCCTGTGCCTCGGCGACCACGGCGTCCACGCCCTTGGGGACGAGCGGGACGGCCCGGTCGACGCCCGCCGCGAGGTTGACCGCGGTGGGGCGCGCCTCCCGGACCCGGGCGATCGCCGCGTCGCGCGCCGCGGCGTCCCAGCCCTCGCGCTCGGCCTGGAGCATCGCGACGGCGACGCCGAACGCGCCCGCCACGCCGAGCGCGGGCGCGCCGCGCACCACCAGCCGCCGGATCGCGTCCACGAGGGCCTCGACGTCGCGGACGACGACGTGCTCGACCCGCCCGGGCAGCACGGTCTGATCCAGCAGCCGCAGCCCGTCCCCGGCCCATTCCACCGTCCGCACGTCGTCCGTCATATCGCCCATTCTGCCCGCCGGGCGTGGTGAAGCCGTACCCGGCAAGGCTTTTCGGCGCCCCGGACCGTCCCGGACATCCATACCGTGACCTGCGGTAACTTGACAGAGGTCGAACCTGTGTTCGAAATTAGGCGGAGGGGCGCGAGAGGAGGGACGACCGTGCCGGAGGCGGCGCTGCGGGACCTGGCGAGGTCGCTGGAGCAGGCGTCCGCGCCGCCCGCCCGCGCCGTCCCCGTGCTGCCCGCGCTGCGCCCGGTGATCCCCGGCGGGCTGCGTCCCGGCTCGGTCACCGGGCTGGACGGGCCCGGCGCGGCGTCGCTGGCCCTCGCGCTCGTCGCGGGCGTCTCGCGGCACGGCGGCGAGGACGGCGCGGGCGGCTGGTGCGGGATCGTCGGCGTCCCGTCGTTCGGCGTCGTCGCCGCCGCCGGGATGGGCGCCGAGCCCGAGCGGCTGCTGCTCGTCGACGACCCCGGCGACCGCTGGCCGGACGTCGTCGCGGCGCTCGCCGAGGCGGTCGAGCTGGTGCTGCTGTGCCCGCCGGAGCGGCCCGGCGCCGCCGCCGTCCGCCGGCTGTCGGCCCTCGCCCGCAAGCACGGCTGCGTCCTCGCGCTGACCGGCCCGTTCGCCCGCGACTGGCCGGGCGTCCGGCTCCGCCTGCGGCTGGACGGCGCCGCCTGGGAGGGCGTCGGCG
>NZ_WBMR01000301.1 GCF_008923365.1 Actinomadura montaniterrae
CGTCGCTGGCCCGGCTCGGCGCGGCGGCGCGCGGCCGGGCCGGGACGGTCGTGGAGGCGTGACGCGGGGTAGAGAACGATCAGCAGAGCAGCCGAGGAGCGACGACGTGCCCGATCCCATCGAAGTCCGCAAGATCCCCATCGAGAGCGTGACCGACGCGTCCGGGCTGGCCCGGCTGATCGACGACGGCGTGCTGGAGGCCGACCGCGTCCTCGCGGTGGTCGGCAAGACCGAGGGCAACGGCGGCGTGAACGACTACACGCGGCTGCTCGCCGACCGCGCGTTCCGGGAGGTGCTCATAGCGAAGGGCACCCGTCCGGCGGAGGAGGTGGCGCGCGTGCCGCTGGTGTGGTCGGGCGGCACCGACGGGGTGCTGAGCCCGCACGCGACCGTGTTCGCGACCGTCGACCCGGCGAAGGCGCCGCGCACGGACGAGCCGCGCCTGTCGGTCGGCGTCGCGATGAGCGAGGTGATCCTGCCCGAGGACATCGGCCGCCCGGCGATGGTGGAGACGGTCGCGGCGGGCGTCCGCGACGCGATGAAGATCGCCGGGATCGACGACCCGGCCGACGTCCACTACGTGCAGACCAAGACGCCGCTGCTCACCCTCGACACCATCAACGACGCCAAGTCGCGCGGGCACGACGTCGTCACCGAGGACACCCTGAAGTCGATGGACATCTCCAACTCGACGACCGCGCTCGGCATCGCCGTCGCGCTCGGGGAGATCGAGCCGCCGTCGGCGGAGCAGATCCACAAGGACCTGTCGCTGTTCTCGTCGGTCGCGTCGTGCTCGTCCGGGGTGGAGCTGGACCGGGCGCAGATCGTCGTCGTCGGGAACGTGCGCGGCATCGGCGGCCGCTACCGGGCCGGGCACGGTGTGATGAAGGACGCACTCGACGCCGACGGCGTCTGGGACGCGATCCGCTCCACCGGTCTGGAGCTGCCGGAGCGGCCCCGCACGTCCGACCTCGGCGACCGGCTCGTCAACGTGTTCATCAAGTGCGAGGCGGACCCGTCCGGGTCGGTGCGGGGGCGCCGCAACATCATGCTGGACGACTCCGACGTGCACTGGCACCGGCAGATCAAGGCGTGCGTCGGCGGCGTCGCGGCGTCCGTCACCGGCGATCCGGCGGTGTTCGTGTCGGTCGCGGCGGTACACCAGGGCCCGTCCGGCGGCGGAACCGTCGCCGCGATCGCCGACCTCGGTTAACGGCCCGGCACGATGTCGGATACAGGGAGTATCCGAATCGGTACCCACGGCGGTCGCCGGAGGCTATAGCCTTCCTGCCGTGTCCGGACTGACCATTCCCGAATCCCGGTTCCCCGGGGACGACGGCGGCGCCGATCCCCGGCTGTGCGAGGCCCTCGCCGGATACGCGGCCGGGCGCGTCGGCCAGCACGCCGTGCTGCGGCGGCTGCAGAACGCGCGGCTGCTCGTGCCGATCGTCGCCGTCCTCACCGAAGAGGAGGACGTGGAGCCCGGCGAGCTCCGCCGGGAGAAGTCCAGCGACATGGCCCTGCCGACGCTGATCGGCGACGACGGCCGCCGCGGCGTGCTCGGCTTCACCTGCATGGACACGATGAAGGCGTGGCGCGCCGACGCCCGCCCCGTCGCGGTCCTCGCCGGCGACGCGTGCCGCGCCGTCCTCGACGAGGGCGCGGACGCGCTGGTCGTGGACGTGGCGGGCCCCGTCCCGTTCGCGGTGGAGGGGCTGCGGCTGCACCTGCTCGCCGAGGGCCGGCCGGTCCCGCCGCCGCACGAGGACCCGGACGTGCTCGCCGCCGTCGAGGCGGCGTTCGGCTCCGACCAGGCCGTCACGGGCGTCCGGCTCACCGAGGGCACGGCCGCGGAGCTGGCCGTGCGGTTCTCGGTGGTGCCGGGGCACGACGAGCGGGTCACGGTGCAGCGGGTGTCGGACCGGCTCGCCGAGGTGCTGCGCGGCCGGATCGTCGGCGGCGTCGAGCTCAGCGTCGTCCGGCGGGGCTGACGGCCCGGAAAACCATTGGCGCCCGGCGGAGCGCCGTCGGCATGCTGGGCCGATGCACGAGATCGACGTGGACGCCTTCGCCGCGGACGGCTTCGCCCGGGTGCCGGAGGCGTTCCCCCGGGACCTCGCCGCGGAGTGCCGCGCCATCCTCTGGCGCGACACCGGCTGCGATCCCGGCGACCGCACGACCTGGACGAAGCCGGTGGTCCGGCTCGGCGGGTACGCGCAGCCGCCGTTCCGCGCGGCGGCGAACACGCCGCGCCTGCACGCCGCCTACGACGCGGTGGTGGGGAAGGGCGCGTGGGAGGAGCCGGGCGGCCTCGGAACGTTCCCGATCCGGTTCCCGAGCGACGCGGAGCCGGGCGACGACGGCTGGCACATCGACGCGAGCTTCCCCGGCGACGACCCGTCCGACATCTGGGGTCACCGGGTGAACCTGGCGTCGAAGGGGCGGGCGCTGCTGATGCTGTTCCTGTTCTCCGACGTGGGCGAGGACGACGCCCCCACCCGCATCCGCGCCGACTCCCACCTGGACGTCCCGTCGATCCTGGAACCCGCGGGCGACGAGGGCGTCGCCTTCATGGACCTCGCGCGGAAGGCCGTGCCCGCGTCGGAACACCGTCCCGTCGCGTTCGCGACCGGGCGGGCCGGTGACGTGTACCTGTGCCACCCGTTCCTGGTACACGCCGCTCAGCCGCACCACGGCACGGAGGCCAAGTTCATGGCGCAGCCGCCGCTGACGCCGTCGGGGCCGCTCCCCGAATCGTCCCCCGTGTGGACGGCGATCCAGCGAGGTCTCGGGCGCTAACGCATCTACGCTTAGCCGCTCGACCCCGTTGGGAGAATCACCGTGCTCACCATGCAGGACGCCCTGATCCGGCTCACCGACCACTGGGCGGGGCACGGCTGCCTCGTCGGGCAGCCGATGAACACCGAGGTCGGGGCGGGCACGCTCAACCCGAACACCGCCCTGCGCGTCCTCGGGCCCGAGCCGTGGCGCGTCGCCTACGTCGAGCCGAGCGTCCGGCCCGACGACTCCCGTTACGGCGACAACCCGAACCGGCTCCAGACCCACACCCAGTTCCAGGTGATCCTCAAGCCGGAGCCGGGCGACGCGCAGGAGCTGTACCTCGGCAGCCTCGCCGCGCTGGGCATCGACCTGCGCGCCCACGACGTCCGGTTCGTCGAGGACGACTGGGCGTCGCCCGCGCTCGGCGCGTGGGGGCTCGGCTGGGAGGTCTGGCTGGACGGGCTGGAGATCACCCAGTTCACGTACTTCCAGCAGTCCGGGGGGATCGCGCTCGACCCCGTCTCGGTCGAGATCACCTACGGGATGGAGCGCATCCTGGTGGCGCTGCAGGGCGTCTCGCACTTCAAGGACATCGAGTACGCGCCCGGCATCTCCTACGGCGAGGCGTTCGGGCAGTCCGAGTACGAGATGAGCCGCTACTACCTCGACGACGCCGACATCGCGGCGAACCGGGAGCTGTTCGAGACGTACGCGGCGGAGGCGCGCCGGATGCTGGACGCCCGGCTGCCCGTCCCCGCCCACTCCTGCGTGCTGAAGTGCTCGCACGCGTTCAACGTGCTGGACGCGCGCGGCGCGATCGGCACCGCCGAGCGGGCCCGCGCGTTCGCGCGGATGCGGGGCCTCGCCCACGAGGTCGCCGCCCTGTGGGTCGAGCGCCGCGCCGAACTCGGCCACCCGCTCGGCGACGCCACCGTCTTCGAGATCGCCCTGGAGAAGTCGGTCCTTCCCGAGATCGCCGCACCGGCCGCGTTCGCGCTGGAGATCGGCGTGGAGGAACTGCCGCCGGGCGAGGTGCGGCCCGCGGCGGAGGCCGTCGCGGAACGGCTGCGCGACGGGCTGGAGGAGGCGGGCCTGCTCACCGACGCCTCCGAGGTCGAGGCCTTCTCGACGCCCCGCCGCCTCATCACCGTCGTCCGGGACGTGGAGCCGAGGTCCCCGGACACCGAGGAGGTCGTGCGGGGGCCGAGGCTCGCCGCCGCCTACGACGCGGCCGGGGAGCCGACGCGGGCGCTGCTCGGGTTCGCGCGCGGGCAGGGCATCGACGCCGCCGACGTGCGGGAGATCACCGCGGGCGGCAAGGAGTACGTGGCGCACGTCCGGACGGTCCCCGGGAAGTCCGCCGCGCACGTCCTCTCCGGGCTGCTCCCCGAGATCGTCTCGGGGCTGCGCGGCGGCAAGAACATGCGCTGGAACGTCCCCGGACTGTCGTTCGCGCGCCCCGTCCGGCGGGTGCTGGCCCTGCTGGGGCACCGGCAGATCGTGCTGGACGAACTGAACCAGGGCAGGACGACCGACGTCCACCGCACCGCCGACCCGTCCCGGGTGCCGGTGCCGGACGCGCTGTCGCTGGTCGGCGTCCTCCGGGAGCACGGCGTCGAGCCCGACCCGGCGCGGCGCCGCACCCGCGTCGTCGAGGACGCGCGGGCGCTCGCCGCGCGCCACGGCGGGACGGTCGACTTCGCCGCGGAGCAGGACCTCGTCGAGGAGATCGTCGACCTGGTCGAGGAGCCCGTCGCGATCCTCGGGTCGTTCGACGCCGCCTACCTCGACCTCCCCGAGGAGATCCTCACCACGGTCATGCGCAAGCACCAGCGGTACCTGCCGGTGCGCGGGCCGTCCGGACGGCTGCTGCCGCACTTCGTCACCGTCGCCAACGGCGAATGCGACCACGACGTGGTGCGGGCGGGGAACGAGGCCGTCATCCGCGCCCGCTACGAGGACGCCGCGTTCTTCTTCCGGCAGGACCTCCGCCGGACGCCGGACGAGATCAAGCAGGGCCTCGACCGGCTCACGTTCACCGGACGGCTCGGCTCGATGGCGGACCGGTCGGCCCGCATCGCCGCGATCGCCGCGGACATCGCCGACCGCACCGGCCTCGCCGGGGACGAGCGCGCGCCGCTCGCCCGCGCCGCCGCGCTCGCCAAGTTCGACCTGGCCTCGTCCGTGGTCATCGAGCTGCCGGGCCTCGCCGGGACGATGGCCCGCGAGTACGCCCGGCGCGCGGGGGAGGACGCCGCCGTCGCGCAGGCCCTCTACGAGATGGAGCTGCCGCGCTCGGCCGGGGACGCGGTCCCGGCGAGCACCGCCGGCGCCGTCCTCGCCGCCGCGGACCGCCTCGACCTGCTCGCCGGGCTGTTCGCCGCGGGCGCCGCGCCGACCGGCGGGTCCGACCCGTTCGGGCTGCGCCGCGCCGCGCTCGGGCTGACCGCGATCCTGCGGTCCGTCCCGCGCCTGGCCCCGCTCACGGTCGGCGACGGGCTCGCGGCCGCCGCCCGGCACCAGCCCGTCGAGGTGCCGCCGGACGCGCTCGCCGAGGCGGAGCGGTTCGCCGCGCGGCGGCTGGAGCAGAGCCTGCTGGACGAGGGGCTGCCGATCCCGGCCGTCCGGGCCGTCCGGCCGCTCGCGGGCGCCCCGGCCCGCGCCGCCCGCGCCGCGTCCGACCTGGTGGAACTGCTCCGCACGGACGAGTTCGCGCGGCTCACGACCGCGCTGCAGCGCGTGCTGCGGATCGTCCCCGAGGAGACGGAGGCCGGCTATGACCCGGGCCTGTTCACCGAGCCCGCCGAAGGCCGCCTGGCCGAGGCGTTCGCGCGGCTCCGCGACGGGCTCCCGGAGCGACCGCCGCTGCCGGAGTTCGCGTCGGCCGCGGCCGGGCTGCCCGGCCCGATCGACGCCTACTTCGACGACGTCATGGTGATGGACAAGGACCTGCGTCTGCGCGCGAACCGGCTGGGTCTCCTCGCCGCGATCCGCGACCTGGTCGTCCCGCTCCTCGACTGGCGCGAGATCGGCTAGCCCCGGCCGGCCTCAGTACCAGGTGACGGGGAGGCCGTGTGGCGCGCCCTCGCCGAGGACGCGCCGCTCGCCGCCCGGCCACAGCCGCACCGTCAGCAGCGGGGTGCCCTGGATGTGCGTTTCCTCGGCAGCCGCGCCTCCGGCGCCGCCGCGTCGAGCGGGGCGAGGTCGCAGCCGAGCCGCGCGGCGATCCGCAGCGGGACGGCCGCAGGGGGCGCGCCGCGCCACGCGTCCGGCAGCACGACCGGGGAGTCCGGCCCGTGCCCGCCGCCGTCGAACGGCAGCCGGTAATGGTCGGCGCGCAGGTTCAGCCCGGCGCTCGCGCCGGTCTCCAGCAGCCGGGCCGGCAGCCCGGTCGCGGCGGCCACCGCGAGCAGCCCGCCGATCAGCGGCGCGGCTCGGCCGACCTCGTTGGTCTGCGGCGGGTCGGCGAGGCCCGCGCGGACCTCGGTCGCGTGCCGGGCCAGCACGTCGCGGAACGCGGGCCACGCCAGCGCCAGCGCGCTGGACGCGCGCCCCCCGAGCACCCCGGCGACCGGCCCGCCTCCGCCGGTCCGCCCGCCGGGCGGCCCCGTCTTCGTCAACAGTCACCGTTGTCGCCGCCCGCGTCCCGCGGTCATGATCAAAATACCTGGGATGGAAGGGGTCAAAGGTGACAAACCTCCACGATGGACGGGAGTACCGCGCGCGCGGCTGGTGGCGGGACGGGACGTTCCTGGACGACCTCGCCGCGCGGGCCGCCGCCGCGCCGGACCGGCCGGCGGTCGTCAGCCACTTCTGGGAGACCGCGGACGGCCCCGACACCGTGCTGACCTGGGCGCAGCTGGCCGAGCGGGTGGAGCGCTGCGCCGCCGGCCTCGCCGCGCTCGGCGTCCGCCCCGGCGACCGGGTCGCGATGCAGCTGGTCAACCAGTGGCAGGCGACCGTCCTCGCGCTCGGCTGCGGCCGCGCGGGCGCGGCAGTGGTCCCGTACTACATCGCCTCGGGCGCCGCCGACACCGAGTGGATCCTGCGCGAGTCGGGCGCGGTCGCGGTCGTGTCCCTGGACGAGGTGCGCGGCCTCGGCATCGCCGCGACCATCGCCGGGATGCGCGACCGGCTGCCCGCGCTGCGGCACCAGATCGTCGTCGGCGGGAAGGTCCCCGAGGGCGCGGTCGGGTTCGAGGACGGGCTGCTGGCCTCGGACGCCGCGCCGCCCGAGCACCGTCCCGGCGGCGACGACGTCTTCCAGATCATGTACACCTCGGGGACGACCGGCCGCCCCAAGGGCGTCCGGCACTCCTTCAACACCCTGTACGCGATGGCGCGCTCGTTCAGCGTCCCGCTCGGCCTCGGCCCGGACGACGTGCTGTCCACTCCGTGCATCGTCGGCGGGCAGGGCGGCTGGCTGTACGGGATGCTCGCGCCGCTCGTCGCGGGCGCGACGGCGGTGTGGGCGGACGCGTTCAAGCCGGGCGACTTCCTCGACCTCGCCGCCGGGTACGGCATCACGACCGCGTACTTCACCCCGCTGATCCTGGACGAGTTGGTCGCCGAGCAGCGGGAGAACCCGCGCCCGCTCGCGCTCCGGCACATGGTCACCGGCTCCACGCCGATCCCGCCGGGCCTGCCCGCGCGGTTCCGCGAGACGTTCGGGTTCCCCGTCCGCCCGCTGTGGGGGATGACCGAGAACGGCGGCGTCACCATCGGCCGCGACGGCGACCCGCCGGACTGGGCGGCGCGCAGCGACGGCCGCCCCGTCGACTGGATGGAGGTCCGGCTGGTCGGCGAGGACGGCGCGCCGGTCGACGGGCCGGGGCGGCTGGAGGTGCGCGGCGCGAACCTGTGCCTCGGCTACGAGGGCGCCGACGACGTCTTCGCCGCGTCGCTGCACGACGGCTGGTTCGCCACCGGCGACCTGGCCCGGCCGGACGGCCGCGGCGGCATCAAGATCATCGGCCGTACCAAGGACATGATCAACAAGGGCGGGCTGCACGTGCCCGCAGTCGCCGTCGAGGAGGTGCTGCGCGCCCACCCGCGGGTCGCCGAGATCGCGGTCGTCGGCGAGCCCGAGCCGCTGCTCGGCGAGACCGTCGTCGCCGTTGTCGTGCCGGACGGCGAGCCGCCCGCCCTGGAGGACCTGCACCGCCTCGTCCGGGAGGCGGGCATGACGCCCGGCTACGAGCCGGACCGGCTGGAGGTCGTCGCCGCGCTGCCGAAGACGCCGACCGGGAAGGTCCGCAAGCGCGCCATCGAGGAGGAACTCGCCCGCCGGGCGAGCACCGCCGCCGCGCCGTGAGCCCGTCCCGGCGCCGGGCGCTGGCGCTGACGTCGGTGATCCTCGCCAACGTGATGGCGGTGATCGACTACAACATCGTCAGCGTCGCCATCCCGCGGCTGCTGCGCGCCTTCCCCGGCAGCACCCTCGCCGGGCTGTCCTGGACGATCACCGGCTACACCGTGGTGTTCGCCGCCGTGCTGCTGCCCGCCGGCGGCATGGCGGACCGGCTCGGGCCCAAGCGGATCTTCCTCACCGGGCTCGCGGTGTTCACCGCCGGCTCGGCCGCCTGCGCGCTCGCGCCCGGCCCGCTCGGGCTGGTGCTCGCCCGGCTGCTGCAGGCCACCGGCGGCGGCGCGGTCGTCGCGCTCGCGATCTCCGTCGGGCTCAGCGAGTTCCCCGGCCGCGCCGGGCACGCCTTCGGGCTGCTCGGCGCGGTGTCCGGGATCGCCGGGGCGAGCGGGCCCGCGCTCGGCTCGGCGCTGATGGCGCTCGGCGGCTGGCGCTGGATCTTCCTGATCAACCTGCCGCTCGGCGCGCTCGCGCTGGCCTGCGGCGCCGCCGGCATCCCGCCCGGGACGCGGACGGGACGCGGCCTGCCCGACCTCGCCGGAGTCGCGCTGCTGGCGGGCGGCGTCGCCGCGCTGGTGCTCGGGCTCGTCCAGGGCCCCGAGTGGGGCTGGACGGCCCCGGCGGTCCTCGGCGCCGCCGCCGGCGGCACCGCGCTGACCTGGCTCGGCGTGCGCCGGTCGGCGCGCCACCCGCGTCCGGCCGCGGACGTCGCGCTGCTGCGCGCCGCGTCGACGGCGGCGGGGAACGCGGCCATGGCGCTGATGAGCGTCACCCAGTTCGCGGTCGCGCTGTGCGTCGCGCTGTACCTCACCGAACGGTGGGGCTACTCGGCGCTCACCGCCGCGCTCGCGCTCACCCCGGGCCCCTTGACCTCCGCCGCGGTGTCCTGGTGCGCCGGGCCGCTGGTGCGGCGGGCGGGCGCGCGGTCCG
>NZ_WBMR01000302.1 GCF_008923365.1 Actinomadura montaniterrae
CCGCATGCTTTTGTATCGTGCTTCGCTGCCGTTGTCGCGCCAGACTCTGACCTACGCCACCGGCGTCGTCCGCCGGCACCGCAAGAAGATCGGCAGCAAGGGCCGGGCGTTGCCGCCCGGCCTGCAGGCGCTGATGACCCTGGTCCACCTGGGTAAAGGTGAGACTTTCGTCGAACTGGGTGCGGGCTTCGCCGTCTCCACCAGCACTGCGTGGCGCTACGTCAACGAGACCGTCGAGGCGTTGGCGGCTCGGTCGCCCCAACTCGGTGCCGCCCTGGCCACAGCGGTCAAGGACGGACTGCCGTACCTGGTCCTGGACGGCACCCTGATCGCGATCGACCGGGTCGCCGCCGACCGGCCCTACTACTCAGGAAAGCATCGCCGCCACGGCATGAACCTCCAGGTGATTGCCGCTCCAGACGGTGCTCTGCTGTGGGTGTCGGGACCGCTGCGCGGCTCGGTCCACGACCTGGCGGCCGCCCGGATCTGGGGCGTCGTCCGGGCGCTGGCGGCCACCGGCCTGGCCGTGCTGGCCGACAAGGCGTATCAGGGCGCCGGCGCGCACGTCCTCACGCCCTACAAGGGACACGACAAGCCCGAAGCGCAGAAGGAGGCGAACCGCGCGCACGCCAAGCTCCGCGGGCCCGGTGAACGAGCGAACGCCCAACTCAAGTCATGGCGAATCCTGCGGAAGCTGCGCTGCTGCCCCTATCGCGCCGGTCGTATCACCAAGGCCATCCACACCCTGCAACTCCGCGAGACCACATCACGCTGAAAAAGGCTCATTATGTCTAGTTTGAGCCCTGCACGTGGCGTCACTGGTTCTTAGGGCCTCGAAGGACCGCAGGCGAGGCGCTTGGCCACCGGCGTCTCTCAGCCGGAAGCTCCCATGGTCCGTATGCTGTAACTCGGAGGCGCGCTAAGCCGGAGGCCTGCGCGACGAGAGGCGTGCGCATGATCGCATCGGCGCCGCCGACGAAGAAGCGAGTAGATGTTCGCTGCTTCGGAGAGCGATTGCTGAGAACGTCAGACAACGATTTGGCGTATCGCCTCGTCGAGCTTCTCCGGTGTACAGAGCACCACTTCCCCATCAGTCGCCGGCGCCAACCCCTGCCCCCAGGCCACACCCAAGCCGTATGGGATGCCGCTGCTGCCGAGCGTCGGACCGAACGCCTGTCTGTAAGCCAGTAGGTCTAGTAGCGCATGGCGAGCTGCGACGGTGACCCTGCCTGCCTCGGTGAGCTTGCATTCGATAAGAAGGTGTCGACGGACGCCCGCACTGTCTGTCCAGCGCAAACAGAGATCAGGGCGGAGTTCCTGAACGTTGGTAAAATGGTGGGAGGTGAGAACACTGCGGTAGATGCTTCCTGTGCTGAGGGCATTCGGAACTGACTGGTAGTGGAGTTCAAGTTTTCTCCCGTCATCCTTCGAACCATGACTCTGCACACTTCCCTCAAAGGTGAAAAGAGGTTGCATCCGCCATCCGTTCTGCCGGAGACCATCGATAACACGGAACGTGACGAGCAGCTCGAAAAGCGTTGATTCCACACTCGTGACGAGGCCGGCGTGCTCGATGGCCTCCCTTATTGCAGTCCGGTCGACCCGCTCAACCAAGGCCGCCAACCGGTCATAGGCGTCGAGAGCCGGGGTATAGCGCCGACTGTTGCGGCCGGCACGTATGCGCCCGACCGACCGCTCGGTCGGCCTCTTGCGGTCAACTCCGGAGAACACCTTGTGGCTTTGCAGTTCCAGCGCGATCGCCAGCCGGCTGCGAACTTTCCCGCCAGCGGCGTTCTTTCCGGCTCTGCCGGTCCACCCAATTCTCTGGGCCGACTCGACGATACCGTCGAGAACATGGACGAGGAGCTCGTTCTCCGGCGTCTGATAGTCGCGCCTTGCCGGAGTCGTGACATGAATGCCGGAATTGCCGGTAACGCCGCGCCGAGCCTGGGTCGGCCCCCAAGCTATCGGGCCGTCAATGCGTTCGGCGGACCAATGTTCTTCGCGTGCGGATGTCGTGACGAGCTTTCTTTCTATGTTCCGCATGGAGGTGAGAAATAGGCCGACTTCGCGGGAGAGGATAAAATGTAGGTCTCCCAGTCGCAGGGCCTCATCCTCAGGCCATTTCAGTAGCGCGGCAGCGGTCAGTAGGTTCGGCATAGCGGGCTCGGAGGCGGGAGATATGTAGGACCATATTCGGTCTCGTACCTCGCTGATTTGGGCCTGTCGGTTCCACCGGAGTTCCATCACCGCTAGAACTCCATTTCGTTCTCGCTGGAATCGATCGCTTGCAGCGATGAAAGCGGCCCGAGGTCGAGTCCGAGTACGGCGGTAAGGGTGCGGTACAGGCGATCCTCGTTGCCGCTCCCGACGAGTGAACGCATCTCACGGAAAAGGCTCTTCCCTGCCGGTTGGCTGATGCCTTCGAACTGCGGAAGCAGATAGCTGTAGAAGAGCTGAAAAGACAGCTCCTCGGACTCCGCTCCGCTGAGTGGGTCGTCGCCGGCGTACTCAAGAGCGTATCGTGCCATGTCGTTGAAGGTTGCCGGTCCTATCTCTTTGTGCTTGGTGATCCCGTAGAGTTTGTCGAGGATCGCGTTAATGGCATTCCGATGCTCTTCGCTTGCTCCGGAAATCTTGTTCGCCCAAAGTTCTCGATAGGTCTCCCGGGGAGGTACGGGCACCTCGATGAACGCGAAACGTCGCATCAGGGCGAATGACATGTCAAAAAGCAGTGACTTGTCGAACACATTCATCGTGGCAATGATACGCCATGATTCGGGAATAGAGATCACGTCGTAGTCTCGGTCGGGGTACACCGTTTTCGTGCCGCTTGGAAGTAAAACGATCGGGCGGCGCTTCCCGTCTTCATACGGCAGGACGACCGGCTGTTTCGAGAGGACTGTGAAAAGCTGACCGAACGCTCGATCGAAATTCGAACGATTGAGCTCGTCGATCACCAGCCATCGTTTCCTGCGCAGTTCCTTCAGGAAGAGGCCGTCTCGAAATTCGAGGCCGGCACCTGATTCGCGAGGCCGCAGGCCGCCGATCGTCTCGTAGGTGGTCCAGTCGGCGGTGGCCGTCGTCAGCGTGTGCCCCTCACAGAGACCCGCGTTTTCTGCAAGTTGGCAGATGAGTTCCGCAAGGGTCGTCTTCGCGGTTCCTGGAGGCCCCGTAAGAATAACGTGTTTGCCGCTGCGGATCGCCGACACCACGGAACGGTATACGTTTTCATTGAGCTTGAGACGATGTTGTGGCTCGGTTGCCAGCGCACGAAGCCCGTCGACGTCGAAGAGCGAAACGGGATGCATTGGCGACTCCTCTCCCAGGTAGCAGTACTCGAATAGGGGCGCAACCGCGTTCGCCGTGTTCAGTAGGATGTCGTTGATGTAGGTGCCGGCCTCCTCGAGTTCTCCCGGGTCCAAGTACACCGAGATGCTGGCCTGGGCTCCTTCGGGCCTCGCTGCGTAAGCCAGCCAGTCCTGCAGTGAGGTGAACTCTCCGCTTCCTGCTTCCATGCGCCATGACCTACGAAAACGGGCTTCGGGTGGGAGCCCCTGTTCAACAGCCGTGATGACCTGAAGGGGAACTGACGTTAGCTTCCTCTGAAGTGCGTGAAACTGTGCCGCGGCGCTGTTCGCTTTTCCAGTGTCGGTAATCTGGGACTTTCCCCCGCCGGGGCAGATGCAAATTTCTGCCCCTCGCTCGGATATGATGAGCGCGGCCTGCAATGCGTATGACTTGTTGGAGACGGTGGCTGGAAACGCGCAACACCACATGTCCCTGGCGGTTCTGGCGTTCGGCTGGAGGATGCTTGTATTGGATTGGAGTGGAATGTCGGTCCGCATGCTGCTCTCCAGCCACGCGGCGACGAGCTTCAGCTTGTTCCAGATTTCCTTGAAGTGGCTCTGATCTTGAGGGGGGACGTTCTCGGCGTTCCAAGGTACCCGCTGAGGGTACTTTTTGAACAGGTGGCAGTCGGTTTCTGTGAACTGCACGGAACTGGGATCTGGACGGGTGACTCTGATCGGGAAACCCAGAGACCTCAGAAGGGTGATGTCCTTGTGATCGTCGGCGGTCCCGGCATGCTCAATGTGGTGAGCAGCGGCTTGGCGTGATCGTACAATGGAGAGAAGTGTTCGTATGTCGTACTCCTTGGCGTCATGTGTGACGACGTACTTGCGAGAGCGGGGTGTGCTGAACCTTGCAGCGAGTTCCTGGTGACTCAGCTGGTCGTACTCCTTCATCGCGTCCAGAACGGCATCGCGGCTGACGGTGTCTGAGGGCATGCAGGAAGCGTACCGGTCCGTATCCCCGCCGCGGTCAACTTAGTGGTCACTTCCGGCGAAACGAGAAGCTGGGCTATCCTCGAAATGCCACCAGAATGTAGGTTCTATTACTCAGGGTGAGCGGTGTGGCAGACGGAGCCCGTTCGGGGCTCTGCCTTGCAAAGTCGGACTGCATGGTCCGTGGCTGCTTGTAGCCGACGGAGGTGTGATCCGCTTCTTCGGAGCGGCATACCGTCACTGCCTGTGCTGTCCGGGCCTGGTGGGCGCACCGGCCGCTAGGGTCGGGGGATGCCGACCCGCGAGCGCGAGATCACCGAGCCCGTCGACCTGTGCCTGCCCGACGGGCGCCTCGATCCCGCGGCGGTCGGCTGGACGCGGCGGCCCCTGCACCGCGCGAACCTGCGCGGCTGGGGCCGCGCCAAGCGCTGGGAGTACTGGGGCGTCGTCACGCCCCGGCACATCATCGGGCTCGTCGCGTCGTCCCTCGACTACGCGGGCGTGCACGGGATCTACGTGCTCAACCGCGAGACCGGCGAGGAGACCGGCAGGGACGCGGTGGTCCCGTTCGCGCGCGGCGCCGCGTTCCCCGACCGCAGCGGCGAGGGCGAGGCCGCCGTCCGCGGCGGGGGCGTGGCGATCGGCGTCCGGCAGCGCCCGGACGGCACCTCGCTGCGCGCCGCCGCGCGCGGCGTCCGCATCGAACTGGAGATCCCCCTGCCGGACGGCCACGAGTCGCTCGGCGTGGTCATCCCGTGGAGCGAGACCCGGTTCCAGTACACGGTGAAGGACGTGGGGCGGCCCGTGCACGGGCGGCTGGTGCTGCCGTCCGGCGAGCACGAGATCGGGGAGGGCGCCTTCGCCGTCCTCGACCACGGGCGCGGCAAGTGGCCGTACCGGATGACGTGGAACTGGGCGGCCGCCGCCGGCCCCGGCGTCGCGCTCCAGCTCGGCGGCAAGTGGACCGCCGGCACCGGCATGACCGAGAACGCGCTCATCGCCGGCGGCCGCCTGCACAAGATCGGCGGCGAGCTGGAGTGGACCTACGACCGGTCCGCCTGGACCCGGCCCTGGGCGATCCTCGGGGACGACGTCGAAGTGGAGTTCCGGCCGTTCCACGAGAAGGCGTCCCGGGTCGAGCTCGGCGTCGTCGGCAGCGAGACCCACCAGTGCTTCGGGCACTTCAGCGGGCGGGCCCGCGCGGACGACGGCGCCTGGGTCGAGTTCGACGGGCTCACGGGCTGGGCCGAGGAGGCGCGCCAGCGCTAGTGAGCGGGCGGCGCCGGTCGCCGGCGCCGCTCCGGGTCAGATCCGCAGCCCCTCGAACAGGACGGTCAGCTGGCGGTCGTACAGGGCGGTGAGGTCCTCCTCGCCGCCGCCGTCCACCCAGTGCCGCATCACCGTCATCGAGACCGCGATGATCGCCGCCGCCGCGCACCGCACGTCCAGCTCCGCGGCGTCCCGGCCGGTCCGGTCCGCGATGGCCGCGGCCACCGCGTCCTGGTTGCGCAGTTGCTCGTCCATCGCCCGGGCCCGGATGCCGGGGTCGGTGAAGGAGAGCCGGATCCGGGTGAACAGCTCCTCCCGGTCGGCCTCCAGGACGAGGCCCAGCGAGTCGGTCATCGAGTGCCGGAGCGACAGCAGGACCGGCTCGTCCGCCGGGCGCGCGGCGAGCGCGTCGACGAGCGCCGAGTCGTACTCGTCCGACAGGATCACGTCCTCCTTCGCCGGGAAGTAGCGGAAGAACGTGCTGGGGGAGACCTCGGCCGCCGCGGCGATCTGGTCGACGGTCGTCGCCTCGTAGCCCTGCTCGTCGAACAGCCGGTACGCGGCGCGCCGGATCGCCAGCCGGGTCCTCGCCTTCTTGCGCTCGCGCAGCCCGCACGGCTTGCCGGCCGGGCTCTCCCTGGTGCTCATGCCGGCAATTCTCCCGCGCGCGCGGCCGGCTCCGGTGCGGCGGCCGGCAGGGCCTGCGCGGCGCGGGCCCGTCCGGGCAGGAAGGCGGCCGCGAGGACGGCGGCGAGGAGGGCGGCCCCCGCGCAGACCAGCAGCGTCAGGCTCATCCCGTGGACGAACGCGCCGTGCGCCGACGCCAGCAGCGCCTGGTCGTGCAGGCGCGCGGCCACCGCGTCCGCGCCGGTCACCGAGCCGCGCGCCGCGCTCGCCGCCGCGTCCGGCAGACCCGTCACCGACAGCCGCGCCAGGTACCCCGCGTTCAGGACGCTGCCGAGCGCCGCGACGCCGAGCGCCCCGCCGAGCTGCTGGATCGTCTCCAGCAGGCTCGTGCCCGTGCCGGGCCCGTCCTCCGGCAGCGACCCGATCACCAGGCTCGTCGCCGGGACGATCGCCAGCCCGAACCCGAGGCCCGCGAGCGAGAGCCATCCGGCGGCCGGGGCGTAGCCGTCGCCGGTGCCCGTGGCGGCGCCGAGCAGCGCGCCGGCGGCGAGGAGCAGCAGCCCGGCGGGGATCACGACGCGGGCGCCGACCCGCGGGACGAGCGGCTCGGCCAGCGTCGCCGCCGCCATCAGCCCGCCGATCAGCGGCAGCAGCCGCAGCCCGCCGCCGAACGCGCCGTTGCCGAGCACGGCCTGCAGGTACTGCGGGACGACGAACAGCAGCCCCATCACCGCGAAGTTGACGAACACGGCGATGATCGCGCCCCACCGGAACGTCCCGTCCGCGAACAGGCCGAGGTCGACCAGCGGTGCCGCCGCGCGCCGCTGCCGCCGCACGAACAGGACCGCCAGCACCGCGCCGGCGGCGAGCGGGACCAGCACGGACGCGCTGCCCCAGCCGTGCCCGGGCACCTGGATGGTCCCGTAGACGAGCGCGATGATGCCGAGGGTGCCGAGCACCGTGCCGAGGTAGTCGAATGGCCTGCCGTCCCGGTCGCGCGGGCCGTCCGCGGGGAGCAGCCGAAGGCACGCGACCGCGGCGAGCACCGTCACCGGCACGTTGAACAGGAACACCGACCCCCACGGGAAGTGGTCGAGCAGCCACCCGCCGACGAGCGGGCCGATCGGCATGCCGACCGCCGTCGCCGCCGTCCACACGCCGATGGCGCGCGGCAGCTCGTCCCTGCCGAACACGCGCGGCAGGATCGCCATCGACAGCGGAGTGATCATCGCCGCGCCGAGGCCGAGGACGGCGCGCGCCGCGATCACCTGGCCGGCCGTCCCGGCGAGCGCGCCCGCCGCGGACGCCAGCCCGAACAGCGCGATCCCGCCCACCAGCAGCCGCCGGTGGCCGTACCGGTCGCCGAGCAGCCCGGCCGGGAGCATCCCGACCGACAGCGCCAGCAGGTAGCCGCCGCCGATCCACTGCAGCTGCGCGCTGGTCGCGCCCAGCTCGTCCGACAGCGTGGGCAGCGCGACGTTGATGATCGTCCCGTCCAGTCCCACGATCAGCACGCTCAGGGTGAGCGCCGCCAGCGCCCACCACCGCCGCGGCGACCGCCCGGGATGCGTCGTCGTCATGGCGTCCTCCTCAAAGTGACAGCTCGCTATATTTTGATAGTGAACTCTCAGTTGAGAGCAGTCAATCGTTTTCCGGCTTCTCTTACGCGGGAAGCGGCTATTGGCGGCGAACGGGCATCGCATGGCGTCCTATCGGTGGTCGGCCACGCCGCGGTCTTGTGAGACTGCCTTCACGCAGGCTTGAGAGAGGGAGGAACCCATGGCGACGTTCGTTCTCGTGCCCGGCGGCTGGCGCGGCTCCTGGACGTACCAGGCGGTGGTCCCGCTGCTGGAGCGCGCCGGCCATGCCGTTCACGCGCTGACCCTGACCGGCCTGCGGCCGGACGACGACGAGGCGACCGTCGCGACCGCCAACCTCGACACGCACGCCGGCGACGTCCTGCGGCGCCTCGACCGCGCCGGCATCACCGGCGCGACGCTCGTCGGGCACAGCTACGGCGGGATGGTGGTCTCCGCCGCCGCAGACCGCGCCGCCGGGCGGATCTCGCGGCTGGTGCATCTCGACGCCTACGTGCCGCGCGATGGCGAGTCGTGCTGGTCGTCGACGACCGAGCGCTTCCGGGAGGTGTTCGCCGCCGGCGCCGCGTCCACCGGCTACTCCGTCCGGCCGCCGGGCGGCGGCGACCCGCGCCGCCGCCCCCATCCGCTCGCGTCGTTCCTGCAGGCGGTCCGGCTCACCGACGCGCTCGCCCAGATCCCTCGCCGAGAGTTCGTCTACTGCTCGGGATGGGAGGACCGGACGCCCTTCGCCAGGCTCCGCGACCGGCTCGCGGCCGATCCCGGGTGGCGGGTCCACGACCTCCCGACCGGTCACGACGCGATGCGCGAGGCCCCGGATGCGGTCGCCGCCCTCCTGCTCGACGAGCACGACACGGTGACGGCGAGGCCCACGGACGCATAGAGGCAGAGGGCCACCTGGAAGCCTCGACGAATCCGCGCGGGGGCGGTCGCGCGGGGGCGGTCGCGCGGGGGCGGTCGCGCCGAGGTGCTCGCATCGGGGTGATCGTGCCGGGGGGGCGTGCTGGGGGTGGTCGTGCCGGGGTCGTCGTATCGAGGACGGCATTGGGGCGGGGGCATTGGGGCGGGGGCATTGGGGCGGGGGCATTGAGGCGGGGGCATTGAGGGATCGCGATCGGTGTGAGGGGTTGTTCGGGAGATGGAGCAAGAGGGGTGTTCGGGTGGTGGGGTGGCGCTTGCGTACGGGGCCGCCCCTGCAAAGTCAAGGGCGCCTTCGGCGTCGCTTCGCGATGGACTTCGTCCACCCTTGACTTTGGAGCCTCTGCGGCCCCTGAG
>NZ_WBMR01000303.1 GCF_008923365.1 Actinomadura montaniterrae
CGTAGGCCTCGATCGCCTCGGTCTCCAGGATCGCGCCCGAGCCGAGCCCGCCCGGCGACCGGCCGGGCAGGTCGAGGTAGACGCGCCACACCGGCACGCCCGTCATCGGGATCGCCGCCGCGAGCGCCGCCGCGGTGCGCGGCGGGTCGAAGCCGGGCCAGGCGATCAGCAGCCGGGTCGGCCCGGACGCGGTCGCGTCGACCGCGGTGGGCGGCAGCGCCACGTAGGCGGCGCCCGCCACCGTCCCGTGGACGGGTCTGTTCGTATGGTCGCCGCTCATGTCGTGGATCAGCTCCTGCGGTGCTCGACGGGCGGTGCCGGTCGTGCCTCGGGGAGGCGGCGCTCCTCCCTCGGGACCTCTCATGCTGGCAGCGGGCGCCGGAGAATGCGCCGGAATCACCGCACGTTGCCCGCGAGAGTGACGAAGAACTCACTTCCGGTAACCCCATCGGGCCCGTGCGGGCACCGTCCCGGCGGCCCGTCCCCGATCATCCTGACGATCGTTACGGCGAGCGCGGCGGCGCGCCGCTTGTGATCCGGGCCTCATGGCCGTCCGGGGGGAACAAAACCGGCATCGGTCACGTCATAGAGGAACGTGGGCGCTGCGGGGGCGCGCCCTCACGAACCCCTGACCGAGGAGCACCTGTGGACAGGAAGCGCAGGACGGCCGCCGCCGGGCAGGCCTGGCAGATCTACAGCGAGACCCTCCAGCCCGACGTTCCCGGCTTCTGGGAGCGGTTCCGCGCGGTGCCGCGGATGCTGAAGTCGGTCCTCCGCGGCCAGTACAAGGGGATGTCCTTCGGGACGCTCGGCCTGCTCGCGCTCGGCCTCGTGTACATCATCTCCCCGATCGACGCGATCCCGGACGTCATCCCGATCGCCGGCATCGCCGACGACACCGGGCTCGCGCTGTGGCTCGCGGCGGTGCTCGTCAAGTCCGCCGGCGACTTCGTGATGTGGGAGCGCAGCGGGCGCCCGACCGTCATCGTGGGCGAGCCGATCGACTGACCGCCCGGCCGCGGCGCGCCGTCGGGCGCCGTCCGGCGGGACGTCAGGCGTTGCCGGCGGGACGTCAGGCGCCGCCCAGTTCCTTGGCGAAACGGTCCGCCGCGTCCCGCACGATGGGGACCACGTCGGCGACCGCCTCATGCGTCATCCGGCCGGACGGACCCGACACCGACAGCGCCGTCAGCGCGGGCGCTCCCTGCAGCGGCACCGCGACGCACCGGACGCCGAGCTCCTGCTCCTCGTCGTCCAGCGCGAAGCCCTGCTCGCGGATCCGGCGCAGCTCGGCCAGCAGCGCGTCCTGGTCGGTGAACGTCTTCGGCGTGTGCGCCGGCATCCCCGTCCGGCCCAGGATCTCGCGGACCCGCTCGTCCGGCAGCTGTGACAGCAGCGCCTTGCCCACGCCGGTGCAGTGCGGCTGCACGCGCCGCCCCACCTCGGTGAACATCCGCATCGAGTGCTTCGACGGCACCTGCGCCACGTACACGGCCTCGTCGCCCTCCAGCACGGCCATGTTCGCGGTCTCGCCCACGTCGTCGACCAGCCGCGCCAGGACGGGACGCGCCCACGTCCCCAGCAGCCGGTTCGCCCCCTCGCCCAGCCGGATGAGCCGCGGGCCCAGCGCGTACCGCTTCGACGGCTCCTGCCGCACGTACCCGTGGTTCACCAGCGTCCGCATGAGCCGGTAGATGGTCGGCATCGGCAGCCCGGACACCTCGGTCAGCTCCGACAGCGCCATCTCGCCGCCCGCGTCCGCCAGATGCTCCAGCAGCTCGAACGCGCGCTCCAGCGACCGTACGGCCTCCGCCACCCGCGCCTCCTCTCGTCGCGATCCCCCGATTCTACGGAGATCTGATTTCACTACGCGAAAGAGGGGGCGGATCGGGTTACGCATGGCGACGCTCTGGCAATAAATGACTACACACCGCAATGAACCAGTGGCCCCCCGGCGGCAATAGAGAAGTGGATCCGCGAGAGGGGACCCCGTGCGAACCGGTGGCAGCAGGACACGCAGCAGGGCGCGCGTCGGCGCGATCATGGCGGGCGGCGCGCTCGTCGTCCCGCCGATGATGCTCACCGGGGCGTCCGCGAACGCCAACCCCGGCGCCGTCCGGCTCCTCGCCGAGACCTCGACGTCCGCCGGCGCCGTCGGCGCGCCCGGCTACGCGCTCGGCCACACCGTCCGCGTCCGCGCCGAGGGCGGCGTCGCGCACCACGCCGTCCTGCGCCTCCTCGCCGCCGACCCGCTGACCTGGGCGGACCGTCCGCCGGGCTGCGCCCGGCTGGACTCCGGCCACGAACTGCGCTGCGACCTCGGCGACGTGGGCGGCGCGACCGTGACGCGGACCGCCACCGTCTCCCTCCCCGCCGCCGCCGTGGAACGGCCGCCCGAGACCCCGCCGGCCATCCTCACCGTCGTCGCCGCCGACAACGCCGACCCCCGCACGTCCCGCGCCGTCCTCGACCTGTCGTCCGGCGACGGCGGGCCCGCCGCGGCCGACGCGCCGCCCGCCCAGCCCCAGACCGCCCCCAACGAAGGAGACGCGCACTGCACCGCCGACGCACCCGTCCCCGCCAAGCCCTGCCAGGACGCCGCCCCCGCCGGCACCACCGCCGCTCCGCAAGGCACCTCCCAGTGCCAGACCGGCCGCCCCCAGGACACCGCCCCGGCCTCGCCCTGCCACAAGACCCCGCCGACGGCCGCCGCCCAGAACCAGCCCCCGCAGGACGGCCAGCTCCAGCAGCAAGGCCAGCCGGCGCACCCCGTCCGCCCGCCACACCCGCCCACCAACGGCCAACCCCCCGCCCACGCCCAACCACCGAACACCGCCCCCCAACCCGCCCAAGGCGGCTCACCGGCCCACGGTCAGCCGTCCGCGCACGGCCAGCCGGTGACGCACGGCCAACCATCCGCACATGGGAAGCCGTCCGCCCACGGGAAGCCGGCCGCCAGCGGCCAGCCGTCCGCCTACGGTCAGTCGTCCTCGCATGGAAAGCCGTCGGCGCACGGGCAGCAGCCTGCGCATGGCAAGCCGTCCACAGACGGTCAGCCGTGCGCGCACGGAAAGCCGTACCACCACGGCCAGCCGTCCTACAACGGCCAGCCGTCCCACCACGGTCGGCCACCGACCCACGGCCAGCCGCTCGCGCCCGGCCAGCCGTCGATGGCCGGGAAGCCGCAGCACAGCAAGCCCCATGCGAGCGGCACCGGTACCGGGCCGGCGGCTGCGCAGCCGCACAGCGGAGCGCCTGCGCATCACAGCGCGCAGACCGGCCAGGGCACCGCGCCCCAGAACTCAACGAGCCACCACGCCGCGCCGAAGCACGACACCGCGCCGACCCAGCACACCATCACCATCCACGGCGGCGGGCCGAACAGTGCGGCCGGTGGAAGCGGCGCGCCCAGCCATCACACCTGGTCGTACGACGATGGCGTGCCGTCCGAGATGGGTCTGCCGTGGGACGACGGCGCTTCCGCCGGGAGCGGCAAGCACAAGCATCACGGCGGTGCCTCGTCGGGCAGCGTCCCGTCGACGGAGGACGACTACCCGGCCGGCGAGTGGGCGGGGACGGACGGCGGTGCCGGCTACGGCGGCACCGCCGGGGGAGGGCACGTGAAGGAGGACCAGGTGCCCAAACTGCCCGTCGTGCCGACCCCCGGCCAACAGGGAGTCCCGCTGCCGCCGCTGAACGCGCCGGGGCAGATGCCCGTGCCGAACAGCCAGGCGATGGCGGGGACGACGAGCGACGGCACCGACCGCGGCGACAGCCGGATGACGCTGGTGTCGCCGGTCGGGATGGAGCAGGGCAACGGGACCGACTGGGCCGTGGTGCTCGGCGTCGCGATCGTCGCGGAGATCGGCCTGCTGTGGGGCGCTGCCTGCTTCGGCCTGTGGCGGCGCCGCATCGCGCTCTACCGTGCGGAGACCCGCGCGGCCGAGGCGAGGGCGGAGGCGGCCGCACGGGGCGGCGCCTACATCTGACGGCCCGACCGCAACCCGCCGTGCGCGGTACGGCGACGGAACGGGTGAGGCGGCGCGGGCGCGCGTGCGATTCGACGGTGGATGTCCTGCCCCGGTGCCAAATAGGGGCTCCTGTCACTAAGCTGACCCGCTGACAGTAAAGCTGCGGTCACGGACAGGGGATCCGGTATGTCAGAAGCGACGATGCGGTGTCCGAAGTGCGCGTCCGCGCTCGACACCCACGAACGGCACGGCGTGGTCATCGAGGAATGCCCGGGCTGCAAGGGCGTGTTCCTCGACCGCGGCGAACTGGAGCAGCTGATCGACGCGGAGAGCCGCTACCTGGCCGAACTCCCCGAGGCGGAGAACCCCGACACCCTCTACCAGGGGCGGCACCGGCGTGGCATCATGCAGCAGATCTTCGCGGCGGACCACTAGTCCGCACACGGTCGGTAACGACGCCTGCGCCCAGGCGTGAAAAGGCAATTCCTCTTGTCACGGCGGTGACAAACCCGGCCGCGGCGAATGTGGCGCGCAGCTAATATCGCCTGCTGCCTACCATCGGGTAGCTTCACGATCATCGCCGGTTGCCGGGGGGCGCCAGACACAGTCGTCCGGCCGACTGCACGCATCGCCGACGGCGCCCACCCCCCACGATGGCCCGCCCGGCCCGTCCCCTCGGGAGATTGATCAATGGCATTGGGCTCGCTGCTTCCCGAACTGCTGCCCGGCGGCTCCGGCCGCACCCCGCTGATCGAGCGGGTCGCGCGGTGGGCGAGGGAGAAGCCGGACGCCCCGGCCTTCACCTTCGTCGACTACTCGCTGGACCCGGCCGGCAAGCACATCACGCTGAGCTGGGCCGAGACCGACCGGCGCGCCCGCGCGACGGCGACCGCGCTGCGCCAGGTGACCGGGCCCGGCGAGCGGGCCGCGCTGCTGCTGCCGCAGACGCTCGAGTACATGATGACGATGCTCGGCGCGATGTACGCGCACGTCATCGCGGTGCCGCTGTTCTCGCCGGACCTGCCCGGGCACGCCGACCGGCTGATCGGCGCGTACACCGACAGCGAGCCCGCGGTCATCGTCACGACCCGGAACGCGCTGCCGCACGTGGAGAAGTTCCTCGCCGACCACGACGTCCCGCAGCCGAAGGAGATCCTGTTCGCCGAGGAGGTCGACCTCGGGCTCGCCGGCTCCTGGGAGGACGAGCCGATCGGGTTCGACGACCTGGCGTACCTGCAGTACACGTCGGGGTCGACGCGCCGTCCCGCGGGCGTCGAGATCACGCACGGGAACGTGACGGCGAACGCGGCGCAGCTGTGGTCCGGGTGGGCGCCGGAGAAGCCGGACCCGGAGCTCGTGAGCTGGCTGCCGCTGTTCCACGACATGGGCCTGATCGCGACGATGGCGCTGCCGCTGGTGCGCGGCGACCACGCGATCTACACCGACCCGGTGTCGTTCATCATGAACCCGATGCGCTGGCTCCAGCTGATCGCGGACCGGCCGGGTAAGAACGTGTACACGGCGGGCCCGAACTTCGCGTACGAGTACGTCGCGTCGATGGCGTCGCCGGAGAAGCTGGAGGGCCTGGACCTGTCCGGGCTGACGACGTGCCTCAACGGCGCGGAGCCGATCCGGACGTCGACGCTGTCGACGTTCGCGGAGTCGCTCGCGCCGGCGGGGCTGCGCCCGGGTGCGCAGGCCCCCGGGTACGGGCTGGCGGAGGCGACGGTGTTCGTCACCGCCGCCGCCGAGGACGTCCCCCCGAAGATCATCTCGGTGGACCGGGACGTCCTCACGCAGGGCGAGGTGCGGCTGTGCGCCGCGGACGCGGAGCGGGCCAGCACGCTGGTGTCGTGCGGGCGGCCGTCCGGGCAGATCGTCGCGATCGTCGACCCGGACGCGCGCACCGAGCAGCCCGACGGGCACGTCGGCGAGATCTGGGTGCACGGGCCGAACACCGCCGCCGGGTACTGGCGCAACTCCGAGCGCAGCCAGGACACCTTCGGCGGCGAGCTCGCCGAGCCGGGCGCCCTGCCCGCCGGTCCGTGGATGAAGACCGGCGACTACGGCGTGATCCACGAGGGCGAGCTGTACGTCACCGGCCGCATCAAGGACCTGATCATCGTCGACGGCCGCAACCACTACCCGCAGGACATCGAGGTCACCACGCAGGAGGCGCACCCGGCGGTGCGGCCCGACCACGTCGCCGCGTTCGCGCTGCCCGGCGAGGAGACCGAGCGGCTCGTCGTGGTCGCCGAGCGGAACCGGCGGGTGCCGCTCGGCCGGCTGGACCTGGACGAGGTCGAGTCGGCGGTGCGCGGCGCCGTGAACGTCGAGCACGAGATGAGCGTCCACGCGTTCCTGCTCGTCGAGCCGGGCGGGGTGTCCCGCACGTCCAGCGGCAAGATCGCCCGCGCGGCGACGCGGCAGCGGTACCTGGACGGCGCGCTGCCGACCACGGCGGCGCGGCTCGCGTCCCGCAAGTAGTCTCGGCCTCGCACGCACGGGGCGAGGCCGCCGTACGGCATCGGCTCGACAGGGGCCGCGGGGCGCCGCGTCCCGCGGCCGCGACGACACAGGAGGACCATGCTCTCGGGGCTGGGGCGTCTCATCCACCGGCGGCGGTGGGTCAGCCTCGTCTGCATCCTGCTGCTGACCGGCGTGGCCGGCGCCTGGGGCCTCGGCGTGTTCGCGAAGTTCAAGGCGGGCGGCTTCGAGGACCCGAACGCGTCCTCGACGCTCGTCGCGCGGCTCGGCGCCACCTACTTCGGCAGCACGAACCCCGACGTCCTCGTCCTCTACAAGAGCGACACGATGACGGTGGACGACCCCCGCTACGAGGCGGACGTCGTCACCACCGTCGCGCGGCTGCCGAAGGACCGCGTCGAGGAGATCATCTCCTACTGGGCGCTGGACGAGAAGGACGCGGTGTCGTTCGCGTCCCGCGACAAGCACGAGACGTTCGTCGCGCTGAAGCTGAAGGGCGACGACCCGACCAAGCTGAAGAACTACCAGGACATCAAGGAGCGGCTGAAGGCGCCGGGGCTGACCGTCCGGTTCGGCGGGGCCGTCCCGCTCGGGCAGGAGTTCGGCGAGCAGGTCACCGCCGACATCGTCCGCGCGGAGACGATCACCGCGCTGCCGCTGCTGGTCCTGCTGATCCTGCTGTTCGGCGCGGTCGTCGCCGCGTCGCTGCCGCTGTTCGTCGCGGTGTTCTCGATGATCGGCGGCCTCGCCGTCCTGCACGTCGTCACCTACGCCGCGGACGTGACGTCGTTCGCGCTCGAGGTCGTCACGATGATGGGCGTCGGCCTCGCGATCGACTACTCGCTGTTCATCATCAGCCGGTTCCGTGAGGAACTGCAGCGCGGCATGGCCGCGCAAGGAGTCCCGCCAGGGAAACCGTGGAAACGGGAAAGGGAGAAACAGGCGCGGAAGGCGGCGAAGAAGGCGCACCGGGAGGCGATGCGGCCGCTCCGCGAGGACGCCCTCGCCGCGACCCTCGCGACCGCCGGCCGCACGATCATGGTCTCCGGCGTGACGGTGTCCGCCGCGCTCGCGGGCCTGCTGCTGTTCCCGCAGATGTTCCTGCGGACGATCGGCCTCGCCGGCATCGCCACCGTCATGGTCGCCGTGTTCGGCGCGACCGTCCTGCTCCCGACGCTCCTCGCGATCCTCGGTCCGCGCGTCGAGGGCGGCCGGATGCCGTGGCGGCGCCCCACCTCCAAGCGCGCGCAGCGCGACCACGACAGCGGCTTCTGGTACCGGCTCGGCCACAGCGTCATGAAGCACCCGCTGCCGTACTTCGCGGTGGTGCTGGTGATCCTCGGCGTCATGTTCGGGCCGTTCCTGCACGTCCAGTTCGGCAGCATCGACGCCCGCGTCCTGCCGAAGGACAGCCCGACCCGCGCCGTCGTCGAGAACGTCAAGGCCGACTTCCCGAACGGCACCGCCGAACCCATCGACGTCGTCATCTCCGGCGACCTCATCCCGCGCGACTGGAAACCGTCCAAGTCGGGCGACAACATCCCGCCCTACCTGGAGGACTTCCGCAAGAAGCTCGCCGCGCTCCCCGGCGTCACCGAGGCGAAGTTCACCGGCTACTCCGGCGCGTACGGCGGCGTCCGCATCTCCGTGACGCACAAGTACGAACCGATGGACGAGCACGCCCAGGACCTCGTCAAACGGGTCCGGGGCATGAGCCTCGTCAAGGACGGCTACCCGATGCACATCGACGTCGGGGGCAGCACGGCCGCGCAGATGGACCTGATGTCCAGCCTGATGCGCAGCCTGCCGAAGATGGCGATCGCCGTCGGGCTCGCCACGTTCCTCCTGCTGTTCATGTTCTTCGGCTCCGTCGTGCTGCCGCTGAAGGCCATCGTCATGAACGTGCTGTCGATCGGCGCGTCGTTCGGCGCGATCGTCTGGGGCTTCCAGTACGGGCACCTCGCCGGCGTCCTGAACTTCACCCCGACCGGCGGCGTCGAGGCCACCAGCATGATCCTCATCCTCGCCGTCGTGTTCGGCCTGTCGATGGACTACGAGGTCTTCCTGCTCAGCCGCATCCGCGAGGAATGGGACCGCACCCACGACAACCGCGCCGCCGTCGCCCGCGGCATGCAGCACACCGGCGGCATCATCACCAGCGCCGCACTGCTGTTCCTCGTCGTCATCGGCGCGTTCAGCATGGCCGGCATCACCGTCGTGAAGCTGATCGGCGTCGGCATGTTCGTCGCCGTGGTCGTGGACGCGGCGCTCGTCCGGTCCCTGCTCGTCCCCGCGACCATGCGGTTCATGGGCAGGGCGAACTGGTGGCTGCCCGGGCCGCTCGCGTTCCTGCACGCCAAGATGGACCTGCGCGAGCACAGCGTGGCCGCCGCGGGCGCGGCGACCGTCGCGGTGCCGCCGCCCCTGCCGGAGGCGCAGCCGTTCCCGTACCGGATGCACTGGGAGCAGGGCACCTCCGAGGTGCCACCAGCACCCCCTGCGCCCGCCGCGGCGCCGCCTGCCGCCGCGCCGCGGCCTGCGCCT
>NZ_WBMR01000304.1 GCF_008923365.1 Actinomadura montaniterrae
CGCGTCGGCGGCCCCGCCCGCGCCGGCCGCGCCGCCCGGGCAGCGCCCGCCGGCCAAGCAGCCCGTCGCCACCGGCTACGGCGGCGCCGTCTCCACCGTCGACCCGGACGCGAGCCGCGCCGCCCTGGAGATCCTCAAGCGGGGCGGCAACGCGATGGACGCCGCCGTCGCGGCGGGCGCGACCCTCGGCGTCACCGAGCCGTACGTGTCGGCCATCGGCGGCGGCGGTTACATGACGTACTACAGCGCCAAGGACCGCAAGGTGTACGCGCTGGACGGCCGCGAGTTCGGCCCGGCGTCGATGAAGGAGGACTACTTCATCGACCCGGCGACCGGCAAGCCGCTCTCCTTCGCCGACGCCGTCACCAGCGGGCTCAGTGTCGGCGTGCCCGGCACGCTCGCCCAGTGGGACCTGGCGCTGCACCGGTTCGGCACCCGCAAGCTGGGCGCGCTGCTGCAACCGGCGATCAGGACCGCCGAGCACGGGTTCGTGGTCGACCAGGAGTTCTACGACCAGACCGCGACGAACGAGGCCCGCTTCCGCGACATCGTCCCGACGCGCGAGCTGTTCCTGCCCGGCGGGAAGCTCCCCGCGGTGGGATCGGTGTTCCGGAACCCCGACCTCGCGAACACCTACAAGCAGCTCGCGAAGCATGGCATCGGCTGGCTCTACGACGGGGAACTGGGCAAGGAGATCGTCCAGACCGTGACCAAGCCGCCGGTCGACCCGAAGGCCACCCGCGTCGTCCGCCCCGGCGTCCTGAAGACCAGCGACCTGGCGGCCTACAAGGCGCTGTCCAAGCAGCCGACGCACGTCTCCTACCGCGGATACGACGTGTACGGCGAGCCGCCGTCGTCGTCCGGCGGCTCGACGGTCGGCGAGGCCCTCAACATCCTCGGCAACTTCCGCCTCGACCCGCGCGACCCCGTCACCGCGCTGCACTACTACCTGGAGGCGTCGAAGCTCGCCTACGCCGACCGCGGCGCCTACGTCGGCGACCCCGCCAAGGTGAAGGTGCCGCTGGACGAGCTGCTGTCCCAGGGGTTCGCCCGCGAGCGCGCCTGCCTCATCAAGCCGGACCAGGCCGCCACCGCGCCCGTCCCGCCCGGCAGCCCGGACGGGCAGTACCAGCCGTGCGTCCCGCCCGGCACCCAGACCCGGGTGCTGGCCGCCGAGGGACCGCAGACGACGCACCTGGTCGTCGCGGACAAGTGGGGGAACGTCGCCTCCTACACCGTCACGATCGAGCAGTTCGGCGGCAGCGCCCTCACCGTCCCCGGACGCGGGTTCCTGCTCAACAACGAGCTGACGGACTTCTCGTTCACGCCGTCCGCGCCGGGCGGCCTGCCCGACCCGAACCTGCCCGGCCCGCACAAGCGGCCGCGCAGCAGCATCGCGCCGACGATCGTGCTCAAGGACGGCCTGCCGAAGCTGGCGCTCGGCACCCCCGGCGGGTCGACCATCATCACGACCGTGCTGCAGATCCTGGTGAACCGGCTCGACCTCGGCATGGACCTGCCCACCGCGCTGGCCGCGCCGCGCGCCACCCAGCGCAACACCCCGCAGGTCTTCGCCGAGCAGGCGTTCATCGACAGGTACGGCAAGGCGCTCGCGGCGCGCGGGCACCGGCTGGAGGTGTTCCCCGGCCCGCCGGCGGGCGTGATCGGCGCGGCGACCGGGCTGGAGTTCCTGCGGCCCGGGCTCGTCCAGGCGGTCGCCGAGCCGGTCCGGCGCGGCGGCGGCAGCGCCCTCGTCGTGCGCCCCGCCGGCCCGTGACGAGTGCGCGGGCCCGTGACGAGTGCGCCGGCACGTGACGAGTGCGGGCCGGGCGAGCGGGAAGTAGTGGGGGCATGGCGCAGTCTTACGTGCAGGTGACGACCACCACCGACGCCCGGTCCGAGGCGGCCGGGCTGGCCCGGTCGGCGGTCGCCGAGCGGCTCGCCGCGTGCGCCCAGCTCGTCGGCCCGATCGCGAGCACCTACTGGTGGGAGGGCGAGATCGAGAACGCCGAGGAGTGGATGGTGGTGTTCAAGACCACCGCCGACCGCTTCGACGAGCTCGCCACCCTGATCACCGACCTGCACTCCTACGACACCCCGGAGATCATCGCGACGCCGGTGGTGGCGGGCAGCCTGGACTACCTCGCCTGGGTCGCCGAGCAGACCGAGCCGGGCGAGCGCGACGAGGCGGTGGACGAGCCGGAGGACTGAGCGCCGCCCCGACCGCACCGTGGCCCGCGTCTCGCTCCGCGTCTTGGACCGTGCCGCGGCCGTGTGACGCACGCCATAGCCGGGTAAGTCTTCATTTACCGGGGCCGGCGTGGTTTCCTCGGCCGCGGAGAGGAAGGCGGGGCGACGTGCGCGAGCAGTTCGAGGTCCGGGAGGGCGGCGCCGGGGACGGCGAGGACCGGCGCGAGGACACTGGCCTGTTCGGCCCGGGCTCGGTGACCTGGCGGGTGATGGGCGAGCCGGTGCTGATCGTCGGCGGGATCCGGGCGCTGCTGCTGCAGGCCCTCCATCCCCGGACGATGTGGGGCACGGCGCAGAACTCCGAGCTGATGAACCCCGACGCCGCGTGGGCGCGGCTCGGCCGGACCGTCGAGTTCGTCCGCGTGCGCACCTACGGGACGCACGACGAGGTCGAGCGGGTGGGCCGCCGCGTCCGCAAGCTGCACTCCAAGCTCACCGGCCTCGACCTGCGCACCGGCGAGACGTTCCCGGTGGACGACCCCGAGAACCTGCTCTGGGTCCACATGGGCGAGGTCGACTCCTACCTCGACGTGGCGCGCCGCGCGGGCGTGCCGCTGAGCGCCGCCGACGCGGACGCGTTCGTCGACGAGCAGCGCCGCGCCGCCGCGGTCGTGGGCCTCGACCCGGCGGGCGTGCCCGGCTCGGTCGCCGAGATGAAGGACTACTACGCGGACATGCGGCGGCGGATCTTCGCGTGCCGGGAGGCCCGCGAGGGCCTGAAGCGGATGTTCAGCCCGGCCGTCCCGCAGCACCTGATGCCGCTGAAGCTGGCGGCGCCGGGCGTCGCGATGCTGGTCGTGTCGACGCTGCCGCGCTGGGCCCGCCGGATGTACGGGCTGCCGGGCCTGCCGACGTCCGACCTGGCCGCGACGCTGGCGCTCAAGGGCCTGTACCGGACGACCCACGCCGTCCCGGAGCGGTTCCGGTACTCGCCGGACGCCCAGCGGGCCAGGCGCCTCACGCGCGCGCACGAGGCGGACCTGGCCACCTGGTCGATGGCGTCCTGACCTTGCTTCGCGCTGGGAAGCGCGAGGTGCCGGTCAGGCCATCGGCGGGGGAGCATCGCCTGCCGTGGCGTCCGCTCTGTCGTCCTTGCCGTGCTTGGGCAGCAGCAGCGCCGGGACGATCAGCACCGCGGTGAGGACCATCGACACCCAGAACGTGGTGCCGAACGCGTCCGCGAGCTTCGGCGCGACCTGCTCGCGGATCCGGTCGGGGATCTCGCCGACCCCGGCGGCGCCGCCGTTGCCGCCCGCCTGCGGCAGCCGCGAGCTGATCTGGCGGGACAGGATCACGGCGAGCAGCGCCACCCCGACCGAGCCGCCGAGCTGGACGAGGATGTTCAGCGTGCTGCTCGCCCGCGACGCCGCCGAGCGGGCCAGCGTGGTCAGCGCGGCCGACATCGTCGGCATCATGGTGCAGCCGAGGCCGAGGCCCCGGACGTACAGCGCGGCGCCGAGGTACCAGTACGAGGTGTGCGCGCCGACCAGCGCGAACGGGATGGTCCCGACCACCAGCAGCACGATGCCGACCGGGACGATCCGGCCGGCGCCGAGCTTGTCGGTGACGATGCCGGAGAACGGCATCGCGGTGGCGGCGCCGAGGCCCTGCGGGGCCAGCAGCAGCCCGGCCGCGAGCGCGCCCTCGCCGCGGGCGGTCTGGTAGTACAGCGGGATCAGCAGCATCGAGCCCATCAGCGCGATGCCGACGAGGAACACCGCGACGGACGCGGTCGCGAACGTCCGGTCGGTGAACAGCCGCACGTCGATCAGCGACCGCTCCCGCCGCTGCAGGCTGTGCAGCACGAACAGCGCCACGAGGACGGCGCCGGCGACCAGCCACGCGATCGTGGAGGTGCTCCCGAAGCCGCCGTTGCTGTTGGCGGTGGACAGCCCGTAGATCAGCAGCGCGAACCCCGGCGGCAGCAGGAACAGCCCGCGCAGGTCGAGCGCGGTGGAGCCGCCCCCGCCCTGCCCTTCCTGCTCGTGCGGCACCTTCCACCAGGCGAGGGCGAAGGCGAGCGCGCCGACCGGGAGGTTCACGAAGAAGATCCAGCGCCAGTCGACGTCCTCGACCAGCCAGCCGCCGATCACGGGGCCGAGCACGGGGCCGAGCAGCATCGGCACGCCGACGATGCTCATGATGCGGCCCATCCGCCGCGGCCCGGCGGCCATGGTGAGGATGGCCATGCCGGTCGGCATCAGCATGCCGCCGCCGAGGCCCTGCAGGACGCGGAAGATGATGAGCGACTGGATGTTCCAGGACGCGCCGGACAGCACCGACCCGGCGACGAACAGCACGATCGACAGCATCCACACCCGGCGGCCGCCGAACCGGTCGACCGCCCAGCCGGTGATCGGGATCACCGTGCCGAGCGCGAGGGTGTAGCCGGTGATCGTCCACTGGATCGTGGACAGGCTCGCGTGGAAGTCCTTGCCGAGCGTCTGCAGGGCCACGTTGACGATGGTGGTGTCCAGGATCGCCATGACGGTCCCGGAGACGATCACCAGGCCGAGCAGGATGACCTGCGGATCCAGGCGCTCGGTCGCGGCGGACGCGCCCGGCGGCGCCAGGTCGGTTGGCGGGCTCTCGGCCATGGTCGGCCCCCTCGTGTGTGTTCCGGTTGCCCCGTGTCCCCGTTGTGAAATGCTTGAAACGCCTTGAAGTTCAACGTATTTACACTGCAGCACGGAATGTGTTGAACTTCAAGGTATGTCCGGGAAATCAGGCGCGGCCGTCACGGCCGGTGGCGCGCCGGACGGCGCGCCGGACGGCGCGCCGGCCCGCGCCGGCACGGACCGCGCCGCGGACACCGCCGTGGACACCGATCTGGAGACGATGGTCCAGATCATGGGCCGGATGTTCCGCGGCATGAAGGGCCGCAGGGCGCACGAGGAGGCCGAGGAGCTGATCGGGCTGGTCAAGGCCGCCGGCCTCGGCCCCCGCCACGTCCCCGTGCTGATCGGCCTGGTGCTCAACGGCCCGGTCCCGGTCGGCGTCCTCGCCCGGCACATGGCGCTCAGCCCCGCCACCGTCAGCCAGCTCGTCGGCGAGCTGCAGCGCGGCGGCTTCGTCGACCGGCGCCCCGACGAGCGGGACCGCCGCCGCATGATCGTCAGCCTGCACGAGGAGCGCCGCGCGCTCGTCGAGCGGTTCGCCTGGCGGCGCCTGCGGCCGCTGCGGATGACGCTGGAGGCGCTCGGCCCCGCCGAGCGCGAGCACTTCCTGCACGGCTGGCGGACGCTGGTGGAGATGATGGAGCGGGCCGGGAACGACGACCCGCTGTGCGGCGGGGTCAGCCGCGGCGCATGAGCCGCCCGACCGCCGCCATCAGCTCGGTCGACATCTCCTCGCCCTTGCCCTCCTGCGTCCCCTCCGCCACGCAGTGCCGGACGTGCCCGTCCAGCAGCCCGAGCGCGACCTTGTCCAGGGCCGCCTGGACGGCGCTGATCTGGGTGAGGATGTCGATGCAGTAGCGGTCGTCGGCCACCATGCGGTCGATGCCGCGGACCTGCCCCTCGATCCGGGCGAGCCGGGTCTGCAGCTGGTCCTTGGTGGCGGTGTACCCGCGGGTGGGGGTCTCGCTGGTCGCCATCTCCGTCCTCGCAATCACTCCGGGGCCGCGCGGGTCCCTGGGACGCCCCGCCGGGGGAGATCCCCCGAGGGGTATTTTATGCGGTCGGATCGGCCGGGACGTTCCACGAGGTGATCACCGGGTGGCCGTGTTCGGTCCCGAGCAGCGACAGCGTCCCGGTGGCGAGCGCGAAGGCCCGCCCGAGCGCGGGCTCCAGCCCGAGCCAGCGGGCGGTCAGCACCCGCAGCACGTGCCCGTGCGCCACGAGCGCCACGTCGCCGTCCGCCAGCAGCGGCCGCACCCGCGCGAGCACCGCGTCGGTCCGCTTCCCGACCTGCTCGACGGTCTCGCCGGGATGCTCGGCGTCGCCCGGGACCACGCCGTCGCTCCAGAGGTACCAGCCGGGCCGGTCCTTGCGGATGTCGGCCGTCGTGATCCCCTCGTAGCCGCCGTAGTCCCACTCCCACAGGTCGGGGTCGGTCTCGTCCACCGCCAGGCCCGCCAGCTCGGCGGTGCGGCGGGCCCGCTCCGCCGGGCTGGCCACCACGTGGACGATGTGCCGCGGCGCCAGCAGCGGGGGAAGCGCCCGCGCCTGCTCCTCACCGCGCGCCGTCAGCGGCAGGTCGGTGCGCCCGGTGTGCCGCCGGACCCGGCTCCACTCGGTCTCACCGTGCCTCAGCAAGATCAGCTCCCCCATGCGCCCCACCCTACTGGGCTACGGGGAGGCCCCCGCTAGTCGAGGATGGAGGCGAGAGGGGTGTAAGGGAGGTTGTGGGCCTCGGCGACGTGGTCGTAGACGAGCTCGCCGGCGTGGGTGTTGAGGCCCTTGGCGAGGGCGGCGTTCTCGTGCAGCGCGCGGCGCCAGCCCTTGTCGGCGATCTGCACGGCGTAGGGGAGGGTGACGCCGGTCAGCGCGTACGTCGAGGTGTTGGGGACCGAGCCGGGCATGTTGGCGACGCAGTAGAACGTGGAGCCGTGCACCGTGTAGGTGGGGGCGTCGTGCGTGGTGGGGCGGGAGTCCTCGAAGCAGCCGCCCTGGTCGATGGCGATGTCGACCAGCACCGAGCCGGTCTTCATGGCGGCGACGAGGTCGTTGGAGATCAGCTTGGGCGCCTTGGCGCCCGGGATCAGCACCGCGCCGATCACCAGGTCGGCGGCGCGCGCCTCCTGCTCGACCAGGTAGGCATTGGACACCAGCGTCCGCATCCGGCCCTGGTAGATCGCGTCGATGTGGCGGAGCCGGTCGACGTTGAGGTCCAGGACGGTGACGTCGGCGCCCATCCCGACGGCGATCTGCGCGGCGTTCAGCCCGGAGACGCCGCCGCCGATCACCACGACCTTCGCGGGGGCGACGCCGGGCACGCCGCCCGGCAGCACGCCGCGGCCGCCGTTGGAGGCCATCAGGTTGTACGCGCCGACCTGCGGGGCGAGCCGCCCGGCGACCTCCGACATCGGGGCGAGCAGCGGCAGCGACCGGTCCGGCAGCTGGACGGTCTCGTAGGCGATCGCGGTGACGCCGGCGGACAGCAGCGCGTCGGTGCACTCGCGGGACGCGGCGAGGTGCAGGTAGGTGAAGAGGGTCTGGCCGGCGCGCATCCGGTGGTACTCGGCGGCGACCGGCTCCTTGACCTTGAGGATCAGGTCGCCCTCGGCCCACACCTCGTCCGGGCCGTCGAGGATCTTGGCGCCCGCGGCGGTGTAGTCGTCGTCGGGGATGTGGGAGCCGAGGCCGGCGCCGCTCTCGACGAACACCTCGTGGCCGTGCCGGGTGAGCTCGTGCACGCCCGCCGGGGTGATGGCCACGCGGTACTCGTGGTTCTTGATCTCTTGCGGGACGCCGATCTTCACGGGGGCTCCTCCGTCAACGCTGACCAGGACGTACGCCGGGATGTACGCCTACAGCGTGCGGTGCGCGGAGCCCTCCGTGCCATGTGCAGGGTGAAAAGTCATCGCCCTTTTCGATGACAAGGTGTAAAGCGCCCCAGGTCGGCGCCGGAGCCCCGGGTCAGGGCTTGCGGGCGACGCCCCCGTACATGAGCCGGTGCCCGACCGTCAGCTCGTTCGGCACGGGGCCGTCGGGGCGCCACAGCGGCAGCGGGACCACGCCCGGCTCCAGCAGTTCGAGGCCGGCGAACCAGCGCTCGATCTCCTCGGGCGTGCGGAACCGGCCGGTGCCGAGCAGCCCCTGGTACTGCACCTCGGCGTCGACCGCCTCCTGGCTGGACGCGCAGAAGCTCGTGATGAACAGGTGGCTGCCGGACGGCACCGCGTCCATCAGCGTGTCGACGACCCGCTGCGGCTTCTCGTCGTCGTGCAGGTGGTGCAGGATGCCGACGAGCAGCACCGCGACGGGCTGCTCGAAGTCGATGAGCCGCCGCACCTCCTCGTGGGCGAGGATCTCCTCCGGCTCGCGGACGTCCGCGGTGACGACGGTGGTGCGCTCGTTCTCGGCGAGCAGCGCCCGCCCGTGCGCGAGCACGATCGGGTCGTTGTCGACGTAGACGACGCGGGACTCCGCCGCGACGGACTGGGCGACCTGGTGGGTGTTCTGCACGGTCGGCAGCCCGGAGCCGAGGTCGAGGAACTGCCGCAGGCCCGCCTCGCCGGCGAGGTACCGCACGCCGCGGCCGAGGATCTGCCGGTTGTAGGCGGCCACGTCGTAGATCTCGGGGACGATCTTGACGATCTCGTCCACGAACGCGCGGTCGACCTCGAAGTTGTCCTTGCCGCGCAGGACGACGTCGTAGGTGCGCGCGATGCTCGGCTTGGTCACGTCGATGCCGAGTGATGCCCAATCGTACTGCTCGTCCGCCATGTGCGCCCGCCTCGTGCCGCTGTGGAGTTTTGCCGGATACCGCCGCCACCCAAGATCTTAGACGCGGGTCCAGCCGTCCGTCCCGGAACTGTCGAATGTCTTTCGGGCCGGACGCGCCCGGCCGGAGTCAGTGGCGCGGCGGCGCGGGCAGCCACTCGTCGGCGATCGCGACCGTCAGCTGCTCCAGCAGCGGCCCCGCCCGGCGGACGCGGCGCTCGGCGTCCGGCTCGATGTCGTCCAGCGCGTACACCGCCTGGATCCGCGCCTTGCGCAGGCGCTCGCCGGTCAGCCCGCGGCGCCCGGCCACCGCGACCACCGGCGCGCCCGCGCGGGCCGCGGCGCGGGCGACGCCGATC
>NZ_WBMR01000305.1 GCF_008923365.1 Actinomadura montaniterrae
CCCCGCGCGGCCGGCCGCCCCGGTCGGCACGGTCGTCGAGGTCGTCGCGGGAGCCGCCGCCGACCACGCGCTTGAGCACCGCGTCGAAGAGCTTGCCCGCCTCGTTGATCAGGTCACCCGGCTGGTCGGTCATGACTCCATCATCCATCCGTCATCGGCGTGAAACGGTACCGCCTCCCGGGCGTCCTCAGCGCTCGACGCGGCGCTGGAGGCCCTTGAGCGCGGAGTCGATGATCCGCTTCTCGCCCTTGCGCTTCACCATGCCGATCATCGGGACGCGGACGTCCACCGCCAGCTCGTAGGTGACCTCGGTGGCGCCGCCCGCCTCGGCGAGCGCGTAGGTGCCGTGCAGGCCGGTGACGACCGTGCCCTTCTCGACCAGCTCCCAGCTCACCCGGTCGTCGCCCTCCCAGGTGTAGGCGAGGCCGACGGTGTCGCTGAACGGGCCGCCGTCGAAGGTCAGCCGGCCGCGCAGCGCCCGGCCGTCCGGCCCAGTCTCCTGGACGGTGAACTCGCGGATCCCGCTCGCCCACTCCGGATACGCCTCCAGGTCGGCGATCACCGCCATGATGTCGGCCTTCGCGGCCTTGATCGTGATGGAAGAACTCGTGCGGTCCGCCATCTGCGTTTCCCTCCGGCTCGCCGTGAACCCGCGCCCGCGCACGGTTTGCCCGGGCCGCTGTCCTACAGCACGGTATCCGTCACACCGTCAGGACGTACGGGACCCCGCGCGCGCGGAAGTGGCCCACGTTCACGCATTCGGTGCGGCCGATGCGGATGCGGGCGGCGAGCGGCTGATGGACGTGCCCGAACAGCACGTATTTCGGCTGCGTGCGGTGGATCGCGTCGAGGATCGCCTCGCTGCCCCGCTCGAACCGGCGGGCGACGGTGTCGTAGAGCAGGTCGGGGACGGCGGGCGGGATGTGGCAGCACAGCACGTCCACCTCCCCGACCGCCTCGACCTTCGCCGCGTACGCGTCGTCGTCGAGCTCGTAGGGGGTGCGGTACTCGGTGCGGAGCCCGCCGCCGACGAACCCGAACCGCAGCCCGCCGATCTCGGTGGTCTCGCCGTCCAGGACGCGGTGCCCCCCGCGCAGGTGCGGCCCCCACATGCGCGGGACGTCGACGTTGCCGTAGGTGAGGTAGGCGGGGGTCGGCATCGCGGCGAACAGCTCGGCGTACTGCCGGTCGACGGCGCGCTCGATGTGCGGCCACGCGTCCCCCTCCAGGGACGCCCACAGGCCGCGGGAGAACTCGCGGGCCTCGTCGAAGCGCTTTTCGGTGCGCAGCGCGATGAACCGGTCGGCGTTCTCCTGCCCGAACAGGTCCGCGAAGATGCCCTGCCCGTGGTCGGAGTAGTCGACGAACAGGATCAGGTCGCCGAGGCAGATGAGCGCGTCCGCGCCGTCGCCCGCGCTCTTCAGCGCGTCCGCGCGGCCATGGACGTCGCTCACCACGTGGATCCTCATGAACCGACTCTAATAGGGGACCACTCCCCCGAAAACGGGCGCCCCTCGGGGGTGTCAGCCCGCGGCGGCCGACACCAGCGAGCGCCACTCCCCCACCAGCGCCGGGTCGACCGGGGCGTCCCAGGAGCCGTCCGGGCGGACGGCGGTGCCGACGTGGAACGCGGTGACGCCCGCGGCGGCGAGCACGGCGACGTGCTTGCGGCGCAGCCCGCCCCCGGCCATGATCAGCGCGGCGGAGCGCGGGTCCTCGGCGGCGCGCCGGACCAGCACGTCGACCCCGGCGTCCACGCCGCGCGCCGAGCCCGCCGTCAGCACCGCGTCCAGGCCGCCGTCGAGCGCCCGGACCGCCTCCCACGCCTGGACGGGGTCGGCGGCGTGGTCGACCGCCCGGTGGAACGTCCACGGCAGCGGCGCGCAGGCCGACGCGAGCTTGCCGGTCGCGCCGGCGTCGACGTGGCCGGAGGAGTCGAGGAAGCCGAGCACGAACCCGTCGGCGCCGGCGGCGGTGAGGTCGGCGGCGGCGCGGACGAGCCGGTCCAGCTCCGCGCCGGTGGTGCGGAACCCGGCGTTGGCCCGCAGCATGACCCGCAGCGGCAGCGCCGTCGCGGCGCGCACGGCCGCGACCATGTCCGGGTCCGGGGTGAGGCCGTCGGCGCCCATGTCGGCCACGACCTCGATCCGGTCGGCGCCGCCGTCCTGCGCGGCGCGCGCGTCCGCGGCGGTCAGCGCGATCACTTCGAGCAGGGCCATGGCTTCCCCCGACCACTTCCGTATACGACCAGGTCAAGGGTAGGGGACGGACGGGCGGTCGCCCGGCTGCGGCGAGCGGTCTTTGCCGTGCCGTTAACCGTCGATCCGGAGGCCGCGCGGGGGCGGGACGCTCACTTCCCGACGGTTTTCCTACTCGTGGGTATCATTCACCTTCGGAGGGACCGGCAGGTTCCCCCGCCGTCCCCGAAGACCGATCACAGGAGTGGGCCGTGCGCGAGTTCAGCGTCCCCCCGATGGTGGAGGTCCCCGACTCCGCCAATCTGACCGACGCGCCCTTCACCCGGGCCGCCGAGGAGCCCGGCGCCATCGTGCTGCGCCGCCGCACCGGCACCGCCTGGAGCGCCGTCACCGCGGCGGAGTTCGCGGCCGAGGCCGCGGCGGTGGCCAAGGGCCTGGTGGCCGCCGGCATCGAACCGGGCGACCGGGTCGGGCTGCTGTCGCGCACCCGCTACGAGTGGACGCTGCTGGACTACGCGATCTGGACGGCCGGCGCGGTCGCCGTCCCGATCTACGAGACGTCCTCCGCCGAGCAGATCGAGTGGATCGCCGGCGACTCCGGCGCCAAGGCGCTGTTCGCCGAGACCGACGCGCACCTGGCGCTGGTCGGCGAGGTCCGGGACCGGCTCCCGGGCCTCGCGCACGTCTGGGGCATCGACGCGGGCGCCGTCGCCGAGGTCACCGCGCTCGGCAAGGACGTCACCGACGCGGCGATCGAGGAGCGCCGCCGGTCCCGCGGCGCCGCCGACGTGGCGACCCTCGTCTACACCTCCGGCACGACCGGCCGGCCCAAGGGCTGTGAGATCACTCACGGGAACCTCGTCGCGACGGCCCGCAACGCCGTGCAGGGCGCGATCTCCGAGATCGCCGTCGAGGGCAGCTCCACGCTGCTGTTCCTGCCGCTGGCGCACGTGTTCGCCCGGCTGATCGAGGTCGCCACCATCGAGGGCGGCATCGTGCTCGGGCACAGCGACATCCCGAGCCTGCTGCCCGACCTCGCCTCGTTCCGGCCGACGTTCCTGCTCGCCGTCCCGCGGGTGTTCGAGAAGGTCTACAACGGCGCCGAGCAGAAGGCCGACGCCGACGGCAAGGGCAAGATCTTCAAGGCGGCCGCGGACACCGCGATCGCCTACAGCCGGGCGCTGGACACCGGCGGCCCCGGCCTCGGGCTCAAGGTCAGGCACAAGGTTTTCGACGTGCTGGTGTACGGGAAGCTGCGCGCGGCCGTCGGCGGCCGGGTGCAGTACGCGGTGTCCGGCGGCGCCGCGCTCGGCGAGCGCCTCGGACACTTCTTCCGCGGCGTCGGCATCACGATCCTGGAGGGCTACGGCCTCACCGAGACGACCGCGCCCGCGACCGTGAACCGGCCCACCGCCATCAGGATCGGCACCGTCGGCAAGCCCATCCCGGGCGTGGACATCCGGATCGCCGAGGACGGCGAGGTCCTGGTCCGCGGCATCAACGTCCTGCGCGGCTACTGGAACAACGAGGCCGCGACGAAGGAGGCCGTCGAGGACGGCTGGTTCCACACCGGCGACCTCGGCGCCCTCGACGCCGACGGCTTCCTGAAGATCACCGGGCGGAAGAAGGAGATCCTCGTCACCGCGGCCGGCAAGAACGTCGCGCCCGCGCCCCTGGAGGACCGGCTGCGCGCCCACCCGCTGATCAGCCAGTGCCTGGTGGTCGGCGACGGCCGCAAGTTCATCAGCGCCCTGATCACGCTGGACGAGGAGGCGCTCGGCCCCTGGAAGGAGCGGCACGGCAAGCCCGCCGCGATGACCGTGGACGAGCTGCGCCGCGACCCCGACATCATCGCCGAGATCGAGGGCGCCGTCGCCGACGCCAACAAGTCGGTCAGCCACGCCGAGGCGATCAAGAAGTACGTCGTCCTCGGCGTCGACTTCACCGAGGAGGCCGGGCACATGACCCCGAGCCTGAAGGTGAAGCGCAACGTCGTGATGAAGGACTTCGCCGACGAGATCGAGTCCCTCTACACCGCCTGACCGCCCGCCGCCGCCCGCGCCGCCCGACCGTGCCGGGTCAGCGCAGGGCGGCGACGGCGTCGGCGATGCGGGTGCCGCCGTTCAGCAGGTCGAGGGTGCGGTGCCGGGCGTCCGGCAGGGCGTCCAGCAGCGCGACGATCACCGCGGCGACGTCGTCGCGGGTCACCGCGCCGTGCCCGATCGGCGGCTCGGCGAGCGTCACCAGCCCGGTGCCCGGGTCGTCGGTGAGGCGGCCCGGGCGCAGGATCAGCCAGTCCAGGCCGCCGCGCGCCCTCAGGTCGTCCTCGGCCTCGCCCTTCGCCCGGATGTAGGCGGCCCAGACGTCGTCGCGGCCCGGCGCGGGCGGCTCGCCCGCCCCCATCGCGGACACCTGCACGAAACCGCGCACCCCGGCGCGCTCCGCCGCGTCCGCCAGCAGCACCGACGCGGCCCGGTCGACGGTGTCCTTGCGGGCGGCGCCGCTGCCCGGCCCGGCGCCCGCGGCGAACACGACCGCGTCCGCGCCCGCGAGGTCGCCCGCCACCTCGCCGGCCGACGCCGCCTCCAGGTCCCGGACGACCGGCGTCGCGCCCGTCGCCCGCACGTCCGCCGCGTGGTCGGGGTTGCGGACGAGGCTCACCACGGTGTCCCCGCGGCCGGCCAGCAGCCGCGACAGCCGCAGCGCGATCTGCCCGTGCCCGCCCGCGATCACGATCTCCATGACGGCGATCCTACGCGCGGGCGGGCCCGTGGCCCGGGACCGGGGACCGGCCTCGGCTCCCGGAGCCGGGGATCAGCCCCGGCGCCCGTTGATCGCGGTGACCGCCTTCCGCATGAGCTGGTCGGTCATCACGTTGATGAAGTCGCCGTGGTCGGTCACCGGGTCGTGGCCCTCCTCCGGGAAGGTGTCCAGCGCGAACGCCAGCGCCTTGGCGGGCAGGTTGTAGGCCAGCGTCATCCGCAGCTGCGGGACGGCCTTGCGGCCCTGCGGGCACTGCCCGGTCCGCGGGTCCGGGAAGACCATGTGGTCGCGGTGGTTCGCGCTGTCGGTGTTCTGCCCGTCCCAGCAGCTCGGGAAGTTCAGCACGCGCTCCACCATGCTGCCCTTCGGGCACAGCGGGTACTTGTCGGTGAACGCCCGGTTCTCGAACCCGCTGCACGTCCACTGGGCGTGCGCGTTGGCCGTGCCCTTCGACGACGCCTTGGCGTCGCCGGTGACGATCCGGGTGAACCGCGGGATCGCCGTCACCTTGCTGCGCGGGTTGCCGAGGAACTGCAGGCGCACCCTCGCCGGGGTGACGACGCTGCCGGTGTTGCCGTCCACCTGGCTCTGCGCCGCGCGGTCGGAGTCGTCCTGCCCGGCGCGCAGCCGCACGACCGGCCAGTAGTAGGTCGACTGGTCGCCGTTGGTGCAGGTCGTCCCGGCGGCGGCGAGCGTCTGGTCGGTCGACAGCGCGCTGGTGTCGAGGTTGCCGACGTAGTCGTGGATGTGGTGCGCGCCGTTCTGGACGCCGGGCGCCACGATCACGTTGTCGGGGTTGCTGTGCTTCTGCCCCGCGTTCGTCCCGCAGCTGGACGTGAACACGCCGGTGGACGCGGCGCGCGTGCGCCGCGGCTGCCGCACGGGCTGCGCCTGGCGGATGTCGACGAACTGGTCGGCGGTCGGGCCCGGTTTCACCTGGCTCTGGCCGCCCTGGCCGCCGCCGTTCTGGCCGCCGTTCTGACCGTCGCCGTTCTGGTTCTGGCCGTCGCCGTTCTGGCCGTCACCGTTCTGCTGGCCGTCGCCGCCCGGCTGGTTCGGGTCGGTCTGGGCGGGGTCCGGGGACCCGGAGTCCGGCGGGGTGGGGACCGCCGTCTGCGAGGGGTCGCCCATCCCCGGCATCTGGCCGTCGCCCATGCCGGGCATCTGGCCGTCGCCGTTCTGGCCGCCGTCCTGGCCGCCGTCCTGGCCGCCGCCGTTCTGCTGGCCGCCGCCGTCCGCGGGAGGGCTCGTCCGCCCGCCCCGGTACTTCTGGACGTGCCCGGCCGGGTCGGCGGTGATGGTCGCGCGGCCCGGTAGCGCCCCGGCGCCCCCCGGCACGTCGTTGCACGCCGACGCGGCGAGCACGACGGCCGGAACGATCACGGCGAGGGCCTTCCTTTTTCTTCCCATGGAGTACTCCCTTTGAGCGGGGGGTGGGATACCCGTCAGTGCAGCGCGGACTTGGTGACCAGGCCGGTGCTCTCCAGCAGCTGCATATGGTGCAGGACGAATCGCATCCCGCGTTCCGCGTAGGCCCGGACGAGTGAGTTCTGGCTTTGCACGCGGGCCTTGGCGGCGAACGGCAGGACCTGGCCGTGGGCGGAGCGCATCCGGAACACGTAGTCGGTGTCGAACGACTTCCCGTCGAGGCCGGCGAGCTCGCGGAGATAGCTCCGCTGCGTGCCGTTCGGAATGGCCGGAAGGGACACGCCGAGCTGCTGCGCGGTGGCCCTGGTGTCGGCGTCCAGCTGCATGTGCTCCTGGTTGATGATCTTGCCGATCTCGCGCACCCGGGGGCTGGCGCCGCGCTGCACGGCCATCTGGCTGGCCGGCATCTCCCAGAGCCCGGCCTGCCGGACCTTGACCAGCAGGAGCCGGTCCTGGGCGCTCAGCGGCCCCCACTTCGACGGGATCGTGGCCCCCTTGTCGACGCCGTTCGCCGGGGCGACCCGCGGATTGAGGAGGACCGCGACCGCGGCGGCGACGACGGCCGCGACGGCCAGCAGGAGCAGGCCGCGGCCCCGCCGGAGCCCGAACCGCGGGAGCCGGCGCAGTTCCGCGACACCGTACGAATTCCTCACCGAAATCCCTTCCTCCTCTCGGGAACGCACCGGAGAACGGAGCCGGCGCGGTTTCGCCGGGTCATACGCACCACGCCCGGGCGGAGGTTCACCACCGCGCTGGCTTTTTCATTTCTCCGGCCCGTCCGTAATGGCCGGGCGGGCCGCGTTCAAGAGCGCCGATCCGGGCCGCCCGGCACTCCCCCGACGACCCGCAGCGCCAATGCCGGGCACATCGCGACCGCTTTCTGCACATCCCGCTCCATCCACGACGGAATGTCGCTTCCGAGCACCACCGGAAAGCCGTACCGGTCGAGCTGGATCAGTTCCGGGACGAGGTAGGCGCACAGCCCGTGGCCGTCGCAGCGGCTCCAGTCGATCGCCACCCGCCCCTCCCGCCCGGTCGGGACCGGGAGCGGCAGCACCCCGTACGTCGACAGCCCGCAGGTGCCGCCGTAGCGGTGCGCGTCGATGTCGGCCGTGAACGCCTCGACCGCCGACAGCACGAACCGCGCGGTCCCGTCGGGGTGGGTGCAGGCGCCGCGGCCGCGCCCGATCGCCGCGGCGCGGCGCACGTCCTCGACCGTCCCGCCGCCCTCCATGAGCGCGTTGAGGGCGCGGACGACGTCGGGCAGCCCGAGCCGGCACGGCCCGCACTGCCCGGCCGACTGCGCGGCGAGGTACGACGCGATCCGGGTGACCTCGCCGAGCGGGCAGGTGCCCTGGGCGAGCGGCAGGATGATGCCGGCGCCGACGGTCCCGCCGACGGCGCGCATCCCGGCCCGCGACAGCACGGCCCGGGCCGCCCCGGCAGGGTCGAGCCACGCCCCGTGGTAGCCGCCGACCAGGACGCCCGGGCCCGGCGGCACGTCGCAGTGCTTCAGGACGTCCCGCAGCGGCGTGCCGTACGGCGCCTCGACGACCGTGGTGCCGCCGACGGTGAGCAGCGTGGTGCCCGGCTCGTCCTCCGTCCCGGCGGAGGCGTACAGGTCGGGGCCGAGCGAGACCAGCACCGCGAGCTGCGCGAACGTCTCGGTGTTGGACAGCAGCGTCGGGTACCCGTCGACGCCGGACTCGGCGGCGCGGACCTTGACGCCCGGCGGGATCGGCGTCTCCCCGTTGATGGCGCGGATCACCGCGCCGCTCTCCCCGGAGATGAACCGCTCGGTCAGCCGGACGACGCGGGCGGGCATCCGCCGCTCGCCGATCGCGGCGCGCACCGACCGGGCCGCCTCGTCGCTCTCCACGGCGAGGACGATCCGCTGGGTGCCGAGCGCGGTGGCGACGATCTGCGCGCCGTCCAGCACCAGGTGCGGGGCGCGGCCGAGCAGCACCTTGTCCTTGGCGCTGCCGGGCTCGCCCTCGGCGCCGTTGACGACCACGACGACGTCCTCGCTGGACCCGCGGTCGCCGCCCTTCTCGCCGGGCAGCAGCAGCGTCTGGTCGGCGGTCGGGTGGTTGACCCGGGACGCGACGGCGGTGAGCTTGCGGGCGAACGGGAACCCGGCGCCGCCGCGTCCGCGCATGTCGACCTGCTCGGCCATCCGGACGAGGTCCTCCAGCGACGGGACGCGCAGCCGGCCGTGCACCGCGAGGTGCCGGTCGAGGTCGAGCCGGTCGAAGCGGTCGAAGCCGAGGGTGAGCCGGGGCCCGCCGATGTTGGAGACCGTGTGGACGGCGCTCACCGGATCACCTCGGTGTCCCAGCCGCCGCCCTCGCCCGGCAGGGGCGCGCCGCGCGGGTCGGTGACGGTGGAGCGGGAGTCGCGCCCGCCGAGCGTCCCGCCGACCCGCGAGTCGTCCACGCCGCGCGGGTCGTCATAGCCGCGCGGGTCGTCGTCGTAGCCCCGCGGATCGTCGTAGCCACGGTCGTCATAGCCGGGCCGGTCGTCGTAGCCGCGCGGATCGTCGTAACCCGGACGGTCGTAGGCGGCGCGGTCGTCGTAGCCGCGCGGGCCGACGGGGCGCCGGTC
>NZ_WBMR01000306.1 GCF_008923365.1 Actinomadura montaniterrae
GTCGTCGTCGCCGTCGCGGGCTGGGGCGCGTGGGCCGCCGCCGGCCGGGCCCTGCGGCCGGTGCGGCGGCTCGACGCGGAGCTGGCCGAGATCACCGCCGCCGACCCGCGCCGCCGCCTCGCGGTCCCCGACCCCGGCAACGAGACCGCCCGGCTCGCGCGCCGCGTCAACGGCGTCCTCGACCGGCTGGAGCGCTCGACGGTGCACCGGCGCCGGTTTATCGCGGACGCCTCGCACGAGCTGCGCACGCCGCTGACCGGCCTGCGCGCGCAGATCGAGCTGGCCCTCGCCGACCCCGCGGACCCCGAGCTCGTGGACACGCTGCGCCGGTCGCTGCGCGACAGCGAGCGGCTGCACCGCATCGTCGACGACCTGCTCGCGCTGGCCCGGCTCGACTCGGGGGCAACCCCGGACCGCGAGCCGGTCGACCTCGCCGCGCTGGTCGAGGCCGAGGTCGCGCGGCGGACGGCCCCGGTGCGGGTGCACGCCAAGGCCGAGCCCGGCCTCACCGTCGAGGCCAACCGGTTCGAGGTCACCCGGCTGCTGCTCAACCTGCTCGACAACGCCGAACGGCACGCGAACGGGCTGGTCGAGGTGGAGGCGCGGCAGGAGGGCGACAGCGCGATCGTGGAGGTGCGCGACGACGGGCCGGGCATCCCGCACGCCGACCGCGACCGCGTCTTCGAGCGTTTCACCAGGCTGGACGCCGCGCGCAGCCGGTCCGAGGGCGGCAGCGGGCTCGGCCTGGCGCTCGCCCGGCAGATCGCCGCCGTGCACGGCGGGACGCTGCGGGCCGCGGACGGCGCGCTCGGCGCGCGGCTCGTGCTCAGCCTCCCGCTCGCCCGCTGATCGCCGACCACGGACCTGCCCGCGCGCGCAGGGCGGCGCCGCGTCGGCGCAGCGCGGCGCCGCGTCCCTAGACGCCCGGTCCGGGAGGCTGGGGCCGCGACACCCGGGCGGGGTGAGGGGACGCCCGCGCGCCGATGTCCGACAATGGTCCGGTGATGTCTCCCTCAGGCGCCGCCGCGCCCGCCGCACGCGAACTCGTCGTCCTCGGCTCCACCGGCTCGATCGGGACCCAGGCCCTCGACGTCGTCCGCCGCAACCCCGGCCGGTTCCGGATCGCGGGCCTCGCGGCCGGCGGCGAGCGGGTCGAGCTGCTGGCCGCGCAGGCGCTGGAGTTCCGCCCGGAGGTCGTCGCGGTGGCCAAGGGGTCCGCCGCGCAGGAGCTCCAGCTGGCGTTCTACGCCGAGGCCAAGCGGCGCGGCTACGCCTCCGGCGACTACGCCATCCCGAAGATCGTCGCCGGTCCGGACGCGGTCGCCGAGGTCGCGGCGTGGCCGTGCGACGTGGTGCTGAACGGGGTGACGGGCGCGCTCGGCCTGGCGTCCACGCTGGCCGCGCTGGACGCCGGCAGCACGCTCGCGCTCGCCAACAAGGAGTCGCTCATCATCGGCGGGCCGCTGGTGAAGCAGCGGGCGCGGCCGGGGCAGATCGTCCCGGTCGACTCCGAGCACTCGGCGCTCGCGCAGTGCCTGCGCGGCGGCCGCGCGGAGGAGGTGCGGCGGCTGGTGGTGACCGCCAGCGGCGGCCCGTTCCGGGGGAAGGCCCGCGCCGAGCTGGCCGACGTCACGCCCGAGCAGGCGATGAAGCACCCGACCTGGGACATGGGCCCGGTCATCACGATCAACTCCGCGACCCTGGTCAACAAGGGGCTGGAGGTCATCGAGGCGCACCTGCTGTTCGACGTCCCGATGGACCGGATCGAGGTCGTCGTGCATCCGCAGTCGATGGTCCACTCGATGGTGGAGTTCACCGACGGGTCGACGCTGGCGCAGGTCAGCCCGCCCGACATGCGGCTGCCGATCGCGCTCGGCATCGAATGGCCGGACCGCGTCCCGGACGCCGCGCCCTGCGTCGACTGGACGAAGGCGCACACCTGGGAGTTCTTCCCGCTCGACGACGAGGCGTTCCCGTCCGTCGCGCTCGCGCGCCGCGCCGGCGAGCTGGGCGGGACGGTCCCCGCCGTTTACAACGCGGCCAACGAGGAATGTGTGGAGGCGTTCCGCGCCGGACGGCTGCCGTTCCTGGGGATAGTCGACACGATCACGCGGGTAATGGAGGAGCACGGGTCCGGGACGCCGGGCGAGCTGACGCTGGACGATGTGCTGGCCGCCGACGCCTGGGCGCGCGCACGGACCAGGGAAGCGACCGGCCCGGCCTGAGCCTCGCGGGGCCGGCCGGGCGCGGGGGGATCCCCCGGGCGGGACCGGACCCGGAAGGGGGATCGGATGGCCTTCACCTTGGGCGCGGTGGCGTTCGTCATCGCGCTGCTGGTGTCGGTGATGCTCCACGAGGGCGGGCACCTGCTCACCGCCAAGCGGTTCGGGATGAAGGCCACGCAGTACTTCGTCGGGTTCGGGCCGACGCTGTGGTCGCGCACCCGCGGCGAGACCGAGTACGGGGTCAAGGCGATCCCGCTCGGCGGCTTCGTCAAGATCATCGGCTACACGCCGCTGGAGGAGGTCGACGAGGCCGACCGGCCGCGCGCGTTCTACCGGCAGCCCGCGGGACGGCGCGCGGTCGTCATCGCCGCGGGCGTCGTGGTGAACTTCGTGTTCGCTTTCGTGCTGCTGATGGCGATGGCGATGACGGTGGGCGTGCGGGAGCCCGGCACGGTGACGACGACCGTGGACCAGGTCAGCTCCTGCGTGCCGGCCCGGCTGCAGGACGGCTGCGGCGGCGGCCGCCCGGAGTCGCCGGCGAAGGCCGCGGGCCTGCGCGCGGGCGACCGCGTGCTCACCTTCAACGGCACGAGCGTGGCGGACTGGGACGAGCTGCGCGACGCCATCGACAAGGCGAAGCCGGGGCAGACGGTGCCGGTCGTCGTGCGGCGCGCGGGCGTCCGGCAGCCGGTGACGCTGCGGATGCGGCTGGCGGACGTCGGCGGGGAGCCGTTCGTCGGCCTGTCCGCGCGGGTCGTCGGCTCCGGCTACGAGCGGACGGGCCCGCTGAACGCGGCGGTGTTCGCGGGCCGCGCCATCGGCCGGACCGTGCAGAGCATGGGCCAGATCGTGGTGGACCTGCCGTCGGCGATCCCGAAGCTGTTCACCCCCGAGCGGCAGAGCTCGCCCGGCGGCCAGGTCGGCAGCGTGGTCGGCGCGACGGAGGTGTCGGGGCAGATCTTCTCCTCGCACAGCACCGCCCGCGACAAGGTCGCTCTGTATCTGTCGCTGGTCGTCTCGGTGAACATCTTCTTAGGAGCGCTCAACGTCGTCCCGCTGCTGCCGCTGGACGGCGGGCACCTCGCGGTCGTCGCCTACGAGCGGTTGCGGGTGCGCTTCAACGGCATCAGGGGACGTCCGGATCCGGGCACCGTCGATATGACCAAGCTCATGCCCTTGACATATCTGGCGGTGCTGGTGCTCGTGGGGCTCGGGGTGCTGCTGATCCTCGCGGACCTGGTCAACCCGCTCCAGATGCCGCAATGAGCGAGAAGGTTTACCGCACGTAGCCGAGCGGTCACACTATTCCATGCCGGTCGCCGTCACCTCATCCATGCGGGGCGCCTAGGCTGGGCAAAGCGAGTCAGAGGAGAGGGATGAGCGTTTCACTGGGTATTCCGACGGTCCGCGGCGAGGGCGACGGACAGGGGGCGCGGGGCCTGGTCGCGGCGCGGCGCAGGTCGCGCCAGATCATGGTCGGGAACGTGCCGGTCGGCGGCGACGCGCCCGTCTCGGTGCAGTCGATGACCACGACCCTCACCGCCGACGTCAACGCGACGCTGCAGCAGATCGCGGAGCTGACCGCGTCCGGCTGCCAGATCGTCCGGGTGGCGGTCCCGTCGCAGGACGACGCGGAGGCGCTGCCGGCGATCGCCAAGAAGTCCCCGATCCCGGTCATCGCCGACATCCACTTCCAGCCCAAGTACGTGTTCGCGGCGATCGACGCGGGCTGCGCGGCGGTCCGGGTCAACCCCGGCAACATCAAGAAGTTCGACGACAAGGTCGGCGAGATCGCGCGCGCCGCGCAGGACGCGGGCGTGCCGATCCGGATCGGCGTCAACGCCGGCTCGCTGGACAAGCGGCTGCTGGAGAAGCACGGCAAGGCCACCCCGGACGCGCTGGTCGAGTCGGCGCTGTGGGAGTGCTCGCTGTTCGAGGAGCACGGCTTCCGGGACATCAAGATCTCGGTGAAGCACAACGACCCGGTCGTGATGATCCAGGCGTACCGCAAGCTCGCCGCCGCGTGCGAGTACCCGCTGCACCTCGGCGTGACCGAGGCCGGGCCGGCGTTCCAGGGCACGGTGAAGTCGGCGGTGGCGTTCGGCGCGCTGCTGAGCGAGGGGATCGGCGACACGATCCGGGTGTCGCTGTCGGCGCCTCCGGTCGAGGAGGTCAAGGTCGGCACGGCGATCCTGGAGTCGCTCGGGCTGCGCGAGCGCGGCTTGGAGATCGTGTCGTGCCCATCGTGCGGGCGGGCGCAGGTGGACGTCTACACGCTCGCGGAGCAGGTCACCGCGGGCCTGAAGGACTTCCCGGTGCCGCTGCGCGTCGCGGTGATGGGCTGCGTGGTGAACGGGCCCGGCGAGGCGCGGGAGGCCGACCTCGGCGTCGCGTCCGGCAACGGCAAGGGCCAGATCTTCGTCAAGGGCGAGGTCATCAAGACGGTGCCGGAGTCGCAGATCGTGGAGACGCTGATCGAGGAGGCCATGCGCATCGCCGACGACATGGGCATCGAGATCGGCGAGGACGGGTCGGTGTCCGGCCCGGGCGCGCAGGTGGTGGTGAGCTGACGCCGGGCTCCGCACGGCGCACCGCCGGTGCGAGGCGGTCCGGTGATGTGACGGCCGCGTAGGCGGTCGGGGACGGACCCCAAAGGGTCCTCGGGTGATGAGCCCGGGGGCCCTTTTTCGCGTGTTGTGGCCGGTGGCCGCCGGTACGGCCGCGCGCGCCCCGGCCGGGCCCCCTGGCGAGCCCTGGGCGGCCGCCCGCCGGCAGGCCCGGAACCCGAACGTTCGGGCATATCACAAAGTTCCGTGGATCTTGTCACGATTCTGCATCTGCTCACGACAAGCTCTGTCGTCGGACTTGTCCGCAGGACAACAATCTTCACTTGTTTACCCAAATGTCTGACTCATCCGAGTCGACAGGTTAGGGGGATATGTGAAGAGGACTGTCGTCGTGGCCGCGGTGGCCGGGCTCGGGCTGACCGGGCTCGGCACCGCGAGCGCACAGGCCGCGGGCCCCTCCGCGGCCTCGGGGTTCGACCCCGCCGCGGTCAAGTGGCACGCCTGCCCCGCGGACTTCGTCCAGCAGGTCCACGACCTGTACGACGGGCTGTACCCGGTCTCCAAGATCGTGCAGTGCGGCGAGCTGCAGGTGCCGCTGGACTACGCCAAGCCGAGCGGCACGAAGATCACGCTGCAGCTGACCCGGACCCCGCACACCGGGTCGGGCGCCGCCAAGGGCGACATGGTGGTGAACCCGGGCGGCCCGGGCGGCGGCGGCGCGCTGTTCGGCCCGCGGGTGTTCGCGCAGAACTCCGCGGCGCTGAAGGACGCCTACAACGTCATCGGGTTCGACCCGCGCGGCGTCGGGATGAGCGTCCCCTCGCTCAGCTGCGACCCGAACTACACCAACGCCCCCCGCCCCGACTACGGCACCGGCGACCGCGCCTCGGTCTCCGTGTGGCTGAAGAAGTCCAAGGCGTACACGGACGCGTGCAAGAAGGCCGACAAGATCGGTCTGCTGAACCACATCAAGACGACCGACTCCGTCCGCGACATGGAGTCGATCCGCAAGGCGCTGAGCGACAAGAAGCTCGACTACTACGGCGCCTCGTACGGCACCTACCTCGGCTCCGTCTACGCGACGATGTTCCCGAAGACGGTGGGCCGGATGGTGCTGGACGGCAACGTCGGCCCGTCGGACGTGTGGTACGACGCCAACCTGAACCAGGACGTCCAGTTCGACAAGAACATGGACTACTACTTCGGGTGGATCGCCAAGTACGACTCCGTCTACCACCTGGGCTCGACGCAGACGGCCGTGCGGTCGTTCTTCTACAAGCTGCGCGCCACGCTCAAGACCAAGCCGGTGTACTACACCGACCCGAGCAGCGGCCAGAAGTTCGCCGTCGGCCCGGACGAGCTGACCGACGTCATCCAGAACGCCGCGTACCGCCGCAGCCAGTCCCTGTGGAACGGCTACGCGGTGGGCCTGGCGGCCTACAAGGCCGGTGACGCCGAGACGTTCGTCGGCACCTTCGGCGCGCAGACGACCGGCGGCGCGGACGACAACGAGTTCGCCGTCTACAACGCCGTGCAGTGCACCGACGTCCAGTGGCCGACGAGCTGGGCGAAGTGGGAGCGCGACAACGTCCGCATCAACAAGAAGCACCCGTTCCTCACCTGGGGCAACGTGTGGTTCAACGCGCCGTGCCTGACCTGGCCCGCCAAGGCCGGCACGCCGGTGAACGTCGGGCGCAACCGCGAGCTGCCGCGCAACATCCTGCAGTTCGAGGGCAGCGAGGACGCGGCGACGCCGCTCGCCGGCGCGCTCGACATGCACCGCCGGCTCAAGGGCTCGCAGCTGGTGATCCAGGACGGTGACCGCACGCACTGCATCGTGCACCGCGGTTCGGCGGCCGTGGACGCCATCTTCGACCGGTACTTCCTGACCGGGGAGCGTCCGGGGCAGTCCATCACGCACGTCCCGCAGCTCGGCGACCCGGTGCCGCCGGCGCAGACGTCCGCCAAGGCCAAGTCGCTGTCCACGACGGTGACGAAGGCGGCGCGGCTGAGCGACGACGTCATCCGCTGAGAACCGTGAACGGCTGACCGGGCGGTGAGCCCGCGCCGGCCCGCGGAACGGCCGGGGAGGGCCCCGGGGAGCGATCCCCGGGGCCCTCTTCGCATGCCGGGGCTCCGGCGGCGCGGCGCGCACGCGCCTACATCACGAACATTGGTGGATCTTGTCACGATTTCGCATCTGGTCACGAGTGACTCTCCCGCCATATCGCCCAGAACCGCCACAATCTCCACGCAATCACGCATCCGCATGCATCGGCGCAGCTCCCCCCTCCGAGTCCGACCGGGGCTCCGGAGCCGCCGATCTGAGGGGGTCAAGTGAAGAGGATCGTCATCGTCACGGCCGCCGCGGCCGTGGCGGCCGGCGGCACCGTCGCCGCCGTCTCCGCGAACGCCGCCACGAGCCCGTCCCCGGCGGGCCTGGTCGCGGCGAGCGGGATCAACTGGGGCAAGTGCGAGGTCAGCGGCCCCGATGACCCGATGAACAAGGCCGAGTGCGCCCAGGTCCAGGTGCCGCTCGACTACGCCAAGCCGAACGGCCGCAAGATCTCCATCGCGGTGTCGCGCTACAAGCACACCGACGACAAGAACTACCAGGGCGTCCTGTTCGTCAACCCGGGCGGCCCGGGCGGCACCGGCATCGAGTACGCGCCCGCGCTGGCCCGCTGGATGGGCGGCGTCGGCCACGCCGCCACCGCCGCCAAGTACGACATCATCGGCTTCGACCCCCGCGGCGTCGGATCCAGCCAGCCCGCGCTCACGTGCGACAAGACCTGGTACAACCCGGTCCGGCCGGACTACGTCCCGCACTCGGCGAAGGACGAGGCCGTCTGGAAGGCCAAGGCCAAGAAGTACGCGCAGGACTGCCAGCGCAAGTTCGGCTGGATGCTGCCGCACATGCGCACCACCGACGCCGCCCGCGACGTCGACACGATCCGCGCCGCGCTCGGCCAGCAGAAGATCAGCTGGTACGGCTTCTCCTACGGCACCTACTTCGGCGCCACCTACGCCACGCTGTTCCCGAACCGCGTGAAGCACATGGTGCTCGACGGCAACGTCAACCCGAAGACGGTCTGGTACGACGCCCAGCTCGAGCAGGACAAGGCGTTCGAGCGGAACATGAAGTCCTGGTGGGCGTGGACCGGCAAGTACGACTCGCTCTACCACCTCGGCAAGTCCGAGAAGGCCGTCGAGGCGGAGTACTACGCCGTCCGCGCCGCCGCGAAGAAGTCCCCGATCGGCGGCAAGATCGGCCCGGACGAGCTGGACGACATCGTCCTGACCGCCGGCTACAACACCGGCTACTACATCCCGTTCGCGCAGGCCCTGTCGGACTGGGTGACCAAGAAGGACGCCTCCGGCCTGCTCGACTGGCTGAACACCGGCGGCGAGGACAACGACTTCGCCGTCTACAACGCCGTCCAGGCGGCCGACGCCAAGTGGCCGCGGAACTGGAACAAGTGGCACAACGACGCGGCCAAGCTCTACAAGGAGGGCTACCGCTTCAACACCTGGAGCAACGTCTGGTTCAACGCGCCCATCGCGTACTGGCCGTTCCAGGGCGGTCCCGCGCTGAAGCTGAAGGCGAGCAAGAGCCTGCCCGGCATGCTGCTCGTCCAGTCGTCGCAGGACGCCGCGACCCCGGTCGCCGGCGGCTACAACATGCACAAGGTGTTCCCGTCCTCGCGGCTCGTCCTCGAGGTCGGCGGCAAGACCCACGCCAACACGCTGAACGGCAACGCGTGCCTGGACGACAAGGTCGCCGCCTACCTGGACAGCGGCGCCCTGCCGAAGAGCAGCAAGGGCGCGGACGCCTACTGCCAGGCCGTCCCGGCGCTGAACGACCCGAACCCGACGGCGATGACGGCCAAGGCCGCCGGCGCCGTCGCGGGCAAGGACCTGCCGATCGGCCGTCCGTAACGCCCCGGTTCACCGCGAGATCCGTTTTCGGACGGAATCGCGCGAACCCCGCCGTTCCCGCGACACGCGCGGGCGCGCCGGTAGAAAGCGGGGGTGCTGAACCACGCTGGAAGAAGGGCCGCCGCCGGGAC
>NZ_WBMR01000307.1 GCF_008923365.1 Actinomadura montaniterrae
CGGCCTCGGCGAGCGCCGCGTCCGCTGAGAAGGCGAGCCGGGGCGCGCAGCGCGACAACGCGCAGGACGGCCGGGCGGACGCCGCGGGCGGGCGGCGGACACGACGCGGCGGCGCGCAGGGCGGCGGGTCGCAGCGCAAGCCGCGCCGCCAGGTCTCCTCCCTGAACACCTGAGCCGACGCCGCGACCTCCCGGCAGGGCTCAGGACGGGTCGGCGACGGCTTCGGGAACGGTGGCCGGCTCGGCGGCGACAGGCACCGGGCCGGAGTCGGGCTTGGGCTTGGGACGGCGCAGGGTCAGCGGGACGGCGAGGAAGGCGAGGAAGGCGACCGGCATCGCGCCGCCGGCCAGCGCGGCGAGGCCGGGGACGGCGGGCTGCGCGACGCCCCATGACGAGCCGAAGAACGCGAACCAGCGGGGCCTTTCCGCCTCCGGCGCGATCGAGGCGATCAGGGCCTGCCACCGGCCTTGGAGGACGCTGTCGGCGACGGCCCAGGCGAGGTACGCGGCGACGGTGACCGGGACGGCCCGTCCGACGGCCAGGACCAGGGCCGCCAAGGCGAGGGCGCCGGTGCCGGCGGCGAGGACGCGTTCGTGGGATGGCCGGTCCAGGGCGCGGCGGCCGAGGCGGCCGGTCAGCGGGGCGAGGACGGCGGCGCCGGTCAGCACGAGGCCGGGCAGCCAGGCGGGCGCACCGCGCTGGAGCAGCACGAACGGCATGTACATCAGGACGGCGAGGTAGCCGGCGGCGAACGCGGTCCCGGCGAGGGTCAGCCGGACGAGCCGCCGGGACGGCCGCCACGCCGCGTCCCGCACGGGCGGCCGGACGGGTTCGCGCGGCAGGAACGCCAGGGCGACGGCGGCGGCGGCGAGGCAGGTCGCCGCGTCCGCGACCGCGAGCCAGCGGGCGCCGAACGGCAGCAGGACGGCGGCGAGCAGACCGCCGACGGCTCCGGCCGCGACGAGGGACGTGCCGAGCAGGCCGTAGACGTCGCCGTGCCGGCCGGGCGGGGCGGCGCGGGCGAGCGCCTCCTGGGTGGCGGGCTCGCAGAGTTCGAAGGCGAGGCCGACGAGCGCGACGGCGCCGAGGGTCTGCGGCGGCCCGTGCGCGAGCGCGAGGACGAGCAGCGCGGCGCCGGTGGACGCGAGGCCGAGCACGACGACGGTGCGGGGCGCGAGCCGGTCGAGGAGCGTCCCGCCGATCCAGCGGGACGCGAGCGCGGCGACGCCGAAGACGGCCAGCGCCGCCGAGGCGAGGTCCGGGCCGGCGAGCACGGCCAGGAACGACATCACGTACGCGCCGAGCTGGTTGATCACGCGTACGCCGATGAGCGCCCGGACCGGGCGCGGCAGTCGTTCCGTCACCCGTGCAGGTTATGCAGGGGGTCTGACACTCCGTGTTGGCCGCCCGCCATCGGCTGTAAGCCGGGTGTAAGCACGGCCGCCTAGGGTCTGGCGCCGTGAGACGAGGGTGTGCAATCAGGACGATCGCGGCAGGCGGCGCGCTGGCGCTCGCCCTGTCCGGGTGCGGCGGCGGGGGCGGCAAGGACAAGGCCTCGGGGGCCGGGAAGCCGCCGCTGAAACCGGCGGGGCAGGCGACCGCGCCGGCCGGGGGCTGGCCGCAGCCGGAGAACGGGCGGCTGACGGCGAAGATGTGCGGGCTCCTGACGGACGGCGACTACGCGAAGTACGGCCACCAGCGCATGCCGCAGGAGGACGCGGGCCCCGCGCAGGACGGTTCCAACGCCGTCTACTGCACGTACATGCTGGGCGACCAGCTGAATCTGAGCCTGCAGAAGAGCGCGCAGGGCGCGAAGATCGCCTTCAAGCAGGGGCTGGACGACCACAGGGACCGGCTGAAGGGCAAGCAGTCGGTGCTCGCGCCGAACGTGGTGCAGGGCGCGGACGAGAGCTGGTTCGACTACTCGACGCTGGGCGGCGGCCCGTCCGAGTACGAGGTGGAGGCGCGGCGCGGCGGGCTGATCGTCGGGATCGTCCTGTCCGAGGTGCCGCAGCATCCGGACAAGGACCCGAAGGGGATGCTGGCCGCGCTGGCGGCGCTGGTGCTGCAGCGGATCCCGGACGTGGGGAAGGCCGACACGGGCATCGTCCACCAGGTGAAGTACGTGGTGTGGGGGTCCGGCGGGGCGGCGATGCAGCTCGTCTACAGCGACCCGGTGAACAGCAAGTCGGTGACGCTGAAGAACGTGAAACTGCCGTGGCACAAGGAGTTCCCGATGCCGGACACGGGCGACCAGCCGACGGCGGCGCTGTCGATCAGCGGCGCGGCGGCGTCGCCGACGGCGTTCCTCGGCTGCGAGGTCCTCGTCGACGGCAAGCCGGTGCAGAAGAAGGACCCGAGCTCCGGGATGGTGTTCTGCGACGCGATGTACCACGGCTGATCGAACATGTGTTTGACTCGCCGGGTACAGTGAGGGGCATGTTCCAAGGCTCGCTGCTGGACCGCGCCGACGAGACCGGCCCCCGCCCGCTGAGCGAGGCGCGCCGGACGCGGCTGGCCCACGGCGCCTGGATCGACGTGCTGCCCGCCTGGATCCCCGGCGCGGACGCGCTGTTCGAGCGGCTGCACGCGTCCGTCCCGTGGCGGGCGGAGAGCAGGCGGATGTACGACCGCGTCGTGGACGTGCCGCGCCTGCTGTCGTTCTATGACGAGGGCGCCGAGCTGCCCGACCCCGTCCTGGACGCGGCGAAGGCCGCGCTGAACGCGCACTACGCGGCGGAGCTCGGCGAGCCGTTCCGGACGGCCGGGCTCTGCCTCTACCGGGACGGCCGCGACTCCGTCGCCTGGCACGGCGACCGGATCGGGCGCGGCGCGAGCGCGGACACGATGGTCGCGATCCTGTCGGTCGGCGCGCCGCGCCCGCTGCTGCTGCGGCCGCGCGGCGGCGGTCCGGCGATCAAGCGGGAACTGGGCCACGGCGACCTGATCGTGATGGGCGGCAGCTGCCAGCGGACCTGGGACCACGCGATCCCGAAGAGCACCCGCGCGGTCGGCCCGAGGATCAGCGTCCAGTTCCGCCCTCGCGGCGTCCGCTGACACCCCGCGCCCGGCCAGAACCGGGGGCCCGCCGGTGGACGCGCGGCCACGGCACGCGTGATCATGGGCGTATCCGATCGGGGGAGGCGAGGGACGTGACGATCACGCTGGTCACCGGCGCGAACCGGGGCATCGGCCTGGAGGTGTGCCGGCAGCTCGCGGAGCGCGGGCACGAGGTGCTGCTCGGGGCGCGCGACCCCGACGCCGCCGCGCGCGCCGCGAAGGAGGCCGGCGCGACGCCGGTCCGACTGGACGTGACGTCCGCCGCGGACGTCGAGCGCGTCGCCGCCGAGATCGGGCGGCTGGACGTGCTGGTGAACAACGCCGCGATCACCTACGACACCTGGCAGCGGCCGTCGACGGCGGACCTGGACGTCGTCCGGGACGCGGCGGAGACCAACCTGTACGGGCCGTGGCGGCTGACGCAGGCGCTGCTGCCGGCGCTGCGGCGCAGCGCGCACGGCCGGATCGTCAACGTGTCCAGCGAGGCCGCGTCGCTGGCGGGGATGGGGGCCGGCACGCCCGCCTACACCGCGTCCAAGGTCGCGCTCAACGCGCTGACCAGGATGTTCGCGGCGGAACTGCGGGCCGACGGGATCCTGGTGAACGTGGTCTGCCCGGGCTGGGTCGCGACCGACATGGGCGGCCCCGGCGGGCGTCCCGTCGCCGACGGCGCGGCGAGCGTCGTATGGGCCGCGACGCTGCCCGACGGCGGCCCGACCGGCGGCTTCTTCCGCGACGGGCACCCGCTCCCCTGGTAACGGCCACCCGCTCCCCCTGGTGACCGCCGCCCCCGGTGGTCACCCGTCCCCCCGTCGAGAGGATCGTGCATGACCCGCGTCGAACCGCTCGAAGCGATCACCGCGGCGACCCGCGGCCTGCTCGCGTCCGCCGCCCGGCTCGGCGAGGCGGACATGCGCGCGCCGTCGCTGCTGCCCGGCTGGACGCGCGGCCACGTGCTGACCCACCTCGCGCGCAACGCCGACGGCGGCACCCGCCTGCTGACCTGGGCGCGCACCGGCGTCGAGACACGCGAGTACCCGAGCATGGAGGCGCGCGCCGCCGAGATCGAGGAGGGCGCCGGACGTCCCGCCGCCGTCCTCGTCGCGGACGTCCACGACAGCGCGGACCGGTGGGCCGAGGCGTACGAGGCGATGCCGGACGACGCGTGGGAGCGGGTCGTCCAGTGGACGTCGGGCGCGCGGCACCCCGTCGCGCGGGCCACCGACTCGCGGCTCACCGAGGTGCTCACCCACCACGTCGACCTCGACGCCGGGTTCGGGCCGGCCGACTGGCCCGCGGAGTACGTCGCCCGGAGGCTCCCGAACATCGTCGCGTCCTATGCCCGCCGCGACGAGGCGCCGCGGCTGCGCGTCCTCGCCACCGACACGGGCGACGTCCACGGCGACGGCGAGACCGTGGTGTCGGGACCGGCGTCGTCCCTGCTCGCGTGGCTCATGGGCCGGACGGACGGCCGCGACCTCACCGGCGCCGAGGGCGTCGCGCTGCCGTTCCTCTACTGAGGCACGGCCGGGCACACGGTGCCGCGCGCGGGCGTCTTCACCGAGATCAGGTAGCGGTCGATCGCGTCGCGCGTGCACGGGCCGCTGTTGTAGACGCCGTGACCGGAGCCCGCGTAGGTGAGCAGGGTCGCCTTCGGGCCGATCTGGCGTGCGACGCTCCGGGCCCACGCGTACGGGGTGGCGGGGTCGAGGACCGCGTTCAGCATCATGATCGGCGCAGTGGTGCGCACCTTGAGCCGGTGCTGCGGGTTCGCGACGGGCTTCGGCCAGCCGAGGCACGCCGTGAGGGCCATGACCGGACGGGTGCCGTGCATGTCGGGCGCGTTCCGTTCGCTGCGCCGCGAGAGCCGCGCGAAATCGTCGTAGTCGCGGACCGGCAGGTTCCAGTCGGAGCAGAACTGCGCGGTGAAGTTGTCCGTTCCAGTCCCCTCGGCGGGCTTCGCGGGAACCGACTGGACGGGCTTGCTCGCCTCCAGCGCGGACAGCAGCGACGCGAGCTTCGCCCAGTCGGGCCCGTAGAACTGCTTGTACGTCACCACGAGCAACTCGAACTCCGTCAGGGCGCGCCCCGGGGTCTGCGGGTCCGCGAGGACCCCGCGCGCGGCGCGTTCCCGCAGGTCGCGCAGGACGGCTCGGACGTCGCGGCCGTACAGCGCGCAGCTCGCCGTCCGGTCGCACCACTCGACGAACTGGTCGAAGGAGTCCTGCGCGGCGCCCATCTCCGCGTCGAGGAACGGCTGGGCGGACCGGACGCCGTGGTCGATGACGCTTTCCAGCACCATCGCGCGCACACGGCCCGGATACGTCTCGGCGTACTCCGCGCCCACAAGCGTTCCGTAGGAGCTGCCATGGAAGCTCAGCTTGGTCTCGCCTAGGGCGGCACGTATGGCGTCCACATCACGGACGGTGCTCATCGTGTCGGCGTGGTCGTACAGCGGTCCGGTGCGCTCGCGGCAGTCGTCCCTGAGCCGCTTGTTGTAGGCGAGCGTCGCGTCGAAGTCCTCGCGGCTCGCGATGTTCGGGTCGGGACGTTCGGCGAGGAGCGCGGCCGAGCACGTCACGGGGTTGCTGGCGCCGATGCCGCGCGGGTCGAAGCTGACGATGTCGAAGCGCTGCCGGATCCGCTCGCCGAACCGGCTGATGCCCGTGGTGATCCGCTGGACGCCGGAGTCGCCCGGACCGCCCGGGCCGAAGACCAGCGTGCCGATGCGGGCGGCCGGGTCGAGGGCCTTGCGGCGGGCGATGGCCAGGCCGAACGTCGGGCCGTGCGGGTGCGCCCAGTCGACGGGGAGCCGCAGGGTCGCGCACTGCGCCTCGCCGTCGTCGCCGCACGCCTTCCAGTCGATGCCGGTGCCGACGGGGGCAGGAGCGGGGGCGGGCGCCGCGTCCGCCGACGGCGGCGACAGCGGGACGGCCGCGCCGGCGAGCACGATGCCCGCCGCCGCCGCGCCCATGGCGATACGCCTGTGCTTGCGCTGCATGGATGTCCTTCCGGGATGGACGTCGAGGGGGCTCCGCCGAGCGGGCGGACGATCGTCCGGGACGGCCGGGGAGCGCCCGGCGGCCCCGGACCGCAAGATCACGCTAGGCCGCGCTCCCGGCGCGCGGCAGGGGGACCAGGGACGGTTCAGGGTGCGGTCAGGGGCGCCTCAGGGTCGGGGGGCGGGGGGGCCGGGCCGCCCGCCCCGGGGCCGGGGGCCCCGCGGGGGGGGGGGGCGCGTTACCGCGTTGTCGGAATCCGCCGTAAAAGGCGGCCGCCGATTGTGGCGGACGACAATTATCGCGAGAAGCGGTGAGAATGAGTCGCGTGACTCAGCGGCCGTCCAGTTCGCCGTTCCGGGCGGCGCGCAGCAGGGTGCGCCACTGTGCGGAATCGAGCGTGAGCATTCCGGCGGCGGGAGCGCGGGAATCGCGGATCAGCACGGCGGGACCGGCCGCCGCCACCTCGACGCAGTCACTCCCGGACTGGCTCCTGCTGCCCTTGCGCCAGTTCAGCGCCTCCCCGCGAAGCGACCGATAGACCATCCAGCAACCCTCCATCCGGTGCCGGCGGTCCCGCCTCGTCGACCGACCAGGCCGGGGGCGTCCGCCGGCGTGAGCCAAGCAGGGCACGACGAACCACGACCTTGTGGAAATTTTCCCGATCACGAGTGTAAACGGTTCCAGTTATCCCGCCTACAAGGGAACACAAGATCACTCTGCGTGCTATGCAGGCCACTCGGCTTGGAGAAGGGCCGGAACGGCGTCACCTCCCCTCGCGGTCGATTCGCCCCACCGGAAAGGGCCGATCAGGCCATCAGCTCCTCGGCGGTCCGGCGGAGCAGCGCGATGGACTGCTCGGCCGGCAGCGCGTCCTCCAGCAGCACCTCGAAGGTGTCGCGGTACTCGGTGATCCGGTCGTCCTCACCGGTGATCATCGCGCTGGAGCCCGACCGGCCCTCGAGGAACAGCACGTCGTCGAGGTCGCCGTCGAACTCCAGGAGGGTGAACGGCCCTTCGAGGCCGAGGTGCGCCCCGGCGCTGAACGGGATGATCCGGACGGTGAGCAGGTCGTCGGACTCCGCGGCGTCCGCGATGCTGCGCAGCTGGTTGGGCATGATGCCCGGGTCGACCTTGATGCCGACATGGCGGCGGATGACCGCCTCGTCCACGATGTAGAGCTGCCGCGGCGGGTGCCGGCGCTTGGCCAGCTCCTCCTTGCGCTGCATGCGCAGCTTCACGCCGAGCGCGCTCGCCTGCTGCGACACCTTGCCGGTGGAGAGGACCTCCGCGTACTCGCGGGTCTGCAGGAGGCCGGGGATCACCGAGCCGTGGAAGTGCCGGATGTAGGCGGCGCCGGCGGCGTACCCCACGTAGTTGAGGAAGTTGGGGTCGAACTCGCCGCGGTAGGCGTTCCACCAGGCGGGCTCGCGCGCACCGCGCGCCAGTGCCTGCAACCGCTCCTGGCGGCCCTCCGAGGTCACGTCGTAGACGTTGAGCAGGGCCTGGAGGTCGGTGCGGGTGATGGCGTTCTTCCCGCCCTCGACCCGGATGAGCTTGGACGGGGACCATTCGAGCTGCCGGACCACCTGCTCCTGCGTCAGCCCCTTCTCCTTGCGGAGGCGGACGAGCTCGGTGCGCAGTAGCGCGCTCTGGACGATGGGCCCCTGGTCACTGGTCATATGACGGCTCACTCTGCGTAGTTGTCGCCACCTCACTGCATGCTACCTGGCAAGGCGCAAGATGTCAGGACGCATGTCGACACGCCGACACCTGACCGCCCGTCGAGCGGCGGTGTCAAGGTCCGGAGTCCGCGATAACCCGGAATTCCGGACGATCAGCAGGTTTCGGCGTGCTGTATGTCGGTAGACTATGTTGTAATGTGCTAGGTAGCAGAATAGCAGCAACCGTCCCGCAAGAGGGCGGCCTGCCACCTCAGAACGGACACGATCCTGACACAGGGTGAACACGCGGCGGGGGCACCGCGGCGGCCCGGTGGACGGGACCGGGAACGGAATCGCACGACCCGGCGGCTCGGGCAGCGGCCACCGGGCGGGCCCGCGGGGAGGCGATCCAGAGAAGGCGCTTTTCGGTAATTCCAGAAGAACAGAAAGAGTCGCCCCCACCTTCGGACGATCACCGGTTGCGAGCCAAGACGATCGGCCGGAAGGCGGGAGGCGACTCCTCGGCACCGCCGGGCACCTCGCACCGGGTCTGCGGGCCCTCCTGCACAGATGGCGGGAACACCGCACTGACCTGGTGAAATGTGCTCCGCGGACGCCCCCAGTCTAACCGCGATCACGCGGCATGGGCCATAGGTGAACGCGACTTCGGCATCGGCCCGTCCGCCGCCGGCGCCCCCCGGCGCGAAGGACGCAATGGCTCGACCCGCCCGGAGACGCGTTTTCGAGGCATGGGGTTCACCGACATGTCAGAAAAGCAGAATCGTCCCACGACCATTGTCCTTCTCCCCATTCACCGGCACTCTCCCCGTTTCCCGGGCGCCCACGTCCCGCCCCTCCCGTCATGGAGCCCGCGCCCGGCCGCCGCCGGCCGGGCCGTCCCGAGGCGGGGGTGGTGATGGACGGCCGCACGCACCTGCACGACCCCGACGCGGAGGCCTTCTCCACGGCCGCCGCCCTCCGCGCCGTGGCGGGCGGCGTCCCCCGGCCCGCGACGGCCGAGCCGCCGCGCCCCGCCCC
>NZ_WBMR01000308.1 GCF_008923365.1 Actinomadura montaniterrae
GCGGCACGGGGCTCCCGCCGGACAGCCGGCCGCCCGGCGGGATGTTCGACGACAGGGTGTTGTGGGTGAGCTGGTCGATCTGGCGGCGGGCGCGGTCGGCCTCGGCGCGCGCGGCGTCGCGCTCCTCGGCGAGCGCGGACAGCGCCGCCTGCTGCTCGGCGACCGACTGGGACAGCTGGCGCAGCTGCACCGCCTGGTCGTTGATCTTGGCGTTCAGCTCGTCGCGCTCGCCGGTGGCGGACTCGGCGCGCGCCTGCGCGGCGTCGCGCTCCTTGGCGGCGTCCTCGGCCCGGGCGTTGGCGCGGACGACCTCCGCCTCCGCCTCCGACTGGGCGCGCAGCGCGGCGGCGCGCTCCGCCTCGGCCTTGCTGGCGGCCTGCATGGCGTGCTGGCGCTGCGCCTCGGTGTCGCGCATGGCGTTGCGCAGGTCCTCGGCGCCCTGCTTGGCGACCGCGGCCTCGACCCGCTGCGACTCGGCGGCGCCCTCGGCCTCGGCGAGCTTGGCGTGCAGGCCGACCAGCTCGGCGCGGGCGGCCTCCAGCGCGGCGAGCAGCTCGGTCTCGCGGGCGGCGATGCGGTCGCGCTCGCTCTCGGCGGCGAGCTTCGCCGTCATCGACTGCTGCGCGATCTGGTGCGCCTCCTCCCACGCCTGCTGCGCGGCGTCGCGCTTGGCGGTCGCGAGCCGGGCCTCCTCGCGGGCCTCAGCGGCGTCCTTCTCGGCCTCGTCGGCGCGGCCGCGCGCCGACGACGCCTCCTGCCACGCCTCCTCCGCCTTGCGCTGCGAGGCGTCCCGCTCGCTCTGCGCGATGGCGAGCTCGCGGGCGGCCTCGGCCCGCACCTCGGCGACCCGGCGCTCGACGCCGGCGACGCTCAGCTCGGAGGTCAGCGAGTCGGCGAGCAGGTCCGCGGCCTTCTCCAGCCGCTCGACCATCTCCCAGGTGGAGGCGACCTGGCCGGTGAGGCCGGGCGCGTCCCGGCCCCGCTCGCGGCGGTCGCGGGCCTCGCGGGCGCACGCGCCCTCGTTGTCCTGGCAGTACCGGACGGCGCGGACGGCGCCGACCGGCTGCGGGACCGGCCGCCCGCAGTTCGCGCACGGCCAGACCGTGACGGGGTCGCCCATCCGCGCGACCGCCGTCTCGGCTCCGCCGGTGCCCGTGACGTCGCCGCGCGCCTCCGGCGGGCCCTGCTGCGAGCCCTGCTGCTGCGGCGTGCCCTGCCGCGGGGCCCCCTGCTGCCCTGGCGAGCCCTGCCCGCCGCCCCCGTCGCGCTTCGCGGACGCGGCGTCCTGCGGACCCTCGGAGACCGCGCCCTGGGGAGCCGCGGCCGTCCCCTCGGGGCCGCTATTGTCGCGCTCTTCGCTGTTAGGCATGGAATGAACCATACGCACTAGTACACGGTACTGCAGTGACTTGCGAGGTAGATGTGGGGCCAGCCACGTCGTCGCGAAGTGAGTGGACCGGCGGCCCTCACCGCACCGCGAACCGGTCGGTCGCCTCGATGAGCCGGTTCAGGGTGCCGGGTTCGGAACCGCCGTGCCCCGCGTCCTCGACGATGTGGAACTCCGCCTCGGGCCACGCGAGGTGCAGATCCCACGCCTGGTCCGGTGGCGTCTTCATGTCGTAGCGGCCGTTGACGATGACGGCGGGGACGTGCCGGATCCGGTCGATGCCCGCGAGCAGGCCGCCCTCGGGCAGGAATCCGCCGGCGGCGATGTAGTGGTGGGTGATGCGGGCGAACGCGAGGACGGTGGCGTCGTCGAGGTCGGGGGGCGGGAGGGGCAGCAACGTGTTCGCGCACAGCTCCCACTCCATCCACGCGCGCGCCGCCGGCAGGTGGACGGCCGGGTCCGGGTCCTCGATGCGGCGGCCGTAGGCGGCGACGAGGTCGTCGCGCTCGTCCGGCGGGATCGCGTCGCGGAACGCGGCCCACTCGGCCGGGAACAGGTGCGCGGCGCCGCCCGGGGTGAACCCCCACGCCTCGTCGGACGGGCGGACGAGGTAGACGCCGCGCAGCACCATCTCCGTCACGCGCTCCGGATGGGCCTGCGCGTAGGCGAGCGCGAGGGTGCTCCCCCAGCTGCCGCCGAACACCAGCCAGCGGTCGAGCGCCAGGTGCTCGCGGAGCCGCTCGATGTCGGCGACGAGGTGCGGCGTCGTGTTGCGCTCAAGCGAGACGCTCGGGTCGCCGGCGTGCGGGAGGCTGCGGCCGCAGTTGCGCTGGTCGAACAGGACGATCCGGTACGCGGCGGGGTCGAAGAAGCGCCGGAACGGGGGCACCACGCCGCCGCCGGGCCCGCCGTGGAGGAACACCGCGGGCTTGCCGTCCGGGTTCCCGCAGGTCTCCCAGTGGATCCGGTTCCCGTCGCCGGCGTCCAGCAGGCCGGAGTCGTAGGGCTCGATCGGCGGGTAGAACTCCCTCAATCCCATGATCCCAGTCATACACGACGATTGATCATGTCGTGCCCCCGCCGGGACGCCCCGGCCGGCCGGGGCTCAGAGCTGGGCCATCGCCTTGCGGATGCGCTTGTCGGACACGGGGAACCGGGTGCCGAGCTGCTGGGCGAACAGGCTCACCCGCAGCTCCTCGAGCATCCAGCGGATCTGCCGGGCCGGCTCCTCGTCGCGGCGGGACGGGTGCAGCCGGCGGAGCGCCTGCTCGTACTCCTGCCCCAGCACGTCGACCTGGTGGGCGAGCATCCGGTCGCGTCCCGGGTTCTCGGGCAGCTTGTCCAGCCGGACCTGCAGCGCGCGCAGGTAGCGGGGCAGGTCGGCGAGCCGCGCCCAGCCCGTCTCGGTGACGAACCCGGGGTGGACCAGCCTCGCCAGGTGCCCGCGGATGTCGGTCAGCGCCGGGACGAGGGTGAGGCTGGTCGTGCCGCGCAGCCGCCGGTCCAGCTCGTGGGACTCGGCGAGGATCCGCTCGACCAGCCCGACGATCTGGGCGGTGGCGTCGTGCAGGTCCGCGCGGACGCGGTCGTAGAGCGCGCGGAACCCGTCCTCGTCCCACGCGGGCCCGCCCGCCTCCGCGATGAGCCGGTCGGCGGCGGCGGTGACGCAGTCGTCGAACAGCGCCGCGACGGACCCGTGCGGGTTGTGGCTGAGCGCCAGCTTGCCCTTGTTGGTGAGCCGGCCCTGGATGAGCTTCACCGGCGACGGCGCGTTCAGCAGGATGAGGCGGCGCGTGCCGAGCCACATGGCGCGGCGCTGCTCGGCCTCCGTCTCGTACATGCGGACGGCGACGCTCTCGCCCTCGTCGGTCAGCGCCGGGTACGCCTTGACGTCGTAGCCGGCCTGCTTCTGCTCGTAGGTGCGGGGCAGCTCGCCGATCGTCCATTCGGTGAGGCCGGACCGCTCCACGCTCGACGCCGCCTTCGACAGCGTCCCGCGCACCTTGCCCGCGAGCCGGCGTTTCAGCTCGTCGAGGTCGGTGCCCTCGCCGAGGGTGCGCTTGCGGTCGTCGACGACGCGGAACGTGATCCGCAGGTGCGCGGGCAGCCGCGCCGGGTCCCACGCCTCCCGCGCGACGGGCACGCCGGTCATCGCGGTCAGCTCGCGCTCCAGCGCGTCGAGCAGCGGCTCGGTGCGCGGCGCGACGCGGTCGAGGACCTTGCGGGCGTAGTCGGGCGCCGGGACGAAGTTGACGCGCAGCTGCTTCGGCAGCGACCGGATCAGCTCGGTGACCAGCTCGGTGCGCAGGCCGGGGACCTGCCACTCGAACCCGTCCGGCCGGACCTGGTTGAGGACCTGCACGGGGACGTGCACGGTCACGCCGTCGGCGTCGGTGCCCGGCTCGAACTGGTAGGTCAGGCGGAGCCGCAGCGGCCCCTGCTTCCACGAGTCCGGGTAGTCGGCCTCGCTGACGCCGCCGGCCGTCTCGTTGATGAGCATCGACTTCTCGAACCCGAGCAGGTCGGGGTCCGAGCGCCGCGCCTTCTTCCACCACGCGTCGAAGTGCCGCCCGGAGACGACGTCCTCGGGGATCCGCTCGTCGTAGAAGTCGAAGAGCGTCTCGTCGTCCACGAGGATGTCGCGGCGGCGGGCGCGGTGCTCCAGCTCCTCCACCTCGTCGAGCAGAGCCCGGTTGTCGTGGAAGAACTGGTGGTGGGTCTCCCAGTCGCCCTCGACGAGCGCGTGCCGGATGAACAGCTCGCGGGACAGCGCCGGGTCGATGGAGCCGTAGTTGACGCGCCGGTCGGCGACGATCGGCACCCCGTACAGCGTGACCTTCTCGTGCGCCATGACGGCCGCCTGCTTCTTCGACCAGTGCGGCTCGCTGTAGTTGCGCTTGACGAGGTGCTCCGCCAGCGGCTCGATCCAGTCCGGCTCGATCTTCGCGTTGATGCGGCCCCAGAGCCGGGACGTCTCGACCAGCTCCGCCGACATCACCCAGCGCGGCGGCTTCTTGAACAGCGCCGACCCCGGGAACACGGCGAACTTCGCGCCGCGCGCCCCGAGGTACTCCTGCCCGCGCCGCGGCTTGTCCTTCTCCTTCTTGTCGGTGTCGACTAGGCCGATGTGGGAGAGGAGGCCGGCGAGGAGGGAGACGTGGATGCGGTCGGGCGGCGCGTCGGCGGTGTTGAGCGTGACGCCCAGGGAATTCGCGACCTGCTTCAGCTGGCCGTGCAGGTCCTGCCATTCGCGGACGCGCAGGAAGTGCAGGAACTCGTTCTTGCACATGCGGCGGAACGCGCTGCCCGACAGCTCCTTCTGCTGCTCGCGCAGGTAGTTCCACAGGTTCAGGTACGCCAGGAAGTCCGACGTCGGGTCGGCGAACCGGCGGTGCCGTTCGTCGGCGGCCTGCTGGTGCTCGGCGGGACGCTCGCGCGGGTCCTGGATCGACAGCGCGGCGGCGATGATCAGCACCTCGCGGACGCACCCGTTGCGGTCGGCCTCCAGCACCATGCGGGCGAGCCGCGGGTCGACAGGCAGCTGCGCGAGCCGGCGGCCGAGCGGGGTGAGCCGCTTGCGCGGGTCCTTCTCGGCCGGGTCGATGGCGCCGAGCTCGTGCAGCAGGTCGACGCCCGCCTTGACGTTGCGCCGGTCCGGCGGCTCGACGAACGGGAACGCGGCGATGTCGCCGAGGCCGAGCGCGGTCATCTGCAGGATGACCGACGCGAGGTTGGTGCGCAGGATCTCCGGGTCGGTGAACTCGGGGCGGGACTCGAAGTCCTCCTCGGAGTACAGCCGGATGCAGACGCCCTCGGACACGCGCCCGCAGCGCCCCTTGCGCTGGTTCGCCGACGCCTGCGAGACCGGCTCGATCGGGAGCCGCTGCACCTTCAGCCGGTGGCTGTACCGGGAGATGCGGGCGGTGCCCGGGTCGACGACGTACTTGATGCCCGGGACGGTCAGCGACGTCTCGGCGACGTTCGTCGCGAGCACGACGCGCCGCCCGCGATGCGCCTGGAACACCCGGTGCTGCTCGGCGGCCGACAGCCGCGCGTACAGCGGCAGCACCTCGGTCGCGGTCCTGGTGCGGGTGAAGTGCTTGGTCAGCGCGTCGGCCGTGTCGCGGATCTCCCGCTCGCCGCTGAGGAACACCAGCACGTCGCCGGGCGCCTCGCGGCCCAGCTCGTCGACCGCGTCGATGATCGCCTGGATCTGGTCGCGGTCGGGGTCGGCGGACGGGTCGTCCGGGTCGGAGACCGGCCGGTACCGCACCTCCACCGGGTACGTCCGGCCGGACACCTCGACGATCGGGGCGTCGCCGAAGTGCCGGGAGAACCGCTCGGGGTCGATCGTCGCCGAGGTGATGATCACCTTGAGGTCCGGCCGCCGCGGCAGGATCTCCTTGACGTAGCCGAGCAGGAAGTCGATGTTCAGGCTACGCTCGTGCGCCTCGTCGATGATCAGCGTGTCGTACTGGCGGAGCAGCCGGTCGGTCTGGATCTCGGCGAGCAGGATCCCGTCGGTCATCAGCTTCACCAGCGTGTCGTCGCTCGACCTGTCGGTGAAGCGGACCTTGTAGCCGACGGTGTCGCCGAGCTCGGTGCCGAGCTCCTCGGCGATCCGGTCGGCGACGGTGCGGGCGGCGAGCCGGCGCGGCTGGGTGTGCCCGATCGAGCCGAGCACGCCCCGGCCCAGCTCCAGGCAGATCTTCGGGATCTGGGTCGTCTTGCCGGACCCGGTCTCGCCCGCGACGATCACGACCTGGTGGTCGCGGACCGCGGCGAGGATGTCGTCCTTCTTCTGCGCGACCGGCAGCTCCGCCGGGTAGGTGATCGCGGGCACGGCGAGGCGCCGCCGCTCGACCCGCCGCTCGGCGGCCTCGACCTCGGCGGCGATCTCCTCGGCCACCTTCGCGCGCCGCGCCGCGTCCCGCATCTTCTGGGTGCCGTCGATGCGGCGGCGGAGCCGGTGCTGGTCGCGCAGCATCAGCTCGGGCAGGCGCGCGCGCAGGTCGGCGAGCGGCGATCTCACAGGCGTCCTCATAACCGTCGACAAGGATAGGGTTCCAGGCCGGCAGGCCCCGCTCACCCCTCAAACCTTCGCACCGTAGCCGGAACCGCCCGCGCCGGGCGATCCATTTTCCGTCGGGCGCCCCGGTTACAACACCCGACGCCCCGCCCGGCATTCCTGCGCCGCTAGGAGGCCCGGCTAGGAGGCCCGGCTAGGAGGCCCGGCCGGCCTTCTCGTGGGGCGTGCGCGGGACGAGGCGCAGGGCGAGGCCGGGGCAGATCGCGACGGCGCGCCGCGCGTCGGCCTCCAGCCGGGCCGGGATGGGCTCGGTCGGGATCACCGGGTAGTTGTACTCGTCCATCCGGACGGTGCCGCGCAGCACGTCGGCGCACAGGCCGTGGCCGTCGCAGCGGCTCCAGTCGACCTCCAGCCGCAGCTCGGCCGCCTCGGCCTCGGCAGGCAGCACCCCGAGAGTGGGCCGCCCGCAGCCGCCGTCGGAGGCGTGCCGGGCGACGTCGGCGGCGAAGACCTCCAGCGCGGACAGGACGAACCGGGCGGTGCCGTCGGGGTGGGCGCACGCGCCGCGGCCTTCGACCATCCCCACGGTGCGGCGGACGGCCTCGGCGGCGGACGCGACGCCCCGTCCGGCGGCGATGTCGGCGAACGCGCCCGCGATGTCGGGCAGCCCGAGCCGGCACGGCCCGCACTGCCCGGCCGACTCGGCGGCCAGGTATCCGGCGACGCGCGCGCACTCGCCGAGCGGGCAGGTGCCCCGGCCGACCGGCATGACGATCCCGGCGCCGAGCGCGCCGCCGGCCGCCGCGAGCCCGGCGCGCGACACCCCGGTGCGGGTCGCGACCTCGCCTTTCAGCCAGGCGCCGTGGTACCCGCCGACCAGCACGCCCTCGCCCGCCCGCGCGCCGCACAGGTCGAGCAGGTGGCCGAGCGGCGCCCCGGCGGGGGTCTCCACCACGGCGGGGAAGCGCGCCGAGCCGGTCACGGTCAGCAGCACCGTGCCGGGCTCGTCCGGGGTCCCGATCCTGCGGTATCCGGCCGGGCCGAGCCCGGCGAGGACGGCGAGCTGGGCGTAGGTCTCGGCGTTGGACAGCAGCGTGGGCAGGCCGTCCACGCCGCGGGTCGAGGCGCGGCCCTTGCGGCCGGGCGGGATCGGGCGCTTGCCGTTGATGCCGCGCACCAGCGCGCCGCTCTCGCCGGTGACGAACCGCTCCGGCAGCAGCGCGACGCGGGCCCGGCCGCCGAGGTCGCGCTCGGCGATCGCGTCCCGCACCGACCCGGCGGCCGCCTCGTCCGTCACGGCGACGATGATCTCCAGCGAGCCGAGCGCGGTCGCGGCGAGCGCGGCGCCGTCCAGGATCAGGTGCGGCGCGCCGCGCAGCAGCGCCTTGTCCTTGGCGCTGCCGGGCTCGCCCTCGGTGCCGTTGACGACCACGATCGTCCGCTTGCCGCGCCGGACGGCGCTGTCGGCGGTCGCCCGGACCTTGCGCGCGAACGGGAACGCGGCGCCGCCGCGCCCGTGCAGCCGCCCCGCCTCGCACAGCGCGACGAGCTGGTCGGTGGTCAGGGGCCGCGGGTCGGGGTGCAGGGCGCGGTGGGCGTCCCAGTCGAGGCGTCCGCCGTCCGCGAGCCCCTTGGTGAGGCGCGGCGGGCCGACGTGCCGGACGGCGAGCGCGGTCACGGCGTCCTCCTCTCCCGGGGCCGCAGGACGGGACGGGCGGCGAGCGCGAGCGCGACCCCGGCCACGCAGAGCAGGTAGCCGGCCGTCACCCACACGGCGGGGGCGCGGCCGGAGGTGAGGCCGTGCCAGATCCCGAGGGGCCAGGCCGCGTACGCGGTGAGATGCGTGGCCCGCCAGGCCCACGGGTGCTTGGTGCCGGCGAAGCGGCCCCGCGCGATCCCGCCGGCCACGGCGAGGAGCAGCAGGTAGAAGGCGATCACGCCGATGTCGTAGTCGGCGGCGTGCCGGCCGGGCAGCGGCAGGACCGCCTGGGCGATCCCGACCCGGTGCTCGGCGAGCTGGGAGGCGATGTGCACGGCCAGCATCGCCACGGCGAGGAAGGCGGTGGCCCGGTGCACCGCCTGGGCCCGCAGCCGGTGCCGGGAGGCGAGGATCGCGCGGTCGGTGGCCAGCAGCCCGATCATGACCGTCAGCGACAGCGCGACCAGCGCGAAGACCCCGCAGTAGAAGTCGAGGAACCGGCCGACCGGGCGCAGCACCGGCGACGCCGCCCCGGTCTCCGCGCCGAGGCCGAGGAGCGCGCCCGCCACGACGGCAGCGGCCGCCCCCGCGGCGATACGGCCCCGGTGCGCGCCGCCCCTTCGCCGCGGCGCCGCGACCGCCGGGG
>NZ_WBMR01000309.1 GCF_008923365.1 Actinomadura montaniterrae
CGCCGCGCCGCCACGACGCCCGGCCGCGCCGCCGGCGCCGTCGCCGGCCGGCTGCGCACCCCGCTCGCCGCGTTCCTCCGCCGGTTCGGCCTGCTCATCGCGCTCGTGCTGAGCGGCTTCCTCGGCGGCCTCGGCTACGCCCTGTTCGCGCCGACGACCTACACCGCCACCGCCTACGTCCTCGTCGTGGACGACGGCGACGGCGGCCAGGGACCCGCCGCGGTCAGCTTCGCGCAGGCGTTCGGCCGGCTCGCGCCGCTGCCCGAGACCCTCGCCTACTCCTCCATCCCGCTGCCGGACGGCGCGATGGCCGCCACCCGCGACCACATCCAGTCGTCCACCTCGCCCGACACGCCGCTCATCAAGCTCGCGGGCAGCGCGGACACCCCGTCCGGCGCCGCCGCGTACGCCAACGCCGCCGCCGACGCCCTCGTCCGCTACGGCACCTCGCACCGCACCGACACCGGCGTCCGCGTCGCGCTGATGAGCATGGCCGCGACGCCGTCCGCGCCGTCGTCGCCGAACCTGCCGCTGGACGTCGCCGTCGGCACCGCGTCCGGCGTGCTGCTCGCCGGGCTCGGCGCCGCCGTGCTCAGCGGGCGGCGCGGCCGAGCCCACCAGCGGGGCCAGCACGACGCGTCCCGCCCGCCGCGCGGGGCCGTGCCGAACCCCGCCGCCGAACCCGTGGAGGTGCGCCCGTGACGCCGTCCAGCGTGATCCGCCCGAGCCGGGCCGCCGCGCCCGCCGGGGCGTGGCAGGTGGAGGTGCGCCGCGACGAGGGCGCCCTCATCGAACTGGCCGGCGAACTGCGCGACCTGTACGAGCGCAGCCCGGAGGCGACCCCGTTCCAGTCCCACGAATGGCTGAGCGCCTGGTGGGGCTGGTACGGCATCCGGGGACGGCTGCGGCTCGTCCTCGTCCGGTACCGGGGCCGCCTCGTCGCCGCCGCGCCGCTGATGACCGCGGGCCGCTGGGGCTTCCCGGTGCTGGTGCCGATCGCCGACGAGCAGAGCGACTTCACCGACTTCCTGCTCGACCCCGCGTACGCGGACGGCGCCGTCGAGCACCTCGCGCGCGCCCTGCACGGGATGCGCGGTCGCTGCGCGATCGACCTGCGCGAGGTGCGGCCCGGCTCCGCCGCCCACCAGGTGGTGCGGCGCTGGCCCGGCCGGACGTGGCCGATGCCCGCGTCGGTGTGCATGGAGCTGCCCTGCACCGACATCGCCGAGGTCATGGACCGGTTACCGCGCCGCAGCGCCGGCAAGATGCGCGCGAAGCTCCGCAAGATCGACGTGCGGGGCATCACCGTCGAGACCGTCCCGCCCGAGGAGGCGGCGGACGCGATCGCCGCGCTGCTGGACCTGCACGCCCGCCAGTGGCGGAACCGGCCGATGAACCCCGAGCACTCCCGCGAGCGGTTCCGCCGGCACCTGGCCGAGGCGGGCGCCGCGATGGTCCGCGAGGGCCGCGCCGCCGTGCTGCGGTACCGGTGGGACGGGCGGCTCGTCGCGAGCGACCTCGTCCTCATCGGGCACCGGTTCGTCGGCGCCTACCTGTACGGTGCGATCCCGGAGCTGCGCGACAGCGTCGACGTCACGCTGATGCTGCTGCGCGAGGACCTCGCGCTCGCGCGGGCGCGCGGCCGGCAGGCCGTCAACCTGCTGCGCGGCGAGGAGCCCTACAAGCTGAAATGGCGGCCGCGGCGCGTCCAGAACCAGCGGATCGTACTCGGACGGTCCTTCCCGGCCGCGGTGTTCGCCGGCCTGGCGCTGGTCCGCGCGGGCCTCGCCGCCCGCCGCCACCACCGTCCCGCGACGGTGCCGCTGCCCACCCCGCCCCGCGACGAGGCACCGCCGGAGGCGGCCGCGCATGACGCGGCGCGCGAGGACGCGGCGGCCGGCGGTACGGGACGCGAGGACGTGCCGCATCCGCGCGACGACGCGATGCCGGTACGCGAAGGGCTGTCGGCGCGCGACGCGATGCCGGTGCGCGATCAGATGCCGGTGCGCGATCAGATGCCGGTGCGCGACGCCGAGCTCGTGGGCGAGACGAAGCCGGTGCGCGACGCGGAGGCGGGCGCGCGGAAGGGCGGGCAGTCCGGGGATGGCTGACGCCGCCGAGCCGCTCCGCGTCCTGCACGTCAGCCAGCCGAACGGGGGCGGCGTCGCCGTCTACGTCGGCCAGGCGGTCGCCGACCAGCGGCGGCGCGGCTGGGACGTCGCGGTCGCCTGCCCGCCCGGCGGCGACCTGCCCGCCCGCTGCGCGGCGGCGGGCGTGCCGTGGTTCAACTGGGACGCCGGCCGCGCCCCCGGCCCGCGGACGCCGCTGGAGGCGCTGCGGCTGCGCCGCCTGATCAAGGGCTTCGAGCCCGACGTCGTCCACCTGCACTCCTCGAAGGCGGGCCTCGCCGGGCGGCTGCCGCGCCGCCCCGCCGGGGTGCCGACGATCTTCCAGCCGCACGGCTGGTCGTGGCTCGCCGCGACCGGGCGGCAGGCCGCGGTCAGCCGGCTCTGGGAGCGGTACGCGGCGCGCCGCGCCGACGCGCTCGTCTGCGTCGGCGAGGGCGAGCTGCGGGCCGGGATGCGGGCCGGGATCCGCGGCCCGTTCCGGCTCGTCCGCAACGGGGTGGACCGGCGCCGGTTCGGGCCCGCCGACGCGCCCGCCCGGCTCGCCGCGCGGACCCGGCTGGGGCTGCCCGCCGCCGCGCCGCTCGCGGTGTGCGTCGGCCGGCTGACCCGGCAGAAGGCGCAGGACGTGCTGGTCGCGGCGTGGCCCGCGGTCGCGGCGCGGTGCCCGTCCGCGCTGCTCGCGGTCGTCGGCGACGGCGAGGACCTGGACATGCTCCGCCGCCGGCCGGCGCCGGGCGTCCGGTTCGTCCCGGCGGTGCGGGACCCGCGGGACTGGCTGGCCGCCGCGAACGTGGTCGTGCTGCCGTCGCGCTGGGAGGGGCTGCCGCTGACCGCGCTGGAGGCGCTCGCCACCGGCCGGTCCCTCGTCGGGACGGACATCCCCGGCATCGCGGAGGTGGTCCGTCCCGGGCTCGGCGCGCTGGTGCCGGTCGAGGACCCGGGCGCGCTCGCCGACGCGATGGCGGCGCGGCTGCTGTTCCCAGGGGTCGCCGAGCGGGAGGGCCGCGAGGCGGCCGCGGCCGCGGCGGCCTACGACATCGCCGAGACGGTCGCGCGCCTCGCCGCGGTCACCCGCGAGGTCGCGGGGCGCGGGCCGGTGCCGGACGGCGTGGCCCGCGAGCTCGCGGAGGCCGACGACCTCGGCGCGGACGTCCTCGCCGGTTCGGAGGTCCTGGCGATGTCGGGTGCGGGACGCGCCGGCGCCGGGTTGCCCGGCGGCGCGGGCGGGATGCTCGCCGGGGACGGGGCCGGCGCCCCGGACGGCGGCGCCCCGGACGCCGGCGCCGGATTCGCCCCTGACGGCGGCCCAGGATTCGCCCCCGACGGCGGCCCCGGGTTCGTCCCGGACGGCGGCCCGGGATTCGCTCCGGACGGTGGCCCCGGGTTCGTTCCCGATGGTGGCCCCGGGTTCACCCCCGACAGCGGCGGCGGGTTCGCTCCCGAGGGGGGAGCGGGCGCCGGAGCGGACGCCGACGGCGACGCCGGTGCGGTCGGACCCGACGGCGGCGGGGCGATGGGCGGCGTCGCGACTTCGCCCGGTTCCGCGGGCGACGGCGCGGTCACGCCGCCGAACACCTCGCGGTAGACCTGTGCCGACCGGGGGTTCGCGCCGCATTCCCACACGCCGTGCGGGCAGTAGTCCGTGATCGACTGGTAGACCACGTTATGCGACGCGATCCAATCATGCATTCCCTGGATATATTCGGGGTTGTCGGAGTTGCGGAACAGGCCCCATTCCGGAAAGGAGATGGGCTTCCCGCGCGCGGCGGCGAAGTCCGCCTGCGCCTTCATCCCGTACGGCTCGTCGATGTAGTCCTGGAAGGACTCTCCGGGCGGCTGGTCGTAGCTGTCGGAGCCGATGATGTCCACCACGTCGTCGCCCGGATAGCAGTCCGTCCACGGGATCGCGTCATGGCCGCGGGTCGGCGCGAAATCGAACCGGAAACGCGCCCCGGGAACCCCGCGCATCGCCGCGACGATGCGCCGCCAGTACGTCTTCCACGCGTCCGGGGCCGGCGCGCAGCGGCCGTCGTAGACGTCGCCGTTCATCTCCCAGCCGAGCACGATCACCGAGTCGCCCGCGTTCAGCGACACCAGGTGCCGCGCGAGGGCCTGGTAGTGCCCGTCGAACGCGCCCGACGCGCCGCCGCGCAGCAGCGACGCCACCACGACCGGCGGCAGCCCGGCCTCGTTCGGCGCCATCATCGGCACGTTGACGACGAGCATGCGGCGCGGGTCGGCCTCCCGCCAGCGCGTCCACGGCTGCAGGATCTGCGGCGGGCCCTCGACGTCCTCCCAGGAGTCGCCCGGCAGGTAGGTGCGCCCGACGGTGACCGTCGAGCCGAGCCAGCGCTGGAACCGCTCCACCCGGGCGACGCCCTCCGCGCCCGACCCGAGAAACGCCCCCAACGGCACATAATTCGCCATTTTATGGGTGGCCTGCGGCTGGAACCAGGTGACCAGCGTGGACGCCGCGAGCGCCACCAGGGCGGCGGAGGCGAGCAATACCGGCGGGAACGGGAAGAACGCGGCGCGCCTTTTCCGCGGCGTTTCCTGCGGCCGCCGCCCGGTCGAATGGATATTCGCAGCTCGCATGCGTATCGTATGCCCTCTGGCGGCCGCAGCGAACGAATCGGCCAAGCGGCCGATCGCAAAATTTACCTTGAATGGGAAGGGCACGCCGTGCGCCAAGACCCGTCGCCGGAACGGGCCGGCTGATCCGGATGTTCCTCGACACTCTGCTCACGCCTTTCGGGCGGAGGCCCGCGGGGCCGGGGCCGCTCCCGGACGGGGGGCGGGCCGCGCCGCGGCCGCTCCTCGACCCCGGGCTGCCCGTCCTGCTGCTGCGCACCGACCACAACTACTTCCACCACGGAAGCCTCGGCGCGATCCGCTCCCTCGGCCGCGCCGGGGTCCCGGTGCACGCCATCCTGGAGGGCCGCGCCAGCCCGGCGTCCCGGTCCCGCTACCTGTACCGGGGGCACCCGTGGGCGCCGCCCGCCGAGCGTCCCGCCGAGCTGGCCGCCCACCTGCACCGGATCGCCGAGCGGATCGGCCGCCCGGCGCTGCTGCTGCCCGTCGACGACGCCGGCGCGCTGTTCGTCGCCGAGCACGCCGAGGCGCTCGCGTCCGCGTTCGTCTTCCCGCGCCAGGACCGCGACGTCCCGCGCCGCGTCGCCGACAAGTCGCAGCTCATCGCCGCGCTGCGGGAGCACGGCGTGCCGTGCCCGCAGAGCCGCACGCCGCGCAGCGCCGCCGACGTCGAGGACGCCGCCGCCGAGCTCGGCCTGCCGCTGATCGCCAAGTGGGCGCGGCCGTGGCGGCTGCCGCCGGGCATGCGCAGCACCACCGTCGCGCACACCCTCGACGAGGCGTACCGGCTGTTCGCGGCCGGGCTCCGGCGCGACCCGGACGGCGGCGCGGGCCCGCTGATCCTGCAGCGGCGCATCCCGCCGGACGGCGGCGACTGGTTCTTCCACGGCTACTTCGACGCGTCCCTGGACTGCCTGTTCGGCGCGACCGGCCGCAAGCACCTCGCGCACCCGCCGCAGGCCGGCCACACGATCGCCGGGGAGTGGACCCGCAACCCCGAGCTGGAGCGGCTCGCGGTGCGGACCGTCCGGACGCTGGGCTGCCGGGGGCTGGTCGACCTGGACTTCCGGTTCGACACCGGGACCGGCGCCTACCACCTGCTCGACTTCAACCCGCGGCTCGGCGCGCAGTTCCGGCTGTTCACCGACCGGCGCGGGCTCGACCTCGTCCGCGTCCTGCACCTGGACCAGTCCGGGCGCGACGTCCCGCCGGCGCTGCCGGCGTTCGGCCGCCGGCTGCTGGTGGAGAACCAGTACCTGCGGCAGTCGCTCGGCCGGCCGCTGCTGCGCGCGGGGACCCTCCGCCCGCTGCGCGAGGCGGACGAGCTGGCCTGGTACGCCGGCGACGACCTGCCGCCGTTCCTGGCCATGGGCGGGCAGAGCGTGCTCCGCGCCGCTGGGGGCGCGCGGGGACGCACGCCACGCCCGGCCCGCCGCTGAGCCGGCCGGGCCGCACCATCGGCGCCGCCCGGGGACGCGGCGCCGCCACAAGCACCGACACACATCGGGGGAACGAGAAATGACCGACTCGGTCAGCGACGTCGTCATCGTCGGCGCCGGGCCCTACGGCCTGTCGACCGCCGCGCACCTGCAGAACCTCGGGCTCGACGTGCGGATCATCGGCACGCCGATGGAGTACTGGGCCACCAGCATGCCCGAGGGCATGCACCTGAAGTCCGAGCCGTTCGCCTCCAGCCTCGGGGCGCCGCAGGACGGGCTGCGCTTCACCGACCACCACCCGGAGTGGCGGCTCGGGCAGCCGATCCCGCTGGACACCTTCGTCGCCTACGGCCGCTGGTTCGCCGAGCAGGCGGTCCCGGGCGTCGAGCCCGGCGAGGTGGTGAGGGTCGAGCGCGGCGGCCCGGCCGGGTACGAGGCCACCCTCGCCACCGGCGAGGTGATCGCGGCCCGCACCGTCGTGGTCGCGGTGGGCGTCGGCCCGTTCGCGCACATTCCCGAGGAGCTGGCGGGCATGCCGTCCTGGCTCGTCTCGCACAGCGGCGACCACCGCGACCTGAGCCTGTTCGCGGGCAAGGACGTCGCGGTCGTCGGGGCCGGGCAGTCGGCGCTGGAGACGGCGGTGCTGCTCGCGGACGCGGGCGCGCACCCGCACGTCATCGCGCGGCGCGGCGAGCTCGACTGGAACACCGTGCCGAAGGAGCACCGCTCCCTCGCGGAGCGGCTGCGGGAGGGCCCGCGGTCCGGGCTCGGCACCGGGTACCGGACGTGGGTGATGGCGGAGCGGCCCGGCGTCGTCCGGTACCTGCCGGAGCGGACCCGGCTGCGGCTGGTCCGCGAGACGCTGCCGCCCGCCGGGTCGTGGTGGCTGCGGGACCGGCTGGACGAGCGGATCCGCGTGTCGACCGGCCGCCGCATCGTGAAGGCCGCCGAGCAGGACGACGTCCTCTCGATCACCACCGTCGACCGGACGGGGCGGCGCCTCGTCGTCGAGGCCGAGCACGTGATCGCCGCGACCGGGTTCGTGCCGCGGGTCGAGCGGCTGAAGCTGCTGTCGCCGGAGCTGCGGGTGCGGGTGGACAGCCGGCTCGGCGCGCCGGTGCTCAGCGCGAGCTTCGAGTCGTCGATGCCGGGCCTGTACTTCGCGGGGCTGGCGGCGGCGCCGACGTTCGGGCCGGTGATGCGGTTCGTACACGGCTCGGGCTTCGCGGCGCGCCGGATCGCCCGGCACATCGTCCACCGGACGCCTCCGGCGACCGCCGCGGCGCGGCGCCCCGCGCCCGCGCTGGAGGCGGACGCGCGGTAGCGGCCGGAGAGCACCGGGTGGAGGAATCTCTCCGGGAGGAGGATCGTCCACCGGACGGGACGACGCCGGTGGCGCGCCGGGGCGGGCGCGCCACCGGCGCCCGCTTGTCCGGGCCCGGACGGGCGGGCGCGCCGGGGTCAGCGCCAGAGCGGCCGGGCGCGGCGGCGGACCCGTTCGACCCGGGCGGTGGCGACGGCCCATTCGAGCCGCGAGCACAGCGTCCAGAACCGGGTCCACTCCGGTCGCGTACGGGTGAGGATCCGCTCCGGCCTGCGGAAACCGCGGGTGAGGCGGATGCCCTCGCGGCGGACGGAGTAGCGGACGGGGCGGGGGTCGCGGGGCGCGGCGGCGCGCGGGCGCGCCGGCCTGCGCGGCGACCAGGACCATGCGTTCGCGGGGGAGGGGGCGGGCATGCGGTCGGCTCCTCGGCTAGACGGCCACCTTGTCACCGAATGTAGCGCATCGGATACCGTCCGCCATGCTTCTCCCGGACATCGGGCCGAAACCGGATGCCGGGCCGCCCCGCGCCGCCTGGGGAACGAGTCCCGGTAAAGCGGACGAATTCCAGCTAAAAGCCTTTCTGGGTGACCACTGAAAAGGGATCCGGGGAAAGCGGAATCCATGGCCGGGTAAACGATGGCAAAGACGCGTCGACCTGCCCGATAACACATCGGTGAATGCGCCCGGCACGGTGCTACGGTCATGCCGACCGGCCCGGAACCGGACATCGAACGACGGCCCGACCAGGCCCGACGCGAGGAGTTTCCGCAGTGCGACGCCAACCGATCCGCCACGGGGCGAGCAGCCCCGAGGTGCGTCGGCGCGCGCTCGGAACCGCGCTGGCGCGCGTCGCCGTCATCGCCGGATTCGCGTTCGCCGGATGGATCGCGCTCAGTTCCCTGAACCCGTCCGCGTACGCCGCGCAGAACGGCGCCGCCGACACCGGAACCGCGGGCAACGGAACCGCCGGTACCGGAACCGCGGGGAGCGGAACCGCGGGCGGGGGAGCGGATCGGGCCGCCCGATGGAATCCCGTCCGGGACGCGGCGGACGACTCCGCCGGGCTCGCCGGGCTCTCCACGCTCCGCCACTTCCGGTTCGAGGGCGGCCGCCCGACGGCCGGGACGCCCGGCGCCGTCGCCGGCGACGTCCGCGACGCCGGCCGGCGGCCCGTCGCCTACCTGGGCGAGCGCGGCCGGGACGCCGCCGCCGA
>NZ_WBMR01000031.1 GCF_008923365.1 Actinomadura montaniterrae
GCCGGCGTCGGCGCGGCCGAGGGTGTCGGCGAGCGCGGCGAGGCGCGCGCCGAGGTGGAAGCGGTGGTGCTCGTCGCGGCGCACGAACCGCTCGGCCTCCAGCGTGCGCAGCAGCCGCAGGACGGTCGTCTTGTGGACGCCGAGCTTGCCGGCCAGCTCGTCCAGGTTGTGCGGGCCGTCGCCGAGCTCGATCAGGATGCTCAGCCCGCGCCCGAGGCTCTGGCTCATCGGGTTCCCTCCTCCCGGCGGCCGATGCCGGAGCGCAGCGTACCCGCGGCCCCGGACCGCCGGAGCCGCCGCGCGGGGCGGGGGTCGGCCCGCGCGGCACGGGGAAGGATCATTGCGGGCGGAGGCGACAGGGGAGGGCATGCCGGTGACGGGGATCGACGCGAAGGCTCTGGACGCGCTGGACGGGGAGCCGCTCGACTGGCGGTTCAAGGCGATCCCGGCGTCCGCGCAGGGGATGACGGTCGCGCAGGCGCGGGACGCGCGGCTGCCGCTGGACGACTTCGGCACGCCGCTGCTGACCCTCGACGCCGGTGCGCTCGACCACAACGTCCGGTTGATGGCGGACTGGGTGAGCGCCGCCGGTATGGAACTGGCACCGCACGGTAAGACGACGATGGCCCCCGAGCTATGGCGCCGGCAGCTCGACGCCGGCGCCTGGGGCATCACGCTCGCGACGTTCCCGCAGCTGCGCGTCGCGCGCGCGTTCGGCGTCCGCCGCCTGCTGCTCGCGGGCGCGCCGCTCGACCCCGCCGGCCTCGCCTGGCTTGTGGGCGAGCTGGACGGCGACCCCGAGTTCGCGTTCGTCTGCTGGGCCGACTCGGTGCGGTCCGTCGAGCTGATGGACGGGGCGCTGCGCGCCGCGCGGGCGCAGCGGCGGGTCGACGTGTGCGTCGAGCTCGGCGGCCCCAACGGCCGGACCGGCGTCCGCGACGACGGCGACGCGCGGGCCGTCGCCGACGCGATCCGCGCGGCGCCGTCGCTGCGGCTCGCCGGGATCGGCGGCTACGAGGGCGCGCTCGCGCACGACGCGTCCGAGGAGGGCCTCGCCGCCGTCGACGCCTACCTGCGGCGGCTCGCGAACCTGCACGGGCGGCTGGAGTACGAGACCGGCGAGCCGGTCGTCACGGCCGGCGGCAGCGCGTTCTTCGACCAGGTCGCCGAGGTGCTCGGCGGGCTCGACGCGCAGGTGGTGCTGCGGTCCGGCGCGTACGTCGTCCACGACGACGGCTTCTACCAGGACATCACGCCGTTCGGCCGGGGCGCCGGCGCGGGCGGCGAGCGGCTGCGCCCGGCCATGCACGCGTGGGGCCGGGTCGTGTCCGCGCCGGAGCCCGCGCTCGCGCTGCTGGACGTGGGGCGCCGCGACGTCCCGTTCGACGCGGGCCTGCCGCGGCCGCAGCTCGTCCGCGGGAAGGGCGCCGCGCCGGTCGAGGGCGCGCGCGTCACCGCGCTGAACGACCAGCACGCCTACCTGCGGGACGCGTCCGTCGAGCCCGGCGACATCGTCCGGCTGGGCCTGTCGCACCCCTGCACCGCGCTCGACAAGTGGACGCTCATCCCGGTCGTCGACGACGCGGACGCCGACCACCCCGCCGTGACCGGCTACATCCGCACCTACTTCTGACCGCGCCGCTTCTGGCCGGGCCTGCTGCTAACCGGGCCTGCTGCTAACCGGGCCTGCTGCTGACCGAGCCTGCTGCTGACCGCGGGTCAGCGGTCGAGGAGGGAGGCGACGTGCTTGAGGATCGGCGTGCAGAGGGACGGGAGGGTCGCGTGCTCGCCCAGCGCGACCCGGCCGGTGACCAGCGACGCGATGCCGCCGATGAGCATCCGGCAGGCGAACTCCGGGTCGGGCAGCGCGCGGAACCGCTCGTCCTCGGCCAGCAGGCCGTCCACGACCTCGGTGAAGCGGCGCTGCACCCGGAACCGCAGCGCGGCGGCGGCGGGGCCCGCCGCGTAGACCTCCAGCAGGAACGTGCGGGCCGCCGCCGCGTCCGCCGCCAGCTCGCGCAGGTAGGCGCGCAGCGCGCGCTCTAGGCGGCCCATCACCGGCTCGTCGCGCGCGCTCAGCGCCTCGTTCACGACGCCCAGGATGCGGTCGGCGGCGTGTTCGTACGCCGACATGAAGCACTCCTGCTTGTCGGCGAAGTGCTCGTAGAACGTCTCGCGCGACACGTGCGCGCGTTTCAGCACGTCCGCGACCGTCGTGCGGGCGTAGCCCCGCTCGCCGACCGCCGCCGTCATGCCCTCCAGCAGCCGGGCCCGCTGGGACGCCCTGACCTGCTCGCGGCTCAGATGGTGCCGCCCGCGCGGCAGCGACCCGCCCCCCGCGCCGCCGGAGTCCGATCCCGCACCGGAGTCCGATCCCGCGCCGTATTCCGATCCCGCGCCGCCCGACCTCGCGCCCGCACCGCCCGACCTCACGCCGCAAACGCTAGCCGTTCGCCCGGTTTCCGCCCAGTAGATGAGGCTTTCACGAACAATCGTGTTCGCGGGGATGTTACGGTTTTCCCTGCACATCGGGGGCCGGACGTCTCCGCCGGCGCGTACGGCGGGACGGCCGAGCGATCAGGGCCCGGCGCAGCCGGTGCGCGGTGATGTCGCTACGTCCAGGCAGTGCGCCACGGGGGCCGATCTGCACTGGACGACGCGTGCCGCCGCCGCACCACGAAGGCTGACCCCGTCGCCGGGCCGATCGCCGGCCCCGCCCGCCCCGCAACAGGCCATGCGCCCTGCATCGGGCGCGCGCCCCGCACCGGGCGCCCTGCAACGGGCCGTGCGCGCGCGGGGTTGATCCGCCATGACTCCCACAGACGACGGCGCCCGGCCCCCGCGCGGGATGCTCGCGGTGCTGATGCTCGGCCAGTTCCTGGTGAACGTCGACACCGCGATCGTGAACGTGGCGGCCCCGTCCGTCCAGGACGACCTGCACCCGTCCGGCGGCGCGCTGGAGCTGGTCGTGTCCGGGTACACGCTGACCTACGCGGTGCTGCTGGTCACCGGCGCGCGGCTCGGCCAGGCGCGCGGCCACCGGCGGATGTTCCTGCTCGGCCTCGCCGCCTTCACCGCCGCGTCGCTGGCGTGCGGCCTCGCGCCCGTCACCGGGGCGCTGGCGGCGGCGCGGCTCGTCCAAGGTGCGGCGGGCGCGCTGATGGTGCCGCAGGTGCTGTCCGGCATCCAGATCCACTTCACCGGTAAGGCGCGGGCGCGCGCGCAGGGGATGCTGGTGATGGCGCTGTCCGGCGGCGCCGTCGCGGGGCAGGTCCTAGGAGGAGTGATGGTCTCCGCCGACCTGTTCGGGCTCGGCTGGCGGCCCGTCTTCCTGGTGAACGTGCCGGCGGGGATCGCGCTCCTCGCCGCAGGGGTCCGCGTCCTGCCCAGGGACGCCGGGCACGGCGGCGGCCGGCTCGACCTCGGCGGCGTCGCGCTGCTGTCGGCGGGCGTGCCGCTGGCGATCGTCCCGCTGATCTTCGGACGGGAGGCGGGCTGGCCCGCCTGGACGTGGATCTGCCTGGCCGCGAGCGTCCCCGTGCTGGCGCTGTTCGTCCGCCGGCAGCGGAACGTCGCGGCGCGCGGCGGGACGCCGCTGGTCAACCTGGGCGTGCTCGCCCGGCCTGTCGTCGCCTGGTCGCTCGGGTCGATCGCGCTCGCGACGTCCACCTATTTCGGGATGCTGTTCACCCTCGCGCTCTACCTGCAGCAGGGCCTCGGGAAGAGCGCGACGTTCTCCGGGCTGGTGCTCGTGTCGTGGGTCGCCGCGTTCGGCGTCGCGGGACCGCTGCTGCCGCGCCTCCCCGCCCGCGTCGCCGCGCACGCCCCCGTCGCCGGCTACCTGATCCTCGCCGCCGCGTACCTGGCCACCGGCCTGTCCCACGCGGACGGCGCGCTCCTCGCCGTGCTGCTCGGCTTCGGCGGCCTCGGGCTCGGCCTCGGCTTCGCGTCCCAGCTCGGGCGCGCCACCGCGGACGTCCCGGCGCGGCTCGCCCCCGACCTCAGCGGCGTCCTCAACACCAACTCGCAGCTGTCGGCCGTCGCGGGCGTCGCCGTCTTCGGCACCCTCTACCTCGGCCTCGGCGGCCCGCCCCGGCACGCGTTCACCGTCGTGACGGCCGCGTTCGCGGGCACCGCGCTCGCCGCGTGCGCCGCCGGGCTCGCCGGATGGCTCGCCGCCCGCCGCGAGCAGGCCCGGCCCGGCGGTCAGGGCAGCAGCCCGGCGCGGCGCGCCGACGTCACCGCCTCCAGCCGGGTGTGCGCGTCGAGCTTGCGCATCGCCGACCGCAGGTAGCTCTTCACCGTCTCCGGCAGCAGCCCGAGACGCGCCGCGGCCTCCGCGTTCGTGCAGCCGATCGCCACGTACGACAGCACGTCCACCTCGCGCGGCGACAGCACCGGGCGCGGCGCCGCCGCCGGCTCCGCCGCGTCCGGGTCCAGCCCGGCGGCGGCGAGCCGCAGCGTCATCGCGCGGAGCCGGTCGCGGGTCGGCGCGTCCGCCACCTGCTCGGCGAGCGCCCGCAGCTCGGCGTGCACCGCGCGGACCTCCTCCCACCGCGCCGCCGCGTCCGGCGTCCCCGGCGGGCGCCACGCCAGCGCCTCGTCGGCCCGGTCCCGGACGGCGAGGTCCTGCTCCAGGTCGCGGGCCGCCTGCACCGCCGCGCCGACGATCCGGTCCGCGAGCGACAGCGGCTCGCGCAGCGCCCCGTACAGCACGGCGCGGACGCGCCGCCGCACCACCACCGGCACCGCCACGATCGACAGCAGCCCCTCGCGGCCGACCGGCTTGTCGTAGTCGTGGCTGATCGACGCCGCGCACGGGTAGTTGCTCACCCACATCGGCCGGCCCGTCGCCATCGACTTGCCGCCGAGCCCGTTGCCGTGCCGGACGACGAGGCCGTTCAGCGAGTCGGTGGTGTTGCCGACCAGCTCGGTGATGCGCATCCGGTCCCGGCCGCTGAGCGCGCCGCCGAACACCATGGGCAGGCCGGTCGTGCGGTGCAGCGTCAGCACCGCCGACCGGACCGCCCCGGCGTCGTCGCCCATGCCGACCAGCATGCCCGCGCGCGGCCGATCACGGAAGGTCACGCGTCCGGAAACTCAGGCGTGCTTCGCGGCGGCCGCGTCGCCGAGCCCGAGGATGTCCACGGCCTCGGCCCGCATCTGCACCTTGCGGATCTTCCCGGTGACGGTCATCGGGAACTCGTCCACGACGTGCACGTACCGGGGGATCTTGAAGTGCGCGAGCTTTCCGTGGCAGAACTCCCGGAGCGCCTCGGCGGTGAGCTCCGGCGCGCCCTCGCGCAGCCGCACCCACGCCATCAGCTCCTCGCCGTACTTTTCGTCCGGGACGCCGATGACCTGCGCGTCCACGATGTCGGGATGGGTGTAGAGGAACTCCTCGATCTCGCGCGGGTACACGTTCTCGCCGCCGCGGATCACCATGTCCTTGATCCGGCCGGTGATGTTGACGTAGCCCTCGTCGTCCATGACGGCGAGGTCGCCGGTGTGCATCCAGCGGGCCGCGTCGATCGCCTCGGCCGTCTTGTCCGGCTCCTCCCAGTAGCCGAGCATCACCGAGTAGCCGCGCGTGCAGAACTCGCCGGGCGTGCCGCGCGGGACGGTGACGCCCGTCTCCGGGTCGATGACCTTGATCTCCAGGTGCGGCATGACCGTCCCGACGGTGGAGACGCGGCGGTCGAGCGAGTCGCCCGCGCGGGTCTGCGTCGACACCGGCGACGTCTCCGTCATGCCGTAGCAGATCGCGACCTCCGCCATCCCGAGCCGGTCGATGACCTGCTTCATCACCTCCACCGGGCACGGCGACCCCGCCATGATCCCGGTGCGCAGGCTCGACAGGTCCAGGGTGTCGGCGGACGGCTCGTTCAGCACCGCGATGAACATCGTCGGCACCCCGTACAGCGACGTGCAGCGCTCCGCCGCCACCGCGTCCAGGGTCGCCTTCGGGTCGAACGCGGGCGCCGGGATCACGATGCACGCGCCGTGGCTGGTCGCCGCGAGGTTCCCCATCACCATGCCGAAGCAGTGGTAGAACGGCACCGGCACGCAGACCCGGTCCTCCTCGTCGTAGCCGCACAGCTCGCCGACGAAGAACCCGTTGTTGAGGATGTTGTGGTGCGACAGCGTCGCGCCCTTCGGGAACCCCGTCGTCCCGGACGTGTACTGGATGTTGATCGGGTCGTCCGCGCCGAGGCCCTCGCCGATGCCGTGCAGCAGGTGCCGGTCGCCGGCCCGTCCCGCCTCCACCAGCGCGTCCCACGCGTCCGTCCCGATGAGGACCACGTCGGCCAGCGCGGCGCAGCGCGGCCGCACCTCCTCGATCATCGCCGCGTAGTCGGACGTCTTGAACGACGGCGCCGCGACGAGCGTGCGGATCCCCGCCTGGTTCAGCACGAACTCCAGCTCGTGCACCCGGTACGCCGGGTTGATGTTCACGAGGATCGCGCCGAGCTTCGCCGTCGCGTACTGGACGAGCATCCACTCCGCGCAGTTCGGCGCCCAGATCCCGACCCGGTCGCCCTTCGTCACCCCGAGGTCGCGCAGGCCGAGCGCGACCGCGTCGGCGTCGGCGGCGAACTGGTCGTAGGTCCAGCGGCGGCCCGTCGCCATCTCCACGAGGGCCTCGCGGTCGGCGAACGCCGCCACCGTCCGGTCCAGGTTCGCGCCGATCGTGTCGCCGAGCAGCGGCGTCGCCGAGACGCCCGACGCGTAGGACAGCGTCATCGCAGGTCCTCCTCACGGAACTCGCCGGGCGGCCGGTCGTCCGCGCCCGGATGCTTGCCGATCTCCGCCGTCCGCAGCTCCACCCGGCGGATCTTCCCGGAGATCGTCTTCGGCAGCTCGCCGAACTCCAGCAGCCGCAGCCGCTTGTACGGGGACAGCTGCGCCCGGCTGTGCTCGAAGATCGCCTTCGCGGTCGCCGCGGTCGGCTCCCAGCCCGCCGCGAGGGTCACGTACGCCTTCGGCACCGCGAGCCGCACCGGGTCCGGCGACGGCACCACCGCCGCCTCCGCCACCGCCGCGTGCTCGATCAGCACGCTCTCCAGCTCGAACGGGGAGATCTTGTAGTCGGACGCCTTGAACACATCGTCGGCGCGCCCGACATAGGTGATGTATCCGTCCTCGTCGCGGGAGCCGATGTCGCCGGTGTGGTAGAAGCCGCCCGCCATCGCCTCCTCGGTGCGCGCCTCGTCGCCGTGGTAGCCGGTCATCAGCCCGAGCGGACGGTCCTCCAGGTCGAGGCAGATCTCGCCCTCCTCGCCCGGCTCCCCGGACACCGGGTCGATCAGCGCGACCTTGTAGCCCGGCACGGGACGCCCCATCGAGCCCGGCTTGACGCTCTGGCCCGGCGTGTTCGCGATCTGGACGGTCGTCTCCGTCTGCCCGAACCCGTCCCGGATCGTCCGGCCCCACGCGTCCTTCACCCGCTGGATGACCTCGGGGTTCAGCGGCTCACCCGCCGCGACCACCTCGCGCGGCGGCGTCGGCAGCCGGCCGAGATCGGACTGGATCAGCATCCGCCACACCGTCGGCGGCGCGCAGAAGCTCGTCACGCCGCACCGCTCCATCGCGTCCAGCAGCTTCTCGGCGTCGAACCGCGTGTAGTTGAAGATGAACACGCACGCCTCGGCGTTCCACGGCGCGAAGATGTTGCTCCACGCGTGCTTCGCCCACCCCGGCGACGAGATGTTCAGGTGGACGTCCCCGGGCCGCAGCCCCAGCCAGTACATCGTCGACAGGTGCCCCGCCGGGTACGACGCGTGCGTGTGCTCGACCAGCTTCGGCTGCGCCGTCGTCCCGGACGTGAAGTACAGCAGCAGCGTGTCCGACGACATCGTCATCCCGTACTGGGAGAACACGTCGCTTCCCTCGTACGCGTCGGCGTACCGCAGCCACCCCTCGACCGGCTCGCCGACTGCGATCCGGGTGAACTCCCCGTCCAGACCGGCGAACTTGCCCGTGTCGGACGAGCCCGTCACCACATGGCGGGCCCGTCCCCGCGTCAGCCGGTCCTGGAGATCGGCCGGGCCGAGCAGCGGCGTACACGGGATCAGCACCGCGCCGAGCTTCATCGCCGCGAGGACCGTCTCCCACAGCTCGACCTGGTTCCCGAGCATCAGCACGATCCGGTCGCCGCGCCGCACCCCCGCCCCGCGCAGCAGGTTCGCGACCTGGTTCGACCGCCGCGCCATCTCCGCGAACGAGTACCGCTCCTCCGCGCCGTCCTCCTGGACGATCCACAGCGCCGGCGAGTCGTTCCCCTCGGCGATCCTGTCGAACCAGTCGAGCGCCCAGTTGAACCCGGTCAGCACCGGCCAGCGGAACTTCTCGTACGCGGTCGCGTAGTCGTCGCGATGCGCGAGCAGGAAGTCGCGCGCCGCGCGGAACTCGACTGCGGGCATGGTCTCTCCTCGTAGCCGCACGGACACCTGGTCAGGGGCATGGTCGAACATCCGGAGTGACCCACGCCACCCCCGAACGGGGGTAGTCCTACCCCTCGGCGGCGAAGGCGGACCGCGCCCGCCGTACGCGGTCACCAGCCGGTGCGGCCGCCGTAGGGTCGTCGTCCATGACCGCCTCCCACCTGGACGAGACCCGCGCCGGCTACGACTCCGTCGCGGACCTGTACGCCGACCTGTTCAGCACCGCCTACCTCGACATGCCGTTCGACCTCGGCATGATCAACGCGTTCGGGCGGCTCGCCCGGGACGCCGGGCCGGTCGCCGACCTCGGCTGCGGCCCCGGGCACCTCACCGCCCACCTGCGCTCGCTCGGCTGCGACGCGTTCGGCGCCGACGTGTCCGCCGAGATGATCCGGATCGCCCGCGCGGCGCACCCGGGCGTCCGGTTCGACCACGCTCCGATGACCGAGGTGGACGTCGCGGACGGCGCGCTCGGCGGCGTCCTCGCCTGGTACTCGATCATCCACGCGCCGGTGCAGGACGTCCCGGGGCTGCTCGCCGCGTTCCACCGGATGCTGGCGCCCGGCGGCCACCTGCTGCTCGGCTTCTTCGTCTCCGACACCGGCGAGCCCGTCCCGTTCGACCACAAGGTGGCCCCGGCGACCCGCTGGCCCATCGACACCCTCGCCGGCCTGACGGCCGAGGCCGGCTTCACCGAGGTCGCACGGCAGCGCCGCGAGCCCGCCGAAGGCGAGCGCCACCGCCAGGGCCACCTCCTCGTCCGCAAGTCAGTGCAGGAGGGCGAGGCGGACGCGGTCTAGGCGGGCGGGGTCGGTGACCACGGTGAAGCTGGCGATGCGGCCGTCCTCCACCGCGACCTGAAGGACGGCCGCCAGGCGGCCGCGGGGAGCGACGACGACGCCGACCCGCCCGTCCACCAGGGCGAGACGGGCGTTCCGGGCCCGGACGGGGTTGGCGAGGGTCTCCCCGGCGATGCGGCGGGCGCCCCGGACCTCCGCCGCCCCCTCGGCGCGCCGGAACGCGTCCGGCGCGAGCACCGCGAGCAGCGCGTCCATGTCGCCGGAGCGGGACGCGGCGAGGAATGCCGACACCGCCTCCCGCTGCCGCGCGAGGTCGGCGGCGGGCACCGACGGCGACCCCTGGACGCGCTGCCGGGCCCGGCTCGCCAGCTTCTTCGTCGTCTCCGGGGTCCGCTCGACGATCCCGGCGATCTCCGCGAACGGCACCGCGAACAGGTCGTGCAGCACGAACGCGACGCGTTCCGCGGGGCCGAGCCGGTCGAGGACGACCAGCATCGCCAGCCCGACCGAGTCGGCGAGCACCGCCTCCTCCTCGGGGTCGCGGCCGTCCGCCCGCTCCAATGCGGCGAGGCCGTCGAGGCCCGCGGGGTCCTCGTCGCGCCGCCGCCGCGCCCGCAGCATGTCGAGGCAGATCCGCCCGGCGATCGTGGTCAGCCAGCCGGCCAGGTTCGCGACGTCCCCGGCGCCCGCGCGGGACGCCCGCAGCCACGTCTCCTGGACCGCGTCGTCGGCCTCGTCCAGCGAGCCGAGCATCCGGTACGCGACCGCCCGCAGGTGGCCGCGGCACTCGTCGAACCGCTCCGCCAGCACCTGCTCGTCCATCGGTCCCCTTTCGTTGGCGCGGGTCGTCATAGGTGTGGGAACAAGGACGACACGAGAGCGAAGGAGACGCGCTCCGCCATGCTATCGGCCCACGACCAGGTCACCTCGCTGCTGCACCTGGACTCCAGCCACTCCGGCGATTCCATCACCCGGCGCCTGTCCGCGCGGTTCGCGGACGCGTGGCGGGAACGGCACGGGACGTCCGGCCACCGGTACCGCGATCTCGTCGCCGATCCGGTGCCGCCGATCTCGGCGGCCTATTGCGCGCTCGGGCGCCGCGTCGAGAGGAACGGCTACGTCCCGCCCGCGAAAGTCGACGCGCTCATCGAGGACGCCGCCGAGGAGCGGGAATGGGCGCTGACCCGGCCGCTGATCGAGCAGGTCCTCGACGCCGGGACCGTGCTGATCGGCGCCCCGATGTACAACTTCTCGGTCCCCGCGTCGCTCAAGGCGTGGATCGACCGGATCACCTTTCCCGGCGCGTACACCGACCCGGACAGCGGCCGGAGCCTCCTGCGCGGGACGCGGGTCGTCGTCGTGACGGCGCGCGGCGGGGCGTACGGCCCCGGCACGCCGCGGGAGGGATCCGACTTCCAGGAGCCGTACCTGCGCGCCTATTTCGGCAATCTCGGCATCGCCGACGACGGCGTGGCCTTCGTCAATGCGGAAATGACCCTCGCCGACCTCGTCCCGCACCTGGCGCGTTTCCGGGAAATGGCGGCACAATCGCTGGCCGAGGCGCAGGAGGCGGTGATCGCCCTGGCCTCCCGCTAAAAGGGGGCGCCGTGGATCCGGAGATCGTCGTCGTGCTGAGCGGCCTCACGGGCGCCCGGAAAGCGGGTGCCGTCCTCGGGCTGGCTCTCGGTCCGCTCGTGGTGGCGTCCTTGGGCGCGGGCCTCCTCGTCGAGGCCGGCCGGATGGGGAGCGATTCCGTGGCGGGTCTCGCCGACGCGGCCGGCATCGTCGCGCTGATCGTGGCCATCGGCCTCGTCTCGGCGCTCTTCGGCGTGCGCCACTGGTTCGCCCATCCGCGGGTGTGGCTGGACGGGACGGTGCTGCACGCTCATCTGGAGTACGGGGTGCGAAGCTGCGATCTCTCGACCGTGCGGCATGTCGTGGTGGAGGACGTGCCGCACCCGCCGGCCCGCGGCGCCGGGATCGTGACGGCTCCGCGGGTCGCGCGCCTCGAGGTCCAGGGGGACGAGGGGCTCATCGACGTCGTGCTGTTCGATGCCCGGCGGCGGGCACCGGTGCCGGAGGAGGCGTTGAAGGCGCTGGCGGGTGCGATCCTCGCCGGACCGGAGCGCGGTGGTCGGGCAGCTGAGGCGGCGCGGCGGCTGCGCGAGATGGCGGAGCGGTAACGGCTATTTGGTGGGGGTGTAGGGCGGGGCTTCGCCCCAGCTCCAGTGGGGCATGGGGGCTTCGAGGGGCGGGGACGCGCCCGGCTGGGAGTTCGCCAGCGCGATGCGGGTGCCCCACTCGATGTAGGACGCGAACGCGGCGCGGAACTCGGGGTCGGCGGGCAGGCCGACGTCGTCGGCGGCGTCCATGAGCAGGCTCACCCAGCGGCGGCGCTGCGCCTCGGTGATCGCCTTGCCGAGGTGCCGGCGGACCATGTGGTGGTAGCCGCCGCGCTCCCGGCTGTAGCGCTCGGGGCCGCGGAACACCTCGCCGAGCCAGGTCGCGACCCACTTCGGGTGGTCCGGCGCCATGTGCTCGAAGAGGGGGCGGAGCAGGTCGTCCTTGAGGACGGTGGTGTAGAAGACCTCGGTGAGGCGCTGCAGGGCGTCGGCGCCGCCCGCCCAGTCGTACATGGTGGGGACGGACGATCCCTTGCCGTGGACGGGCGTCGCCTCGTAGTGCCGCATCTCCTCGATCTGCTGGACGTACGGCTTGATCTCGGCGAAGAAGGCGGGGAAGTGCTCGCCGGAGCGGAAGCCCTGGGAGTGGTCGCCGGCGGACGTCCAGCGGATCCGCAGGATGTAGCACTCGGGTTCGTCGACGCAGCGGGACAGCTCGTAGTCGACGCACTGCGGGGCGGCGGCGAGTGGGACGGCGGCGCGGGCGTAGGCGGCCTCGAACTCCTCCGCCCGCGCCCGGTCGATCCGGTAGCGGATGTACTCGACGATCATCGGGGCCCCCATGAATGATCCTCCGGTCGGGTAATCAATGTAACAACGTAATCACCCGACCGGAAGACTTCATGATCACTCGTTCGGGGACGCCCCCGAGCCGCGCCGGTACCAGGCGAACCCGCCGCCCGCGAGCGCGACGACGGCGGCGGCCAGGCCGATCCACAGCCAGCCGGACGAGCCGCCGGAGCCGTTCCCGGACGCCTTCGCCGCGGGCGCGGACGCGGCGGGCGCGCCCCCGGCGGCCCCGGCGCCGGCGCCGGTGGACCCGGTGACGGTGAACGTGTAGGTACCGCTGATCGGGTGGCCGTCCGGCGACACGACGCGCCAGCCGACCGTGTACACCCCGTTCGGCAGCGTGCCCTTCACCGCCTCGGTGACCTTGTTGTCCACCGCCTGGGCCTTGCCCGCCTCGTGCCGCCCGCCCTTCGCGTCCGTCAGCACGACCTGCGGCAGCTGCACCGGGTCGGCGTAGGTCAGGACGATCTGGGTGGGCGGCGCGATCGTCGCGTTCGCGGCCGGTTTCGCGCCGGTCAGCGACGTGTGCGCGGACGCGGGCGGCGCGGCGAGCGCCAAGGCGGCGAAGGCCGCGGCGGCGCCGGCGGCGGTGCGCCGGACGGCCCGGCTCACGCCCGGCTCCGCGCGCGGGACAGGCCGTAGCCGCCGACCGCGATGCCGATCACGCCGACGCCGATACCAACGCCGCCGAGGACGCGCGCGGTGCCGTCGTCGGAGCTCGCCTCGGTCTTCGCGGCGGCCGGCTTCGACTGGGCGGTGAGCCCGGCGGTGGCGGCGTCGCCGGACCCCTTGGGCGTCAGCTTCAGGGTGGGCGCCGGGTGCTCGGGCTCGCTGGTGCCGTCGCCCGGGTCCTGCTCCCACTTGACGACCTGGCCGTCGGAGTAGGTCTGGTCGGCCTTGAACATCATCGTGTCGGTGTCGGTCGGCAGCGGGCCGAGCGAGACGTCGAACTCCTGGAACTGGCCGGGCTCGATCTTGCCGCCGGACCAGGTGATCTGCGTGACGGCCTTGGTGAGCTCGCCGCCCTCGGTCTTGATCGGCTTCGGCAGGGTGGACGTCACGACCTTGGCCGTCCAGCCGGGGACGGGACGCACCGACACCGACGCGAGCGGGTGGTCGGTCGGGAGGTTCACGACGAGCTTGGTGGTGTCGGCGTTGTCCTCCTCGTTCGGCACCCGGAACGAGACCTTGGCGTAGGAGCCCTGCTCGGCGGTCTTCGGGTTGACGGTGACGTGCGCGGACGCGGCGGTCGCGAACGCGACCACGCCGGCGCCGGCGAGGACGGCGAGCGTGCCGAGCCGGCGGGCATGCGTGCGGGAAGGCAAGACGGAACTCCGTTCGAGTCGTACGGGAATGGCCGGGCGCCGGGGGTCCGGCGGCCGGTGACGTACGGCGCTCGCCTCAGAGGCGGGCGAGCGCCCTCGAACGCGGCGGGGGTCCCCGCCGGACGACCTGGTGCCGGAGCGCGCGTCCCGTGTCGAGCGCGCCGGCCGCCACCGGCACCACGGGGGTACGCGCCGGGCGCTCCGCGGGTTCGATCAGCAGCAGCGCGAGCAGCAGCCGGATCGGCCGGTCGGCGGCGGACGCGAGGCGCCGCGCGAGGGACCACGCGGCCCGCTCGCCGCGCCGCAGCCACCAGGCGGCCGCGATGGCGGCGGCGACGTGCGCGAGGGTCATGGAGGTGCCGGAGCCGTGCATCGCGGGCGTCGCGGCGGCGTGTTCCGCATGCGCGGTGGTGTCGCAGTCGCGCATGCCCTCGGTCGCGCTCGCGAACAGCGTGTGCAGCGCGAACTGGCCGCCGAGCAGCCCGCCCATGATCGTCGGGAGGGAGCGCTCGTGGCCGGCGAGGGCCAGGGTGACCGCGAGGACCGCGCCGAACCCGGCGAGCACCGCCCAGCCGGGCACGGGGTCGTGCGAGGCGAGGTCGTGGCCGAGGGTCGCCAGCGTGACGCACACGGTCGCGAAGACGACCGCGCGCGCGGTGCGGAAGACCGGCTGCCTGGGACGCGGGGACATGACGGGGACATCGTCCCACCTCCGTCCGGGCGGCCGCATCCGACCCCCGGGATCCGATCCCGACGCGCCCTACATGTTGGGGTTGCGCAATGAGGATCAACAAGATGTAGGGTTCAATCCCGTGCTGGTTCGCCCCCGCCGCTCGCGGCGGGGGCGTCGCAAGAGGGAACCCGGTGCGAGTCCGGGACTGCCCCGCAGCGGTGAGCGGGAACGACCGCCGTCACAGGCACTGAACCGGGCGACCGGATCGGGAAGCGACGGCCAGTAGGTCGTGCCTCCGGAGGGAGGCGCGGCGCCCGCGAGTCCGAAGACCTGCCATGCACGCCGTACGTCCGAGGCTTCGCGGGTGAGCCGGGGGACGGTGCGCGGCAGCATGCCGTCGCGCCCGTTCGCATGCCCTCGCGAGGCCGGCTCACGAGGGAGAGAACGTGACAGTCACCATGCAGGCGCCGGCGGCGCCGGGGATCGCCGCCGACGTCGCGGCGGCCTGTGCCGGCATCGAGGGGACCGCGCCGGAACGGGTGCTCGGCGCGGTCCGCGCGGGGGACGGCGCGAGCGCCGCGGACCTGCGGGACCTGGCGATCGGGGAGGCCGCCGCGCTGGTCGCGGCGGAGCCGGGGTACTCGCGGGTCGCCGCGCGGCTGCTGGCCGGCCGGATCCGCGACGAGACCGCCGAGGCGGGCGTCCGGAGCTTCGCGGAGTCCGTCGCCGCCGCGCACGCCGAGGGCCTCCTCGCGGACGGCCCGGCCGCGTTCGTCGCGGCCAACGCCGCCGCCCTGGACGCCCTGATCGACGAGGAGGCGGACGACCGGTTCGGCTACTTCGGCCTGCGCACCCTCTACGACCGGTACCTGCTGCGGCACCCGCGCACCCGGCTCCCCCTGGAGCGCCCGCAGCACTTCTTCCTGCGGGTCGCGGTCGGCCTGTCCGACGGCGTGGAGGAGGCGGCCGAGCTGTACGGGCTGCTCAGCACGCTGTCGTACCTGCCCAGCTCGCCGACGCTGTTCAACTCGGCGGCGCGCCGCCCGCAGCTGTCGTCGTGCTTCCTGCTGGACTCGCCGCGCGACGAGCTGGAGGCGATCTACGAGCGGTACGGGCAGGTCGCGCGGCTCAGCAAGTACGCGGGCGGGATCGGGATCTCCTGGACGCGGGTCCGGTCGCGGGGGTCGCTGATCCGCGGGACGAACGGGCACTCGAACGGGATCGTCCCGTGGCTGCGCACGCTGGACGCGTCCGTCGCCGCCGTCAACCAGGGCGGCCGCCGCAAGGGCGCCGCGTGCGTGTACCTGGAGCCGTGGCACGCCGACGTCGAGGAGTTCCTCGAACTGCGCGACAACACCGGCGAGGACGCGCGCCGCACCCACAACCTGAACCTGGCGAACTGGATCCCGGACGAGTTCATGCGCCGCGTCGAGGCGGACGGGACGTGGTCGCTGTTCGACCCGAAGGAGGTTCCGGAGCTCACCGACCTCTGGGGCGACGCTTTCGACCAGGCGTACCGGGCGGCCGAAAAGGAGGGGCGGTACGTCCGGCAGGTCCCGGCCCGCAAGCTCTACGGGCGGATGATGCGCACGCTCGCGGAGACCGGCAACGGGTGGATGACCTTCAAGGACGCCGCGAACCGCGCCTGCAACCAGACCGCCGAGCCGGGCCGGACCGTCCACCTGTCGAACCTGTGCACCGAGATCCTGGAGGTCACCGGGGACAACGAGGCGGCCGTGTGCAACCTCGGGTCGGTGAACCTGGCGGCGCACGTGGCGCCGTCCGGGATCGACTGGGACCGGCTCCGCGCGACCGTCCGCACCGCCGTCCGGTTCCTGGACCGCACCATCGACCGCGGCTTCTACCCGACGCCCGAGGCGGAAACGGCCAACCGGAAATGGCGTCCCGTCGGGCTCGGCGTGATGGGGCTCGCGGACGTGTTCTTCACGCTGCGGCTCCCGTTCGACTCCGCCGAGGCCCGCGAGCTGTCCACCCGGATCGCCGAGGAGATCGCGCTCGCCGCGTACGCCGCGTCCGCCGACCTCGCCGAGGCGCACGGCCCGCTCCCCGCCTACGCCGAGACCCGCACCGCGCGCGGGCAGCTGCACCTCGACCACTTCCCGGACGCCGCGCCGGCCCGTCCCGCCGAATGGGACGCGCTCCGCGCCCGCATCGCCGAGGTCGGCCTGCGCAACTCGCTGCTGATCGCGATCGCGCCGACCGCCACGATCGCGTCCATCGCCGGCTGCTACGAGTGCATCGAGCCGCAGGTGTCCAACCTGTTCAAGCGCGAGACGCTGTCCGGCGAGTTCCTGCAGATCAACGGGTACCTCGTCGAGGACCTGAAGTCGCTCGGGCTGTGGAACGACGCCGTCCGCGAGGCGATCAAGCGCGCGAACGGCTCGATCCAGGGCCTCGTCGACCTGCCCGAGGAGATGCGCGAGCTGTACCGGACGGCCTGGGAGCTGCCGCAGAAGGCCCTCATCGACCTCGCCGCCGCCCGCACCCCGTACATCGACCAGTCGCACTCCCTGAACCTGTTCATGGAGACCCCGACGATCGGGAAGCTGTCCTCGATGTACGCCTACGCGTGGCGCAAGGGCCTCAAGACCACCTACTACCTGCGCTCCCGGCCCGCCACGCGGATCGCGCAGACGACCGTCGCCGCGACGGTCTGCTCCCTGGAGAACCCCGAGACCTGCGAGGCGTGCCAGTGAGCGCGCGAGCCCGAGAACCGCGAACCGGAGAACACCGCATGGCGTTGTTGGACCCCGGCATGGACCTGACCCTGCGGCCCATGCGCTACCCCGACTTCTACGAGCGCTACCGCGCCGCGATCCGCAACACCTGGACGGTCGAGGAGGTGGACCTCGCCTCCGACCTCGCGGACCTCGCCCGCCTCACGCCGGCGGAGCTGCACCTGGTGAACCGGCTCGTCGCGTTCTTCGCCACCGGCGACTCGATCGTGGCGAACAACCTCGTCCTCAACCTGTACAAGCACGTCAACGCGCCGGAGGCCCGGCTGTACCTGTCGCGGCAGCTGTTCGAGGAGGCCGTGCACGTCCAGTTCTACCTGACGCTCCTCGACACCTACCTGCCCGACCAGGACGAGCGGGCCCGGGCGTTCGCGGCGATCGAGCACATCCCGTCCATCCGCGCGAAGGCGGAGTTCTGCTTCCGGTGGATCGACTCGCTCGGGTCGCTGGACGAGCTGCGCACCGCCGCTGACCGGCGCGCGTTCCTGCTCAACCTGATCTGCTTCGCGGCGTGCATCGAGGGCCTGTTCTTCTACGGCGCGTTCGCCTACGTGTACTGGCTGCGGTCCCGCGGCCTGCTGAACGGCCTCGCGTCCGGAACCAACTGGGTTTTCCGGGACGAGAGCATGCACATGGAGTTCGCGTTCTCCGTCGTCGACACCGTCCGGGCGGAGGAGCCGGAGCTGTTCGACGCGGAGCTGACCGCGCAGGTCACCACGATGCTGGAGGAGGCCGTCGAGGTGGAGCTGGCGTTCGCCCGCGACCTGTGCGGCGACGGCCTGCCCGGGATGAGCGCCGGCGACATGCGCGCCTACCTGGAGTACGTCGCCGACCAGCGGCTCGCCCGGCTCGGCCTGCCCGTCCGGAACGGGACGGCGAACCCGTTCGCGTTCATGGAGCTGCAGGACGTCCAGGAGCTGTCGAACTTCTTCGAGCGCCGCGTCTCGGCGTACCAGATCGGGGTCGGGGGCGAGGTGGCGTTCGACGAGGCGTTCTGACGAACTTTCCGGCCGGGGCGCGCGTTGAACTGGGAGAAGCTAGGCCGAGGAGGAAGAACGTGGCTTCTCTCATCGACCGGATCATGAAGTTCGTCCGGGGACCGCAGGGGCAGAAGGCCCGGGCGAAGGCGGAGCAGTTCGCCCAGAGCCCCCAGGGGCAGAAGGCGCGGGCCAAGGCGGAGCAGTTCGCGCACGGTCCGCAGGGGCAGAAGGCCCGCGCCAAGGCGGAGCAGCTCGCCCGCAGCCCGCAGGCGCAGAAGGCGCGCGCGAAGGCGGAGCGGTTCATCAACGACCCGCGCAACCAGGAGAAGGCCCGCAACCTTCTCTCGCGCCTGCGCGGCGGCCCGCGGCGCCACTGATCGTGCCGACGGCCCGCCCCGGCCTGGGGCGGGCCGTCGGGTGCGGGTCAGGTGTCGAGGTTGGCGAGGTAGGACTCGTTGCCCTGGGCGCCCGCCGCCGCGTCCGGCGGGACGATCTCCTCCAGCCGCGCGAAGACGGACGCGTCCAGCGCCAGGTCGCCGGCGGCGGCGTTGGCGCGGGCGTTCGCGGCCTTGCGGGTCCCCGGGATCGGCAGCGCGCCCCGCTCGATCAGCCAGGCCAGCACCAGCTGCGCCGTCGTGACGCCCTGCTCGGCGGCGAGCGTCGCCACCCGGTCCGCGAGGGAGACGTTCCGTTCCACGTTGCCGGCCTGGAAGCGCGGGTTGCCGCGCCGCCAGTCGCCCGCCTCCAGGTCGTCGAACCCGCGGACCTGGCCGCCGAGGAGCCCGCGCCCGAGCGGGCTGTAGGCGACGAACGCGACGCCCAGCTCCGCGCACGCCGGGATCAGCTCCTTCTCGGGCGCCCGCTGGAACGGCGAGTACTCGGTCTGGAGCGCGGTCACGGGGTGGACGGCGTGCGCGCGGCGCAGCGTCCGCGCCGACACCTCCGACAGCCCGTACCCGCCGATCTTCCCGGCCCGGACGAGGTCGCCCAGCGCGCCGGCCGTCTCCTCGATCGGGGTCGAGGGGTCGAGCCGGTGCAGGTAGTACAGGTCGACGTGGTCGGTCCGGAGCCGCGACAGGCTGGCGTCCAGGGCCTTCCGGACGTACTCGGGCCGCCCCATGCCGGGCACGAGGATCCCGTTCGCGTCCTGGTTCCCGCCGAACTTGGTCGCCAGGACGTACTCGTCCCGCCGCTTCTCCAGCATGCGGCCGATCAGGGTCTCGCTGGACCCGGCGCCGTAGATGTCGGCGGTGTCGACGAACGTGACACCGGCGTCCAGCGCGGCGAGGAGCGCGTCGGCGGCGGCGTCGCCCTCCTCGACGCCGCCGTACACCGGCGCCAGGGTCATGGCGCCGAACCCCACCGCCGACACCCGCGGGCCGCCCGTTCCAAGGGTGCGATAGCGCACTGGTGAGCCACCTCTCGTCTCTCAGGGATACGCCTTCACCCTGCCTCGGGCCCGCCGCGACGACCAGTGCCCGCCGATGGCTAGGACCCGGAGGGCCACCCTCCGGGCACACTGGAGGCCATGGCGACACGCGAGATGGCGGACTTCCTGCGCTCCCGGCGCGACCGCATCAAACCCTCGTCCGTGGGCCTGCCCGACGGCGGGCGGCGCCGCGCCCCCGGCCTGCGCCGCGCGGAGGTGGCGCTGCTGGCCGGGATCAGCCCCGACTACTACATGCGGCTGGAGCAGGGCCGCGGCATCCGCCCCTCGCCGTCGGTGCTGGACGGGCTCGCCCGGGCGCTCGTCCTCAACGACGACGAGCGCGACCACCTCTACCGGCTGGCGCTGTCCCTGCCGTCACCGCCCTCCGCCGGAGCGCACGCGGCCCCGGGCGGGGCGGCGGACGGCCCGGTCGACCCGTCGGTGCGACGGCTGCTGGACGCGATCGATCCCGTCGCGGCGTACGTGATCAACCCGCGGCTGGACGTGCTGGCCTGGAACCGGACGGCCGCCGCGCTCATGCCGCACCTGGCGGAGGCGCCCCCGGCGCGCCGCAACATGCTGCGGTACGCGCTCTGCGACCCGCGCGCCCGCACGTTCTACGTGGAGTGGGAGGAGGTGGCCCGGCACGGCATCGCGCAGCTGCGGACCGCCACCGGCCGCGACCCGGACGACCCGGCGACGCGGGCGCTGGTCCGCGAGCTGTTCCGGACCCCGCACTTCGGCACCTGGTGGGACCGGCAGGACGTGAAGGGGCCGGGCATGGGCCGCAAGGAGTACCGGCATCCGGTGGTCGGCCGGCTGTCCCTCGACTACATCGGCATGGTCCTGCCGGGGACGCCCGACCACCAGTTCGTCACCCTCACCGCCCCCGAGGAAGGGCCCACGCGGTCCGCGCTGGAGAGGCTCGCCGCCATGGCCCGCTCCGGAGCAGCGCTCTCCGATGCGTAAGTACGGCTAAGCCTTTACGCAATGAAAAGTAACTGGATCTTTGCTGTGGGGTGCGGGACGTTGGCGGCATGCTCTCCCGCTTCGGTTCCGCTCACGTTCTCGCCCTGGCGGGCACCGTCGTGCTGTGGGCCTCGGCCTTCCCCGCCATCCGGGTCGGCATCGACGGCCTCGGCGTGGCGGCCCTGTCGTTCCTGAGGATCGTGGTCGCGGCCATAGCGCTGTGCGCGGTGGCGCCGCTGGCCAAGGTGCGCGCGCCCCGGCGCCGCGACCTGCCGATGATCGCCCTGTGCGGAGCCACCGGCGTCACCGCCTACCAGGCGCTGCTCAACTGGGGCGAGGTCCGGGTGGAGGCCGGGACCGCGAGCCTGCTGATCGCGACCGCCCCCGTGTTCAGCGTCCTGCTGGGCAGCCTGGTCCTCAAGGAGCGGCTGACCCGCACCGTCGTCGTCGGCAGCGTCGTCGCGCTCGCCGGCGCGGCCATGGTCGGCCTGGCCGAGGGCGCCGGCGGGTTCACCGTCTCGGCGCTCATCGTCCTGGGCGCCGCCGTCGTCCAAGGGACGTACCACTTCGCGACCAAGCCGCTGCTCCGCCGCTACACCGGCCTGGAGGTCGCCACTTACGCGATGGTCGCGGGAACCGTCTTCGCGCTGCCCCTGCTCCCCGCCGCGTGGCCCGCGGCCGTCCACGCGCCGGCGGACGCGCTGGGCTCCGCCGTCTACCTGGGCCTGTTGCCGTCCGCGCTCGGCTTCGTGATCTGGGCCTACGCCGTCGCCCGCCTGCCGCTCGCGGCCTCCACGGCGGCCCTGTACCTGGTGCCGCCGGTGGCGCTGGTCGTCTCCTTCGTCTGGCTCGGCGAGGTGCCCCACCCGATCGAACTGGCGGGCGGTGCGGTCAGCGCGGCGGGCGTGATCCTCATCCACCGGAGCGGGGCGGCTCCGGACCCCGACGACGCAACGGGCGGCGACGCCCCGGACAGCGACGCAACGGACGGCGACGCGCCCGAGGCCGCCGGGACACACTTGGAGTCACCAGCCCGATTCGAGCGATCCACGTAAGGAGCCCGTCCGTGCTCGACGTACGCCGTCTGCGGATCCTCCAGCACCTGGCCGCCTACGGCACCGTCGCCGCCACCGCCGAGGCCCTGCATCTGACGCCGCCGGCGGTCTCGCAGCATCTCGCCGCCCTGCAGAAGGAAGCGGGCACGCCCGTGGTGGAGAAGGCCGGGCGCACGCTGCGGCTGACCGCGGCCGGAGAGCTGCTGGTGGCCCATGCGGAGATCATCCTGGCGGAGCTGGCGGCGGCCGAGTCGGGGCTGGCCGCCCTGCAGACCGGCAGGCAGGGCATCGTCCGGATCGCGGCCTTCCCCTCCGCCGCCCGCGCTCTCATCGCGCCCCTGTGGCGGCGGCTGGCCGACGCGGACGCCTCGCAGGCCCCCTCGTTGCGGCTGTCCGTCGTGGAGCCCGATGAAGCCCTCGACCAGCTGCGGAAGCGCTCCACCGACCTCGCTCTGGTACACAGCTACACCGTGCTGCCGCGCGACTTCCCCGCGGCGTGCGAGCAGGCCGTCCTGATGGAGGAGCCGGTGCTGCTCGCCTTGCACCCCGCCCAGGCCGACGCGCTGCACCTGACGACCGGGCAGCCCGCGGACCTCTCGCGCCTGGCGGGCGTGCCGTGGCTGGCGCCCGGGCCGGAGACGTCCTGCCACGAGATGATCCAGCGAGCCTGCGGTACCGCCGGCTTCGTCCCGGACATCCGTGCCTGCGGCAGCGATTTCGCCGTGCTGACCGCCCTGGTCGCGGCGGGTGCGGGTGCCGCGCTGGTCCCGCGCATGGCGTTGCCGGAGACGGTCGGGGCCGTCAGCCTCCATCCCCTGGCCCAGCCCGTCTCCCGGACGATCTACACCGTCAGCCGTGCGGGCACCGGCAAGCGCCCCGACCTGCGGCGCGTGCTGGAACTGCTCCGCGACACGGCCGCCGGCGCATCCCGCGGCTGACCTCGGGCGACCACCAGGTCAGCGCGGCTCGGCGGTGTCGGCGGCGTGGGCGGTCAGGCGGTCCAGGAGGGCGGGGAGTTCGGCGAGGACGTCCTGTTCGGCGGGGGTGAGGGTCGTGGCGATGGCGGCGGCCAGCCAGTCGCGGCGGGCGCGGCGGTCGCGGTCGAGGGCGGCGCGGCCCTCGGGCGTGATCGCGATGACGCGGCCCCGGCCGTCGTGCGGGTCGTGGCGCCGGTGGACGTAGCCGAGGTCTTCGAGGTCCTTGACCGTCCGGCTCTGGCTCTGGTGCCGGACGCGGCGCCGCTGCGCGAGCGAGGCGATGCTCGCCTCGCCGTCGCGGTCGAGGAGGCCGAGCGTCTGCGCGACCGGCGGGGCGAGCGCGTCGGCCTGGGACCGGGTGATGCGGACCAGCGCGCCGATGGACGTGCGCAGGCGCTCGGCGAGGTGCTCGTGGTCCGGCATGGCGGCCTCCGGGCTTCGGGGATGCGGCGTCCGAGCCAGTCTATACAGCAAAGGTGTACAGTTGAAGCTGTACACCTTTGCTGTATGAGCTCCCGAGCAGCTGATGGAAGGAAGGCCGCCGATGCAGCTGACCAAGCACGCCCACGCCTGCGTCGTCCTGGAGAAGGACGGCACCACGATCGTCATCGACCCCGGGAAGTTCACCCCGGACGCGGAGGCCGCCGTCGCCGCCGCGGACGCCGTCCTGATCACGCACGAGCACTTCGACCACTTCGACGACGCCCTGCTCGGCGCCGCCCTCGACAAGCGTCCCGACCTGCACGTCTACGGTCCCGCCTCGGTGCGCGGCAAGCTGGGAGAGCACGGCGGGCGGGTGCGGGCCGTCGCGTCCGGCGACGCGCTGCACATCGGGGAGTTCGCGGTGACCGTGCACGGCGAGCGGCACGCGGTGATCCACTCCGACATCCCGATCGTCGACAACACCGGCTACCTGATCGACGGCCGGGTCTACCACCCGGGCGACGCCTACCACGTGCCCGACGTCCCGGTCGACACGCTGCTGCTGCCGACCAGCGGGCCGTGGACGAAGGTCGGCGAGGCCGTCGACTTCGTCCGGGGCGTCCGGCCGGCGCGCCTGCTGCAGATCCACGAGCTGATGCTCAGCGAGCTGGGGCAGAACTCGGTCGCCGCGATGCTGAACGGCCTGACCGGCCTGGAGATGGCGCTCCTCGCGCCGGGGGACGCCCGCGAAATCTGAACCGGCGGGGGATGTCGGGACCCTCCACTACGGTGTCCGAGCATGATCAAGAAGAGCCCTCCGCCGCCCGATGAGGACGTCCTGGAGGTCCCGCGGTCCTGGAGGCGGCACCTGCATCCCCGGCGCGGCGGCCACCCCGGGCCGAAGACCGAGATCTCCGGGACGCCCGAGGCGGAGATCGTCGCCCCTTACACGGCTGCGATCGAGACGGCGCTGAGCCACGCCAGGACCGACCCGGCCCTCGCGGCGGCGGCGCGGGAGCATCTCGCGGGCAAGGCCGATCCGCTGGGCGCCGCGGTGGTCGCCGTCGTCCCGGAGTCGGAGACCCATTCGGGCGAGGCGACCGTCCGGTTCCTGGACGCCTGGATCACGACGTACGGGCTGCCGTTCGCCGTCCGGGCCTTCGTCGAGCGGGTCGGCGTCGCGTCCGGCAGCGCCTACGGCACCGGCAGGGGCGGTGTGGTCGCGCTGGACGCCCCGAGCTTCAACGAGTACCAGCTCGGGGACGCCGCCAAGCGGCTCCGGACGGTGCTGGCCGGCGCCGACGAAGCCGCGTACCGCGAGGCGGTCGAGGTGCTCGCGGGGCTGCGCACGACGCCGATGCGCCGGATGATCGCCGCCTACCTCGTCCCGACCGAGCTGGACTGGGTCGCCGAGTGCTGCGCCCTCCCGGAGCACACGGTGCCGAGGGAGCTGCTGCTGCGGTCCCTGGGGTCGCCCGAGCACCTGAAGATCCTGGGCGCCGCCGCGCGCATCTCGGTCTCCGACTGCTACTCCATAGCGAACCTCGTCACCCTGGCCGAGGGCGTGGGTCCCGCCATCGCGCCGTTCATGGCCGAGGCGTTCGACCACCACCACGACAGCGCGCCGCGCCGCAAGGGGCTGCTGGAGGCGCTGGGCCGGCTGCCGAGCGACGAGGCGTTCCGGCTCATGCTGGCGCGCTGCGGGAACACGCACATGCGCGCCGCGCTGCGCGACACGATGCGGCGGTTCCCGGTGCGCGCGGTCCGCGTCCTGGCGACGGCTGCGGCCGCGGGCGATGCCACGGCCGGGGAACTGCTGGCCGACCATCTGCGCAGCGGCGCCGTGCCCGTCCCGCCCGACCTCCCGGCGGAGGCGCGCGCGGTCGTGGAGAAGCTGACCGCGGCGGACGGCCGGGTCCCCGAGGCCTCGGCCGGCGACCTGCCCCGCCTCCTGATCGATCCGCCGTGGGCCCGCACGCAGCCGAAACGCAAGCCGGTGGTCGTGAAGGGGCTCGCCGTCCCCGAGCGGCAGGACGTCGTGTGGGAGCCCGGCGAACGCGACGCCTGGCTGGCCACGCCGATCGCCGATCCCGGCGGGGGCGGCGTGACGATCCACGCCGTCCGGCCGACGGCCGCGGTGGACCCGACCTGGGAGAAGCGGATCGCGAACATCCGCGCGGGCGTGGTGCTGCACCCGGTCGAGCGGGAGCTCTACTGGCAGGGCGCGATGCTGGCGAAGGGGCCGGAGGAGCTGGTCCGCCCGGCGCTGCGCGAGTGGCGGCCCGCCGACTGGAACCAGCGGGGGCTCGGCACGCGCAACGCGTGGAGCCCGGACCACTGGCTCCGGCCGATCATCGCCCGCTTCGGCCTCGACGCGCTCCCGGTCGCGCTGAGCTTCGCCCGCGCCCGCCCGGCGCGCGGCGCCGGGCTGCTGCTGCCGTTCCTGGACGCCGAGGTCGCCGAGGCGATGCCCGGCTGGCTGCTGCGCGTCGCCGGGGCCCGCGAGCCGGCGTCCGCCTGGTTCGCCCGGCACGGCCGGGCGGCGCTGCCCTACCTGCTCCCCGCGGCCCTCGGCAAGGCCGGACGGGCGCGCACCGCCGCCGAGTACGCGCTCCACTTCGTCGCGGGCGGCGAGGGCGAGGACGCGGTGGTCGACGCCGCGCGCCCGCACGGCGAGCAGGCCGTCGCCGCCGTGAAGTCGGTGCTGTCCGGCGACCCGGAAGACCTGGTTCCCCGGAAGAAGGTCCCGGAGGCCACCGGAGTGAACGCCGAGGCGCTTCCCCAGGTGCTGCTGCGGGGCGGCGAGCGGGCGCTGCCCGTCCCGGCCGTCCGGCACCTGCTCACGTTGCTGGCGATGTCGGCGTCGGGCGAGCCGGAACCCGGGCTCGACGGCGTCCTCGACGCGTGCGACGAGCGGTCGCTCGCCGCGTTCGGCTGGGCGCTGTTCCGCGGCTGGCGGGAGGACGGCGCGGCGCCGAAGGACGCATGGCGCTTCACCGTCCTCGGCCTGCTCGGCGACGACGAGGTGGTGCGCGCGCTGGTGCCCCTGATCCGCGCCTGGCCGGGGGAGGGCGGCCACCATCACGCGGTGCGCGGGCTCGACGTCCTCGCCCGGATCGGGACGGACCTCGCCCTGCGCGAGCTCCACGCCATCTCCCAGAAGGCCCGATACAAGGGGCTCAAGCAGCGCGCGCAGGAGAAGATCGAGGAGATCGCGGCGGCTCGCGGCCTCACCCCGGAGCAGCTCGGCGACCGGCTGGTCCCCGACTTCGGCCTGGACGCGGCCGGCACGCTCGTCCTCGACTACGGGCCGCGGCGGTTCGCCGCCGGCTTCGACGAGACGCTGCGCCCGTACGTCCTCGACGAGAACGGCGGATGGCGGGCGGACCCGCCCAAGCCCGGCGTGCGGGACGACCCCGCGCTGGCCCCCGCCGCCCACCGGCGGTACATGGACCTGAAGAAGGACGTCCGCGCGATCGCGGGCCTTCAGCTCCGCCGCCTGGAACTGGCGATGACGACGGGCCGCCGGTGGACGCCGGACGAGTTCACCGCGTTCTTCGTCCGGCACCCGCTGGTGTGGCACATCGCCCGGCGCCTCGTCTGGCTCGCGGAGCACGGCGGCACGGCGACCGCGTTCCGCCTCGCCGAGGACCGCACCTGCGCGGACGTCACCGACACCGCCGTCACGCTGCCGGACGGCGCCGCCATCGGCATCGCCCACCCCCTGCACCTCGCGGACGCGCTGGACGACTGGTCCGGAGTCTTCGCCGACTACGAGATCACGCAGCCGTTCCCGCAGCTCGGACGGGTCGTGCACGCCCTCACCGAGGAGGAGAAGGCGGGCGGGCGGCTGGCCCGGTTCGAGAAGGCGACCGTCCCGTTCGGGAACGTCCTCGGGCTGGAGCGGCGCGGCTGGCACCGGGGCCCGGTCGACTCCGACGGCGGGATCGACTGCATGGTCCGCCCCGTCGCGGACCGGCGGTACGTCGTCGTCACGCTGGCGACGGGCCTCTATGCGGGGGACGTGCGCGCCTCGGGGGACCAGACGTTCGAGGCGGTCTGGATCGGCGCCGACCCGGCTCCCGAGCACTTCTCCCATCTCAGCCCCGAAGGCGGGCCGTACCGCTTCGGCGAGCTGGACCCGGTCACGGCCTCCGAAGTGATCGCCGACCTCGAGGAGGCGACCTCGCGCTGATCGCGCGGCGGGTCGGGCGGCGCGCTTGTTGCGTGCTGGACGTAACTGCGAATCATTTGCAATAGTGGCGGCATGGCTGACTACACGCTGCCCGACCTGCCGTACGACTACGCCGCGCTGGAGCCCGCGATCACCGGGGAGATCCTCGAACTGCACCACTCCAAGCACCACGCCGCCTACGTCAAGGGCGCCAACGACACGCTGGAGAGACTCGCCGAGGCGCGCGGCAAGGAGCAGTTCGGCGGGCTGGTCGGCCTGGAGAAGACGTTCGCGTTCAACCTGTCCGGGCACGTCCTGCACTCGATCTTCTGGGACAACCTGTCGCCGGACGGCGGCGACCGCCCGGACGGCGAACTGGCCGCCGCGATCGACGAGCACTTCGGGACGTTCGACGCTTTCCGCAAGCAGCTGACGACCGCGACATCCACCGTCCAGGGGTCCGGATGGGGCGTGCTCGCGTGGGAGCCGCTCGGGAAGCGCCTCGTTGTCGAACAGGTCTACGACCACCACGGGAACGTGGGCATGAACACCACGCCGCTGCTGGTCTTCGACGCGTGGGAGCACGCGTACTACCTGCAGTACCGGAACGTGCGTCCGGACTACGTCGAGAAGCTCTGGTCGCTCGTGAACTGGACGGACGTCAAGGCCCGCTTCGACAAGGCCCGAGCGGCGTAGGCGCCGCGGGCGCCGGGACCACGGCGCTCTCCAGGCCGGGATCGTGCTCAGAACCCTTTCCTTGCGGCCTGGAGGGCGCCGTGCCGCGTGTTACCAGCGGGTACATAGACTGGCGCGCGTGATGAGCGACTACCCGCACCAGGTGAGCGTGCCGACGCGCTGGAAGGACAACGACGTCTACGGCCACGTCAACAACGCCGTGCACTACTCGCTGATGGACACCGCCATCAACGAGTGGATGATCGGCAAGGCGGGGTTCGCGCCGCTCGACGCGCCGTCGATCGCCCTGTGCGTGGAGTCGCACTGCCAGTACAAGGCCGAGGTGTCGTTCCCGGACACGATCCGGCTCGGCCTGCGGATCGGCAAGCTCGGCACCTCCAGCGTCCGCTGGGAGATCGGCATGTACCGGGCGTCCGACGACGCGCTCATCGCCGAGGGCCACTTCGTGCACGTCTTCGTCGACCGCGAGACCCGCCGCCCGGTCCCGATCGCCGAGCCGATGCGCACCGAGATGTCCAAGCTGGCCGTCACTTCCGGTTGAGCAGCGAGTGCCGGCGGCTGTAGGCGAAGTAGATGACGCAGCCGACCAGGAACCACACCGCGAACCGCACCCACGTCTGCCATTCCAGGAACGTGATGAGCCAGACCGAGAACACGATCCCGACGGCCGGGACGGCCGGCATCCCCGGCGTCCGGAACTCCCGCGGCAGCTCGGGCCGCCGGTAGCGCAGCACGATCACCGCGACGCACACCACGATGAACGCCAGCAGGATCCCGATGTTGGTGAGCTCCGCCGCCTCCGCGATCGGCAGGAACCCCGCGATCACCGCGGACGCGGCGCCGAGGATCCAGGTGATCCGCGTCGGCACGTGCCGCACCGGGTGCGTGCGGGCGAACCAGCCGGGCAGCAGCCCGTCCCGGCTCATCGAGAACCACACCCGCGTCGCGCCCATCATGAACGTGAACAGCACCGTCAGGACGCCGAGGATCGCGCCGACCGCGATGATGATCCCGACCGTGTTCAGACCGACCGACTTGAACGCCGAGGAGAACGCCGCGTCCGGGTTGATGTCCCGGTAGTCGACCATCCCGGTCAGCACCAGGCAGGCCGCGACGTACAGCACCATCGAGATCGCCAGCGAGTAGATGATCGCCTTCGGCATGTGCTTGCGCGCCTCCTGCGACTCCTCCGCCGCGGTGCTCATCGCGTCGTAGCCGAACACGGCGAAGAACACCGTCGCGGCCCCGGTGAACGCGCCGGACAGCCCGAACGGGAAGAACGGCGAGTAGTTCCCGCTCCGGATCTTGAAGACGCCGACCACGATCACCAGCAGGACGATCCCGACCTTCAGGTACACCAGCGCCGTCTCGAACCGCGCCGCGTTCCGCATCCCGAGGTTCAGCACCCACGCGATCAGCAGGCACAGCAGCGCCGCGAACAGGTTGACCTTGTAGCTGCCGTCCGCCACGCCCTTCGGCTCGGTGCCCGGCGCCCCGCTCATCCACAGCGGCAGGTGGACGTGCATGAACCCGAGCAGGTCGTCGAAGTAGCCGGATATCCCGATCGCGACCACCGCCACGATCGCGGTGTACTCCAGCAGCAGGTCCCAGCCGATCGCCCACCCGGTGAACTCGCCGAGCACCGCGTACCCGTACGTGTACGCCGACCCCGCCTTCGGGATCAGCCCGGCGAACTCCGCGTACGAGAACGCCGCCGCCGCGCTCGCCACCCCCGCGACCAGGAACGAGATCAGCACCGCCGGCCCGGCCTTCTCGTTGGCGACCGCCCCGGCCAGCGAGAAGATCCCCGCGCCGATGATGCCGCCGACCCCGATCGCGGTCAGCTGCCACAGCCCGAGCGTCCGGGTCAGGCCCGCGCTCCCCGGCTCGTCCTCGATCTGCTCGATCGGCTTCCGCCGGACCATCCCGTCCAGGACCGAAGGCATGCAGCCACCTCCCAGGCACCGTCGCCACGGAAGATCATGTGCCCGCCCCCCGCCCCCCAAACCCGCCGCCGCCTCCTCGGTAAGGACCGATTCCCCGCCGGCTACTGACGCCCGTCCGGCCACACCTGGACGAAGGCCTGCCCCGCCGCCTCGACCACCCGCACCCGGTACGCCCCGGGCGCCGTGCCGAGCTCGACCGGCCATAGGCGCGCGATCCTCCCGTCGAGCCGGAACAGTGCCAACGGCCCGGAGGTACGCGGCCGGCCACCGTCCACGACGCCGTGATCCCGCTCCGGAACCGGCGGCGGCCCGTCCCAGAGGGACACGCGCACCGCCTGCCACCGTGCCGGGTCGACGCTCACCACGACGCCCTCCTCGTCGCACAGCCGCTCCGCCTCCTCCAGGGACCCGGGCGCCGACCCGGGCGCCGCGCCGACGAGGCCGAGCCGCTGGAACGCGCCGTCCGTCTTCAGCACGGACCAGTCGACGAGCCGGGCCACGGGCTCTTCGAGCCAGAACTGGAACAGGTACCGCTCCCGCCCTTCCAGCGCCTCCCGGCCAGCCTCGAACTCCGAGTCGCCCAGGTCGGGAGGAGGTTAGGGGGTGGCGGTGACGTTCGAGTGGGACGCGGTGTCGTAGGCGTGCTGGGCGGTGATGATCTCGGCGGCGTGCTCGCGGATCCAGCCGGTCAGGCCGCGGAGGGGGACGGTGATGCCGCGGCCGAGCGGGGTGAGGGCGTAGGTGACCGAGGGCGGGACGGTCGGCTCCACCGTGCGCAGGACGAGGCCGTCGCGGACGAGGGTGCGCAGGGTCTGCGACAGCATCTTCTCGCTGACGCCCTCGATGCGGTCGCGGAGCTCGTAGAAGCGCAGGTCGGAGGAGTCCAGCGCGGTGAGGACGAGGATGCCCCACCGGCGGGTCACGTGGTCGAGGACGACACGGGCGGGGCAGTCGCGGCGGAAGACGTCGTCCATCAGGGCACCAACTCTCGCGGCATGGGCTTACCTATAGGTACGTACTTTCGAAAGGTTAGCCCTGTCTCCTAGCGTGGCCGGCATGGAACCAGTCGCGCTCGTGACCGGTGGGGGCCGTGGCATCGGCGCCGCCACCGCAAGGAGACTCGCCCGCCGCGGATACCGCGTGGTCGTCAACTACTTCCGGGACGAGGCGTCGGCGGAGGCCGTCGCCGCGGAGACGGGCGGGACGGCGATCCGCGCCGACGTCCGCGACCCGGCCGAGGTGGCGGCGCTCGTGGCGGCGTGCGGGCCGGTCACGGCGCTGGTGTGCAACGCGAACATCGACCCGTCGTTCGGGCCGGTGCGGTCGCTGCCGTGGGAGGCGTTCATCGGGAAGGTGGAGGGCGAGCTCGCCGCCGCGTACCACGTGACCCAGGCCGTGCTGCCGGACATGCCGGCGCAGGGGCGGATCGTCTACGTGTCGAGCCTGAGCGCCGACCTCACGCGGCCGATGACCGGCGCGCACACGACGGCGAAGGCGGCGCTGGACGCGTTCGCCCGGCACGTGGCGGCGGAGGCGAGCCCGGTGGCGGTCAACGTGGTCGCGCCGGCCGCGGTGCGCACCGAGGGGTCGTCGGCCGCGCGGACGCCGGAGATCGAGGAGGCGCTCGCCGGACGGTCGGTGCTGGGGCGGATGGTGGAGCCGGACGACGTGGCGGCGGTGATCGCCGCGGTGGTGGACGGGTCGCTGCCCGCGGTGGCGGGCGCGCGCATCCCGGTCGACGCGGGGTTCCGGGTGCTCGCGGCGCCGTGAGCGGGGTTCAGGGCTGGAGTTCGCTGGTGAGGAGGCGGGCGAAGTCGGTCTCGAAGCGTTCGTAGCCGGTGCGGAGGGCGTCGCCGGGCCAGCCGGGCGGGAGGAGTTCCGGCGGCAGGATCGGGTCGTGGAGGAGGTGGCGGAGGGCCGCGGCGGCGAGGGTGAAGCGCTCGGCGATGGTGCCGGCGCCGGTGAGGGACGCGCGGAGCGCCTCGGCGGTGGCGGCCCAGCCGTCGAGGTCCCAGAGCGTCCGGGCGAGGACGGCGGGGTCCTGCTCGGGGCGGCCTTCGAGGAAGGTGCACTGGCGGACGACGGTCTCGGTGCGGGGCCGGTCGAGGTTGGCGGGGCGCAGCCAGGTGCCCTCGCGCAGTTCGGCGAGGCGGAGCGCGGACATGGCCTGGCGGAGGGCGGCGCGGTCGGCGGCGGGGCGGCGCTCGGCGGTGATGACGGCGATCTCCCAGGTGCCGTCCCAGGGGCGGGTGCGGGGGCGGCGGCTCTCGTCCTGGCGGGCCTGGCGCCGCAGGAGCCGGTCGGTGAGGGCGTACTTCCCGTCGGTCTGGACGAGGTCGCCGGAGGTGACCATGCGGGAGAGCGCGACGCGGATCGTGCCCTCGGCGATGCCGAACAGGTCGCCGACGCGGACGAGGTGCCGGGCGGCGAGGCGGGGCGGGTGGACGCCCAGCAGGGTGCTCAGCACGACCGAGCGCGCGGTGAGGGGGCGGATCTGGAGCGTGTCCATGGCTGCTGCGGACTTTATCCGGTGCGGGCCCGGCGGGGCGCGGCGTCCGGGTGCGGACACCGGTGAGATTACAGTCTTCCATCACGTGACAAAGAAGCGTAATGTCCGGGGCATGGCCTCTTACCTGACCGAGCCGTTCGACCGGCTCCCGTTCGGCGGCGCGGACAAGGCCCGCCGGTACGCGACGGAGCGCTACCAGGGGGCGGCGGGCCTCAACTGGTACGACTGCGACCCGACGCTGCGCTTCCTGATGCGGCGCCACCTCGGCGACGGCTTCGGCTGGGCGGAGCCGCGGCTCCGCGAGCTGGGCGCGCTCATGGGCGGCCCGGTGAACGCGTGGGCCGAGGAGACCGACCGGAACCCGCCGCGGCTGGAGAAGTACGACCGGTGGGGCCGCGACATCAGCGAGGTCGTGATGCCCGGGTCGTTCGAGGCGTCCCGGCGGGAGCTGGTGGCGACGTCGTTCACCAGGCCGGACTTCATCGCGGAGGCGAAGGCGAACGGCGTGGACCCGGCGCCCCTCGGCGTCGCCTGGAGCTACCTGCTCGACCAGGCCGACATCGGCATGGCGTGCGCGCTCGGCACGGGCGGCGACATGGTCGTCGGGCTCACCGAGCTGTTCGCGCCGGACGAGGTGAAGGAGCGCGTCCGGGAGCTGTTCGCGGCGGGCGCGTTCTCCGGCGAGGCCGCGCAGATGCTCACCGAGCGGTCGGGCGGCTCGGACCTCGGGGCGCTGGAGTCGACGGCGACGCGGGACGGCGACGCGTGGCGGCTCAACGGGTTCAAGTGGTTCGCGTCGAACGCGAACGGGTCGGCGTTCGTCGTCCTCGCGAAGCCGGAGGGCGCGGTGGACGGGGTGCGCGGCATCGCGCCGTTCCTGGTGCTGCGGGAGCGGCGGGACGGGTCGCGCAACGGGGTGCGGATCCGCCGGCTGAAGGACAAGCTCGGCACCCGGTCGGTGGCGTCCGCGGAGATCGAGTTCACCGACGCGGAGGCGTTCCTGCTGGCCCCGGCGTCGAGCGCGGGCGAGGGCGGGGACGGCAAGGGCCTCGCCCGGATGATGGAGCTGACGAACGGCGCCCGGCTCGGCATCTCGATGATGGGGCTCGGCTGCGCGCGCCGGTCGCTGGTGGAGTCGCTCTGCTACACGCGGGCGCGCGAGGCGTTCGGGGCGGCGCTGGACGAGCAGCCGCTGATGCGCCGCAAGCTCGCGGAGATGATCGTCGAGACGGAGGCCGTCCAGGCGCTGGTGTTCGACGGGTACCTCGGCAGGCCCCGGCTGCGGATCGGCGCCGCGCTCATCAAGCTGCGCGCGGCGCGGCTCGGGGTGACGGCGGCGAGCGACGCGATCGAGATCCACGGCGGCAACGGCTACATCGAGCAGTGGCCGGTCGCGCGCATCCTGCGGGACGCGCAGGTCAACCCGATCTGGGAGGGCGGCGACAACATCCTGTGCCTGGACGTCCGCCGCGCCATCGAACGCAACGACGCGCACGAGCCGCTCCTCGACCGGCTCACCGAGGCCGTCGCGAACGCGCCCGCCGGCGACGACGCCACGGCCGACCTCGTCAACGAGCGGATCGGGCACGTCCGCGAGGCGATCGAGAAGTGGCGCGGCCTCGACCGCACCACCGCCGAGGCGCGCCTGTACCCGCTCGCGCAGTACATGGCCGACGTCTATGCGGCGGCGCTGCTGCTGGAGCAGGCCGGCTGGGAGCGCGCCGACTCGGGCGCCGACCGCAAGGCGCTCGTCGCGCGCCTCTATGCTCGCAGGCACCTCGCCGACGCGGGCCCGCTGCGGGCGATCGACGCGCCGGCCGAGGACCTCGACCGCTTCAAGGACCTCGCGGACGGCGCGTTCGTCCACGTTGGGGAGTGAGATGCAGGTAAGGAGCGAGCGCCGCGGGCCCGTCACGACCGTGATCATGTCCCGTCCGGAGGCGCGCAACGCCGTGGACGGGGCGACCGCGGACGGGCTCGCGGCGGCGTTCCGCGCGTTCGACGCCGACCCGGACGCGAGCGTCGCCGTCCTGTGGGGCGAGGGCGGGACGTTCTGCGCGGGCGCCGACCTGAAGTCGATCGGCACCGAGCGGAGCCCGCGGGTGGACGCGCCGCCCGCCGACGGCCCGCTCGGCTGCACCCGGATGCGGCTGTCGAAGCCGGTGATCGCGGCCGTCGCGGGGCACGCGGTCGCGGGCGGCATGGAGCTGGCGCTCTGGTGCGACCTGCGGGTCGTCGAGGAGGACGCGACGTTCGGCGTGTACTGCCGCCGCTGGGGCGTGCCGCTGGTGGACGGCGGGACGTTCCGGCTGCCCCGCCTCATTGGGACGAGCCGCGCCATGGACCTGATCCTCACGGGCCGTCCGGTCGGCGCGCGGGAGGCGTTCGACATCGGCCTCGCGAACCGGCTCGTCCCGCCGGGGACGTCCCGGGAGGCGGCGGAGGAGCTGGCGGCGGACCTCGCCCGGTTCCCGCAGGCGTGCCTGCGCAACGACCGCATGTCCGTCCTGGACGCGGAGGGCCTGCCGGAGGACGAGGCGCTCGCCGTCGAGTACCGCCACGGCCTAGGCTCCCTGCAGGACGCCCTCGAAGGCGCCGGACGATTCACCGCCGGCCAGGGCCGCCACGGAGACTTCACTGACCTGGGCTAATGGCGCCCGCGAGTAACCCGGCACTTACGGTCACGCCCACGGCGTTCTAAGCTCGACTTTCAACCACCCGAGCGTTGCGATCGCGAGCGAAGCCGGATTCGAGCTTGCGAGAATCCGATCGCGCAGCGAGCCCCTGGGCGAGCCGGAGCGATGCAGCGATCGCCGCAATGCCCGTTGAAGGAAGGCCCTCCAGGGCCTGACGCCGAGGGCAGTGCCAAAAGGAGCAGCATGACCCTGAGCGTGGACGAGGCGGGCCGGGCGCTCGCGGATCCGAAGGCGTACGCCGACGACGCGCGGCTGCACGAGGCGCTCGCGCTGCTGCGGCGCGAGGCGCCGGTGCGGTGGGTGGAGGCGCCGGACTACACGCCCTTCTGGGCGATCACGAAGCACGCGGACGTGCTGGAGATCGAGCGGAACCACGAGATCTTCCTGAACGCGCCGCGGCCGCTGCTCGGCACCGCCGAGTTCGACGAGCTGAACCGGCAGCGCGCCGAGCAGGGCATCGCGCTGCGCACGCTGATCCACATGGACGACCCCGACCACCGGGTCGTCCGGGCGATCGGCGCGGACTGGTTCCGGCCGCGCGCGATGCGGGCGCTGGAGCCGCGCGTGAAGGAGCTGGCGAAGCGGTACGTCGACCGGATGGTGGAGTTCGGCGGCGAGTGCGACTTCGCGCGGCAGGTCGCGGTGCACTTCCCGCTGTACGTCATCCTGTCGCTGCTCGGCCTGCCGGAGAGCGACTTCGACCGGATGCTGAAGCTGACGCAGGAGCTGTTCGGCGGCGACGACGACGAGCTGCAGCGCGGCCAGTCGAACGAGGAGAAGCTGCAGGTCCTGCTGGACTTCTTCGCGTACTTCCAGGGCCTGACGGAGGAGCGCCGCAAGCATCCGACCGACGACCTCGCGTCCGCCATCGCGAACGCGCGGATCGACGGTGAGCCGCTCAACGACTTCGACACCGCGTCGTACTACGTCATCATCGCGACGGCCGGGCACGACACGACCAGCGCGACGATCGCGGGCGGCCTGCAGGCCCTCATCGAGCACCCCGACCAGCGGAAACGGCTCACCGAGAACCCGGAGCTGATGCCGCTCGCGGTGGACGAGATGATCCGCTGGGTCACGCCGGTGAAGGAGTTCATGCGGACCGCGACCCGCGACTACGAGCTGCGCGGCACGACGATCCGCGAGGGCGACGCGGTGCTGCTGTCCTACCCGTCCGCGAACCGCGACGAGGAGGTGTTCGACGACCCGTTCGCGTTCGACGTGGGCCGTGACCCGAACAAGCACCTGGCGTTCGGGTTCGGCGTGCACTACTGCCTGGGCGCGGCGCTGGCCCGCATCGAGGTCCGCGCCTTCTTCGAGGAGCTGCTGCCGCGGCTCGGCTCGATCGAGCTCGCGGGCCCGGCGGAGAGCATCGCGACCACGTTCGTCGGCGGCCTGAAGCGGCTGCCCGTCCGCTACTCGCTGGCCTGAGAGGACGCCCTCGTGCAGATCGACGCCGCGGTGCTGCGCGCCGCAGACGCCCCCTACACGATCGAGCGCGTGGAGCTCGCAGACCCGGGGCCGGGCGAGATCGTCGTCCGGATCGCGGGCGTCGGGATGTGCCACACCGACCTGCTCGGACGGGTGCCGGGCGACCTGGTCGGCAAGCCGGTGATCCTCGGGCACGAGGGGTCCGGGGTGGTCGAGGCGGTGGGGCCGGGCGTCGCCGGCGTCACCCGGGGCGACCACGTGGTCATGTCGTTCGACTCGTGCGGGACCTGCGCGAACTGCCGGGACGCGAAGCCCGGCGCGTGCCCGCAGATGGCCGCGCTGAACATGATCGCGGTGCCGCTGGACGGCACGCCCCGCGCTCTCGACGCCGGCGGGAACGCGGTCGGCAACCGCTGGTTCGGGCAGTCGTCGTTCGCGTCGCACGCGCTCGGCACCGTGCGGAACGTCGTCCCGGTGACCAAGGACGTGCCGCTGGAGAAGCTCGGCCCGCTCGGCTGCGGCGTGCAGACGGGCGCCGCGTCGGTGCTGGTCTCGCTCGGCGTCCGCGCCGGCGACAGCATCGCGGTGTTCGGCGCGGGCGCGGTCGGGCTCTCGGCGGTGATGGCGGCGAAGGTCGCGGGCGCCACCACGATCGTCGCGGTCGACCTGAACGACGCGCGCCTCGACCTGGCCCGCGAGCTCGGCGCCACCCACACGATCAACGGCGCCGACGACGACATCGCCGGTCGGATCCGGGGGTTGTCGGGCGGCGAGGGCGTCCAGTACTCCTTCGACACGACCGCCGTCCCGTCCGTGGTGTCGGCGGCCGTCGCGTCGCTGCGCACCACCGGCGTCTGCGGCCTCGTCGGCGTCGGGTCCGAGGAGTACCGGCTCGACCCGAACCTGCTGCTCATGGGCCGGACGGTCAAGGGCATCATCGAGGGCGACGCCGTCCCGCACACCTTCATCCCGATGATGATCGACCTGTGGCGCAAGGGCCTGTTCCCCTTCGACCGCCTCATCGAGACCTATCCGCTCGACCAGATCAACCAGGCGGAGGCGGACGTGACGTCCGGCAAGGTCGTCAAGCCGGTCCTGATCCCGTAGGCATCCCCTGGACGTCCCCTAGACGACGCGGTGGAGGAGGTCGCGGCCGGAGGCGAGGCGGCGGCAGTTCTCCGCCGCGACCTCGAAGTACCGGTCCCACGTCTCGCCGGTCAGCCACGCGACGTGCGGCATCACGGCGACGTTGCCGAGCGCGAGCAGCGGGTTCCCCGGATCGACCGGCTCGCGCTCGAACACGTCCAGGCCGGCGCCGCCGAGATGCCCGGACGTCAGCGCCGCGACCAGCGCGGCCTCGTCGATCACCGCGCCGCGCGCCGTGTTCACCACGACCGCGCCGGGCGGCAGCAGCGCGAGCCGCTCGGCGTTCAGCAGGTGGTGCGTCTCGTCGGTCAGCGGGACGTGCACCGACAGCACGTCGCTCGCCCGCAGCAGGTCGTCCAGCTCCCGCCAGGACGGGTCGTCGCGGCGCGGCCGCCGCGAGGTGTACAGGACGCGGGCGCCGACCGCCTCCAGCATCCCGCGCAGCAGCCCCGCGATCTCGCCGCCGCCGAGCAGCCCGACCGTCCGGCCCCTCAGCTCACCGCCGACCAGCGACCGGGCGGCGGGCCAGCCCTCGCCGCGCCGCGTCCGCGCGTCGAACGCGACCAGCTTGCGCAGCGCCGCGAGCATCAGCAGCAGGCTCGTCTCCGCGACGGCCTGCGCGTTGCGGCCCGGCATGTTCGCGACCGCGATCCCGCGCCCGGCGGCGGCGTCCAGGTCGATGGTGTTCACCCCGGTGCCGAGCTTCTGGATCAGCTTGAGCTTCGGCGCCCGGTCCATGTCGGCGGCGGTCAGCGGGCGCAGCACGTGCCAGATGACCTCGGTGTCCGGCAGCAGCTCGCGGAAGCGGGCGTCGTCCTGCTCGGAGCAGGAGACGATGTCCAGGCCGGGCTCGGTGTGGTCCATGTCGTAGTGCAGCAGCACCCGCATCCTGGTCCCTCTCGGTCGGTTCACGTTCGCCGAACCCGGCCGCCGCGACCGGTGTTCCGCGGGCTATCTTTCCGATCGTGACGCATACCGCGAGCCCCGGAGGGGCCGCCCCCGACGGACGCGCCGCCTCCGCGCTCCGCTTCCTCGCCGAGATCATCGCCTGGGTCGCCGCGCCCTGGGCCCTCGCACCGCACTCGATCGTCCTCGCGGTGCTCGCCGACGTCGTCCTGATCGGCCTGCCGACCGTGTTCTCCACGCCCGGCGACAAGGCCCGCGTCATGGTCCCGGTGCCCGGTGTCGTGACGATCGGGCTGGTGCTCCTCCAGCTCGCCGCGGCCGTCGCCGCGTCCTGGGCCGCCTGGCCGATGCCCGTCGCGGTCGCGGTGACGGTGCTGTGCGCGGCGGTCGTCGCGTTCGAGCAGCCGCGCTGGCGGTGGTTGGTCCGCCGCGCCCCGGAAAGGGAACCGGTATGACGGCATCCTGGCTTCCCGACCTGCCGATCGTCCAGGCGCCGATGGCGGGCGGGCCGTCCACGCCGGAGCTCGCCGCCGCCGTGTCGGACGCGGGCGGGCTCGGCTTCCTCGGCGCCGGCTACAAGACGGCCGGCGCCATGCGCGCCGACATCGACCGGACGCGCGCGCTGACGTCCCGCCCGTTCGGCGTGAACCTCTTCATGCCGTCGCACGACGACGTCGACCCGGCCGCCGTCGCCGCCTACCGCGACGCCCTCGCGCCCGAGGCGCGGCGGCTTGGCGTCGACCCCGGCACCCCGGCGGCCCGCGACGACGCCTACGACGCCAAGATCGCCGACCTGCTGTCCGACCCGCCCGCCGTCGTGAGCTTCACGTTCGGCTGCCCGGACGACGCCGTCGTCCGCGCCTTCCAGGAGCGCGGCGTCGTCGTGGCCGTCACCGTGACGACCGCCGAGGAGGCCCGGCTCGCGTCGGCCGCCGACGCGCTGTGCGCGCAGGGCACCGAAGCGGGCGGCCACCGCGGCTCGTTCACCAACACCTTCGACGGTGCGCTCCCGCTCCGCGACCTGCTCCGCGACGTCCTCGCCGTCACGGACCGTCCGGTCATCGCCGCCGGCGGCCTCGGCACCCCGGACGACGTGGCCGAGATCCTGTCGCTCGGCGCCGTCGCGGCCCAGCTCGGGACGGCCTTCCTGCGCTGCCCGGAGAGCGGCGCGAGCGCCCTGCACGAGGCCGCGCTCGCCGATCCCCGCTTCACCTCCACCGCGATGACCAGGGCGTTCAGCGGACGGCCCGCGCGCGGCCTGGTCAACCGGTTCCTCACCGAGCACTCCGCCGGAGCGCCCGCCGCCTACCCGGACGTCCACTACGTGACGTCGCCGCTCCGCAAGGCCGCCGCCGCGCAGGGCGACCCGGACATCGTCAACCTCTGGGCCGGCACCGCGTTCCGCGCCGCCGCCGAGGCCCCGGCCGCAGACCTCGTCGGGCACCTGGCGTCCCGCATCTGACCCGCGCTCGACCCGCTCGGCCGCGTCAGCCGACGGGGTCGTCCCGCAGGTTGCGCGGATGGCAGGCGACGTGGCGCCCGTCGCGGGTGAGGCCGGCGCCGCGCACGAGGTGGTCGGTGCCGTAGCCGCGGCGCTGCTGGTACGCCCAGTAGGCGGTGCGGGACGGGCCGGTCCACCGCTCGAAGATCATGACCTCGCGGGCGTCCGGGCCACCGGTCGCGTTGACGACGAGGTCGCCGGGCCCGAGCCGCGCGGGCGGGATCCGGTCGCAGTAGGACGCCAGCAGCGCGGCCGAGTTCGGGCCGGGCGCCGGTAACCCCAGCGCCATGGACGCGTACCCCGACCCGTCGGCCCGGTAGCCCTGGTAGCTGGCCGCCTGGTCATAGGGCACCCGGCCGGGCGCGTGCGGATGCCAGCTTTGCGCGCGCGCGACGACCTCGTGCCGGTAGATCGCGTGGACGGTGGCGCGAGTAGCGCGCGCGGGCGAGGCGGACGCGCGCGCGGGCCCGTCCGGGGACTCCTGCGCGTTGGTGCGCAGCGTCGTCCCGAGCAGCACGCCGGCGGCCCCGGAGACGAGCACGCACCCCGCCACGGCACCGACGAGCACCACCTTCGGACCACGCCTCCTCGGCACCGGCGGGGAGGCTGGCGATTCAGTCGATGCGCCAGCGGTCGGCGTAGGCGTCTCGCTGTCGGGCGCCGGCGGTCCGCCATCGGGCGCGGCCGTCTCGCCGTGCGACGGGGCCGTTTCGCGGGCCGGCGCGCTCGGCTCGCCGGGCGGCGCGGTCGGTTCGCCGCGCGGCGCGGTCGATGGCGCGACGTCGGGCGTTCCGGACGCGGCGGCCGCCTCGCGGGCCTGATCGGCGACGTCCCAGAGGGCCTCCAGGCGGTGCCGGTCCCCGCCGCACAGCTGCGCCAGCGCCGTGACGGCGGTGCGCGGCACGAAGGTCTCCCCGCCGAGCCAGCGGCTCCACGACGACCGGCTGGCGTGCGTCCGGCGCTCCAGGGAGCGCAGGTCGTGCCCGGACGCCGTGCGCAGCTCGCGCAGCTCGGTGAGCAGGACGCGGACCGCGTCCGGCAGGTCGTCGGGCAGTGGGGCCGGCGGGCGGCTTCGGCTCATCGGTGCATCTCCTGCAGGTCGGACCGCAGGCCCGCAATGGGCCGCGGGCAACGCCCGGCACTCTCCGTCGCGGCGGACCATTATGCCCAGTCCGGCCGCTGGAATGGCCGGAACGGCAATCGTCGCCGTGCGTTCCCGAATGCGCACCAAGGGTGATCGGCGGCGGTGTCCCGCAAAGGCGCGGCTGTCCCGTCCGCGTCCCGTTCGGAGGGGTGTCTCTGCTGGTCAGAGCCTTGCGCGTGTCTCTTTGTCCCAACCTGGCCGCAAGGTCTCCGCAGCTCCGCAGAACGGTCTCTAACGTCTGCCGGGTCGATCGACGAAACCCGCTCACGGCGTCCTCGCGGACGCAATTCAACGACCATTCACGGAGGTTCATCAATGGCTTCCCCTCGGGCCATCCTCATCGGGGCCGGCTCCCTCGCGCTCGCCGCCGGCACCGCCGCCGGGCTGATCGGGCTGACGTCCCCCGCCGAGCACTCCGCGGCGCCGCAGGGCGCGCGGCTGCAGGCCGACGCCGGCGGGACCGTCGCGGTCGCGTCCGTCCCGAAGGTGACCCGCGCGCAGGTCATCGCCCGGGCCAAGACCTGGCACCCGCACACGAGCAGCCGCGTCCCCTACAGCCAGTCCAAGACCCATGGCGGCTACCGCACCGACTGCTCGGGCTACGCGTCCATGGCGCTGCGGCTGCCGAAGCCCGGCCCGAACACGGTCGGCCTCGCGTCCTCGACCTACAGCAAGCGGATCTCGATGTCGCAGCTCAAGACGGGCGACCTGGTGATCGACGCGATCGGGAGCAACACCACCCGGCACGTCGTCATCTTCGAGAAGTGGACGAGCAGCAAGCACACGGCCTACTGGGCCTACGAGCAGCGCGGCCACTACGGCACGGACCACCGCACCCGCACCTACGGGCTGGCCAAGGGCAGCCAGTACAAGGCGTACCGCCCGAAGAACATCACCTGACCGCTCCCCTCAGACGCCCGGCCGGTGCGCTCCCACTCCGGCCGGGCCTCGCCCTTCCCTGCGGTGCGGTGGCGGTTTCCCTCCCGTGGGGGAGGCGGGTCGTGCCGGCGGGGGAGGTGCGGCGGGGGGTGCGCGCGCGACCGTCGAGGCATGACTGATTCCGCTGTTGCCGCCGCGCGCCCCCGGCGGCTGCAAGCCATGTGGTCCTCCGCGCACGCGCCCGCCGCCGGGACGCCGCGCTGGGCGCGGACCGCCGCGCTGGCCGTCCCGTTCGTCGTGCTGCCGTCCAGCCTGTGGCGGATCGCGGCCGTCGCCCTGCACGTGCCGATCGTCCGGGACACGGGCGGCGACGAGAGCGGCAACCTGCCGTCCTGGCTGCCGATCGAGCTGTACGTGGTGCTGCTGTCGGTCCTCTCGGAGCTGCTCGCGTTCACGGCCGTCGGGCTGGTCTCGACATGGGGCGAGGTGTTCCCTAGATGGGTGCCGTTCCTGCGCGGACGGCGCGTGCCGACGCTCGCCGCCGTCGTCCCGGGCGCGATCGGCGCGACCATCCTGACGTGCCTGTGGACGTGGGTGTTCGCGATGCTGGCGTTCGGCCGCAACCTGGCGGGCGAACGGCTCGCCGCCGACTCGCCGCTGAACGTCCACACCTGGCAGGGCGCCTTGGTCTTCGTCGCCTACGTCCCGCTGGTCGCCTGGGGGCCGCTGCTCGCGGCCGTCACGTTCGCCTACTACCGCCGCCGCGCCCAAGGCGCCTGAGAGCAGTCAAGGAGAACGGCGGCCGGCCGGGACGCGCGATCGGGAGGTGAGCCGCGAGCCGTCAGTGGGGCTGGCGGGCGCGTAGGAGGAGGTCTTGGAGTGCGCCGAGTTCGTCCTGGCCGAGGCCGCCTAGGGGTGAGTCTTTCGCGAGCAGTTCGAGCAGGCGCGCGCGCAGGTCGGTGCCGTCGGGGGTGAGGACGAGCTGCTTGGCGCGGCGGTCCTGCGGGTGCGGGCGGCGCTCGACGAGGCCGCGCTTCTCCAGCTTGTCGACGACGAACGTGGCGTTGGACGGCTCGCAGCTCATCCGGTCGGCGAGGTCGCGCATCGTCATCGGCCCGGTCAGCTCGCGGAGCGCGGTGGCCTGGGGGCCGGTGAGCCCGAGCGTCGCGGCGCGCTCGCGGACGTGCTCCTCGATCTGCCGGGACAGCCCGGTCACCAGCCCGCACAGCTCCCGCTCGGCGGTGGCGGCGAACTCCGGATCGGTGCTCATGGCCCGAGCTTACATCAAGCTGCAATGGTTGCAGCTTGAATAGTTCTAGTTGTAAGTTTCTCGTCGTGCGGCGGCCGCAGGGCGCGGCCGTGACGAAGGGAGACAGCCATGCCCACCAGCACGCGGAACCGGCTCGCCACCGAGGCCGGCCCCAGCACGATCCAGCTCGGCGACCTGAAGGTCAGCTACGTCCCGGACGGCGCCGTCGCGCTCAAGCCCCGGGCCTGGCTGCCGGGCTCGACCGCGGAGTTCTGGGACGCGCACCCCGAGTACCTCGACGCGTCCGGGAACCTCGTCGCGAGCATCGGCGGGCTGCTGGTCGAGCGCGGCGACCGCGCCCTGCTGATCGACGCGGGCGTCGGGCCCCGGTCCTGGCCCGACGACCCGGCCGAGCCGTTCGGCGCGGCCCGCGGCGGCGCGCTGCTCGACGGCCTCGCCGCGCTCGGCCGCGACCCCGCGAGCATCGAGGCCGTCGCCGTCACCCACCTGCACAGCGACCACGTCGGCTGGCTCTGGCCCGCCGCCCCCGCCTGCCGCCCGCCGTTCGCCGACGCGCGCGTCCTGCTCACCGCTGCGGAATGGGAGCACCGGCACCTGTCCGGCACGGGGGCCGACATCCTCGACGGGTTCGCCGACCAGGTCGAGACGGTCGCGGGCGGCGAGGAGATCTTCCCCGGCGTCCGGGTCCGGACGACGTACGGCCACACCGCCGGGCACGCCACGTACGAGATCGCCTCGGGCGGGCGGCGGCTCATCGCGTTCGGCGACGCGCTGCACAGCCCCGTCCAGATCGACCACCCGGAGTGGTCCGCCGCGCCCGACCACGACCCGGTGCTGTCCGCCGAGGTCCGCCGCCGGCTCGTCGCCGACCTCGCCGGGCCGGACACCCTCGGCTTCGGCATCCACTTCGCCGACGTGCAGTTCGGACGGGTCGTCCCCGGCACCCCCGGCTGGCGCCCGGAGTCCCGATGACCCGCCTCGCCCGGCGGCGCTGGCCCGCGATCATCACCGCCGCGCTCGCCGCGACCGCGGCGGTGATGCCCGGGTTCACGGTCGGTGCGCTCGCCCCGTCCATGCAGGACGCCCTGCACACGAGCAGGACCACGCTGGGGCTGGCGATGAGCGCGTTCTACGCGGCGAGCGCGCTCGGCTCGCCGGTCGCGAAGCGGCTGGCGGCGAGGCTGCCCGTCCCGGTCGCGCTGTCCGCGGCGGCCATGGTCGCGTCGCTGTCGATGCTGGCCCTTTCGCGCGCCGGGCACGTCGCGGTCCTCTTCCCGGTGCTGGTCGTCGCGGGGTTCGCGAACGGGCTCGTCCAGCCCGCCGCCGGGCGCCTCATCGCCGCCCGTGCGCCCGACCGCCGCCGCTCCCTCGCCGCCGGGACGATCGGCGCCGCGCTCGGCGCCGGCACCCTCGTCCCCGGCCTGCTCGTCGCGCTCGTCGTCCACCCTTACGGCTGGCGCGCCGCGATGGCGATCGCCGGGCTGCTCGCGCTCGCCCCCGTGGCGCTGGCCCCGCTCACCCGCACGCCCGCGGCGGACCGGCGGCGCACGGCGGCGGCGTCCGCGCCGATGCCGCGCGCCGTCCGGCGGACGCTGGTCCTGTGGGCCGTCGCGGCGGCGCTGTCCGCGACCGGGAACAACGCGGTGGCCTCGTACTTCGTGCAGCTCGGCGCGCACTCCGGGGTACCGGACGGCCTCACCGGCGAACTCCTCGCGTTGAGCGCGGTCATCGCGATCGCGGTCCGGCTGGTCGCGGGCGCGCTCGCCGACCGGGCACCCCGGGGCGACCGCGCGGTCATCGCGGGGATGATGCTCAGCGGCGCCGCCGGGCTCGCGCTCATCGCGGCCGGGAACCCGGTCGCGTTCCTCGCCGGCGCCGTCCTGGCGTTCTCCGCCGGATGGGGCTGGACGGGCCTGCTCCTGTCGGCGGCGCTCCGCCTCCTGCCGGACCGCGCCGAGAACGCGGGCCACACCGTCCAGGTCGGCGTCTACACCGGCGCGACGATCGCCCCGTTCACGTTCGGTGCCCTGTCGGCGTCGCTCGGCTTCGCGGCCGCCGCGCTGCTCGCCGCGGTGGCCGCCCTCGCCGCCGCGACCCTCATGGCCACGACCATCCCGAACCTCTATGACCTGCGGCGAGCCGTCGTCATGCGGCCCGCCATGACGACGGCGCGCCGCGGCTCAGCGTGCGGGGAGGACGCGGCCGGTCACCGCGCCGAGGCCTAGGCGGGCGCCGCCCGGGCCCGGCGCGGTGGCGGAGATGGTGACGGTGTCGCCGTCCTCCAGGAACGTCCGGGGCTCGCCGCCGACCTCGACCGGCTCCTTCCCGCCCCAGGTCAGCTCGATGAACGCGCCGCGCTGGTCCTTCTCCGGGCCCGACACCGTCCCGGACGCGAACAGGTCCCCGGTGCGGGACGAGGCGCCGTTCACCGTCATGTGCGCGAGCATCTGCGCGGGCGACCAGTACATCTCCCGGTACGGCGGGCGCGACACGACCTGGCCGTTCCACTCCACGACGAGGTCGAGGTCCAGGCCCCACGGGTTCTTCTCCCGCAGGTAGGGCAGCGGTTCCGGGTCCTGGAGCGGGGTCGGGACGCGGGCCGCCTCCAGCGCGAGCAGCGGCACCACCCACGGCGACACCGACGTCGCGAAGCTCTTGCCGAGGAACGGGCCGAGCGGCACGTACTCCCACGCCTGGACGTCGCGCGCCGACCAGTCGTTGACCAGCACGACCCCGAACACCCGCTCGGCGAAGTCGTCCACGCCGACCGGCGCGCCGAGCGGCGAGCCGGTCCCGACGACGAACCCGACCTCCGCCTCGATGTCGAGGCGGCGGCACGGCCCGTACGTGGGCGCGGCCTCGTCCGGCGCCTTGCGCTGCCCGCTCGGCCGGACGATGCCGGTCCCGGACGGCACCACGGTGCCCGCGCGGCCGTGGTAGCCGACGGGCAGGTGCTTCCAGTTCGGCATCAGCGGCTCGGCGTCCGGCCGGAACAGCCGCCCGAGGTTCGACGCGTGGTGCTCGGACGCGTAGAAGTCGACGTAGTCGGCGACCTCGAACGGCAGGTGCAGGGTCACCGTGTCCAGCGCGTGGACGGCGCCGTCCGGCAGATCGTCCGACACGGCGTCGATGATGTGCTCGCGGACCTCGACCCACCGCTCGTGGCCCTGCTCCATGAACGCGTTGAGCGACGGCCGGGAGAACACGTCGTCGCCGAGGACGGCGGCGAGGTCCACGACGGAGTCCGCGACCCGGACGCCGACGCGCGGCTCGCCGCCGTCCGGCGCGAACACGCCGTACGGCAGGTTGTCGAGCCCGTAGAGCGAACCGTCCGGGATCGGGATGCGGGTCATGCGTCTTCCTTGATCAGCGAGGCGGGGAGGAGGCCGAGGGCGGCGAGCTCGGTGAGCGGGTCGGTGATGCTGCACGTGCCGAACGACAGGAAGCGCGCGCGGGCGAAGGACGCGCGCGCCTCGCCGAGTCCGGCGACGCGGGCGGCGATGGACGCGGCGTCGCGGTCGGCGAGGACCGCGGCGACCTCGGGGACGTCCGCGCCGTGCGTCGCGGCGTCGGCGGCGAGCAGCAGGTTGAGGAATCCGTGCTGGTGGAAGCCCGTCTCCGGGTCGGTGTTGCGGACCGGGTGGTGCAGCCCGGCGGTCGCCTTGAACGGGACGCCGGCGCGCACGGCGGCGAGGACCGCGGCGGCCAGCTCGTCCGGCGCGGGGTACAGGTTCGCGTGGACGCCGCCGGTGCGGAACTTCGCGCGGTGCCCGGTCTCGCCGAGCGCGGCGAGGATCGCGGGACGGCGCTCGTCGCGCGGCACCTCCACGAACACCGGGACGTCGATGCGCTCCAGGCCGCACAGCAGGTCGGCCGCCGTCATCCCGGTCGGCACCGCGACCTCGACGGCGTGCACGGCGACGGGCAGGTCCGCGGCGGCCGCGACCGCCCGCGCGGCCTGCGCGGGCCCGTTCGGCGCGGTGATCGACAGGTCGAGCGGGTCGCCGGTGAGCAGCGGGTGCAGCTGGTCCAGCGCGGTCGCGGGCAGCACGAGCGGCCCGACGAGCGCGGCGTACGGCGCGGACCGGTGCCGGCGGTGGTCCCGGACGGCGTCGGTGAGCGGCGCGAGGCCGGGCGGGAACACGGCCGCGTCGTCGCACAGGCCGCGCGCGAAGGCGGGCAGGTCGCTCACGGGGTCCGCCTTCCCGCCCAGGTCCACGCGTATGCGGGATCCTCGCAGGCCAGGCCGCCCTCGCCGAGTTCGAGGGGGCGGAAGGTGTCGACCATGACGGCCAGCTCGTCGAAGAACTCGGCGCCGATGCCGCGCTCGTACGCGCCGGGCTGCGGACCGTGCGCGAGGCCGCCGGGATGCACCGACACCGAGCCCTGCCCGATGCCGGACCCCTTGCGCGCCTCGTAGTCGCCGCCGCAGTAGAACATGATCTCGTCGGAGTCGACGTTGGAGTGGTAGTACGGCACCGGGATGGACAGCGGGTGGTAATCCACCTTGCGCGGGACGAAGTTGCAGACGACGAAGTTGTGGCCCTCGAACACCTGGTGGACGGGCGGCGGCTGGTGGACGCGGCCGGTGATCGGCTCGAAGTCGTGGACGCTGAACGTGAACGGGTAGAGGCAGCCGTCCCATCCGACGACGTCGAACGGGTGGTTCGCGTAGGTGAAGCGCGTCCCGCCGATGCCGCGGGACGTGCGGTGTTTGACGAGGACCTCGACGTCGGTGCCGGCGGCGGTGAGGGGCTCGCCGGGGCCGTGCAGGTCGCGCTCGCAGTACGGGGCGTTCTCCAGGAACTGCCCGAACCGGGACAGGTACCGCTTGGGCGGCGCGACGTGGCCGGTGGCCTCGATGACGTAGGCGCGCAGCGGCTCGTCGCCGGAGCCGGCGGGCAGCCAGCGGTGCGTGGTCGAGGTCGGGATGACGACGTAGTCGCCCTCCTTGGCGTCGAGCGCGCCGAAGATCGTCTCGACGGTCGCGGCGCCGGACTCGACGTAGACGATCTCGTCGCCGGTCGCATTGCGGTACAGCGGCGACTCGGCCGCGGCCACGACGTAGGAGAGCCGGACGTCGGCGTTGCCGAGGATCAGCCGGCGGCCCGTGACGGCGTCGGTCCCCGCCCAGGCCTCCTTGGGGAACAGGTCGTGGAGCCGGAGGTGGCGCGGCTTGAGCGGCTGGTTCGGCGTGGTGGACGGGTCGGGCACGTCCCAGGGGCGCGAGTCGACGATCGCGGACGGGATCTCGCGGTGGTACAGCAGCGACGAGTCGGAGGAGAAGCCCTCCTCGCCCATCAGCTCCTCGAAGTAGAGCCGGCCGGACGCGTCCCGGTGCTGGGTGTGCCGTTTCGGCGGCACGTCGCCGACCCGCCGATAGTGCGCCATGGGTCCCTCGCCTCCCGCAGATGATTAATGCGTTTACTATCTCCCTGCGACACTACGGCTCCCGGCGGGCCGAGGAAAGGCCCCGGTTCCGGCCACGGAGACGATCGGCGGAGCGGCGAGCGGCGGCGCGGCGAGTCGGCGGAGCGGCGAGCGTGGGCCCCGCGGAGCGGCGAGCCGGCGGGCCGGGCGGGCCCGCGGGTCAGCTCCGCTCGCGGACGTCGAACGCGTGCCGGCCCTCGATCAGCTTGTCCAGCAGCATGATCAGCATCCGCTGCTCGGTCTCGGTGAGCACGCCCGCCCACTGCCGCTCCCGCTCGTGCTGGCCGGCGAAGATCTCCAGCATCCGGCGGCGGCCGTCCTCGGTCAGCGACAGGATCACCGAGCGGCCGTCCCGCTCGCCCGGCGTCCGCACCATCAGCCCGTCCGCGACCAGCGTCTTCGCCAGGTTCGACACGGCGGCGCGGCTCATCCCGGCGAGCGTGGCGGCGCGGCCCGGCTCCAGCGGCCCGGCGAGCCAGGTCACGAACAGCAGCCGGAACCCTGCCCAGGAGTGCCCGCGCGGCCGGTGCACCGTGGACTCCAGGTCGTAGGTGACGATCGCGGACGCCCGGTTCAGCGTCAGCAGCAGCCGGGTCGCGAGCCGGTGCGGGAAGCCGAACTCGTCCGCCAGCCGGCCGCCGGCGAGATCGACGAACGACCAGAAGTCCAGGTCCGCGCGCTCGTCGTCCATGGCCGCCAGCCTAGCCGCGGGCGGCCGCCGAAGTGATACAGACTTTGATCACTCTGCGACGTGTCGCCGGGACGATCATGGGCACGTCTCCCTGTGCAGTCGGCGAGTGGGGGGATCATGGCGACGGTCGCGGACCAGTTCATCCAGGTGCTCCGCCAGGCGGGGGTCCGGCGGATCTACGGCGTGGTGGGCGACAGCCTCAACCCGGTGGTGGACGCGGTCCGCCGCACCGGCGGCGACATCGAGTGGGTACACGTCCGCAACGAGGAGGCCGGCGCGTTCGCCGCCGCCGCCGAGGCGCAGACGACCGGGCGGCTCGCCGTCTGCGCGGGCAGTTGCGGCCCGGGCAACACGCACCTGATCCAGGGCCTCTACGATGCGCACCGGTCGGGGGCGCCCGTCCTCGCGCTGGCCTCGCAGATCCCGAGCACGCAGATCGGCAGCGGCTACTTCCAGGAGACGCATCCCGAGCGGCTGTTCACCGAGTGCAGCCACTACTGCGAGCTGATCAGCACGCCCGGGCAGATGCCGCGCATCCTGCGCACCGCGATCCAGCACGCGGTCGGTCTCGGCGGCGTCGCCGTCCTCGCGCTGTCCGGGGACGTGGCGAGCAAGGACGCCGAAAACCCGACCGGCGAGCACGACTTCCTCGTCCGCAAGGGCATCGTGAAACCGCCCGCCGAGCAGGTCGACCAATTGGCGCACGCCCTCAACCGGGCGCGGAAGCCGATGCTGTTCTGCGGGTCCGGCGTGCAGAACGCGCACGCCGAGGTGATGCAGCTCGCGCACAAGCTGCTGTCCCCGATCGGGCACGCGCTGCGCGGCAAGGAATGGATCCAGTACGACAATCCCTTCGACGTCGGAATGAGCGGGCTCCTCGGCTACGGCGCCTGTTACGAGGCGATGCAGGAGGCCGACCTCGTCCTCATGCTCGGCACGGACTTCCCCTACGACCCGTTCCTTCCGGGCCGCCACACCATCCAGGTGGACGACGATCCCGCCAAGCTGGGACGCCGCACGCCGCTGACCCTCGCCGTCCACGGCGACGTCGGCGAGACGCTCCGGCTCGTCATGGACAAGGTCGAGCAGAAGCACGACCAGTCCTATCTGGACGAGATGCTGCACCGGCACACGCGCGCCCTGGAGGGCGTCGTCTCCGCCTACACGCGCGACATCGAGAAGCACATTCCGATCCATCCCGAATACGTCGCGGACGTCCTCGACGACCTCGCCGCCGACGACGCGATATTCACCGTCGACACCGGGATGTGCAACGTCTGGGTCGCCCGCTACATCACGCCGAACGGCCGCCGCCGCGTGATGGGCTCGTTCGTCCACGGCTCCATGGCGAACGCGCTGCCGCACGCGATCGGCGCGCAGTACGGCGCGCCCGGCCGCCAGGTCGTCTCCGTGTCGGGGGACGGCGGGCTCGGCATGCTGCTCGGCGAGCTGCTCACGGTGAAGCTGCACCGCATCCCGGTCAAGATCATCTTGTTCAACAACGCGTCGCTCGGCATGGTGCGCCTGGAGATGATGGTGGACGGCCTGCCGTCCTACGAGACCGACCACGAGGCCGTCGACTACGCCGCGATCGCGCAGGCCGCCGGCATCGACGCCGCGCGCGTCGAGCGTCCGGCCGACGTCCGCAGCGCGATGGCGACCGCGCTCGCCGCACCCGGCCCGTACCTGCTGGACGTCGTCACCGACCCGAACGCCCTGTCCATCCCGCCGCACATCACCCCGCAGCAGGTGAAGGGCTTCGCGCTCGCCGCCGGGAAGACCGTCCTGACCGGCGGCGTCGGCAAGATGCTCGACCTGGCCCGCAGCAACCTCCGCAACATCCCCCGCCCCTGACCCGCGTGGTGGGATGGGGGTGTGAGCCGTGCTGTGGAGGAGAGCAACCGCAGGTTGCTGCGCGCGCGGGACGCGATGGACCGCGCCTACGCGCAGCCCCTGGACGTCCCGGCGCTGGCCCGGATCGCGCACGTGTCACCGGCGCACTTCACCCGCGCGTTCCGGGCCGCCTTCGGCGAGACGCCGCACCGCTACCTGCAACGCCGCCGCGTCGAGCGGGCGATGTTCCTGCTGCGCGAGACCGACCGGAGCGTGACGGACATCTGCTTCGAGGTCGGCTTCGCCAGCCCGGGCACGTTCAGCCGGACGTTCCGCGCGATCGTCGGCCGGTCGCCGCGCGAGTACCGCCGGGCGGCGACGGCCGTGGACGTGCCGACCTGCTTCACGATGGCCTGGACGCGGCCGGCGGGATGAGCAGTTTCGGATAAGTCTTCCGGGGGCGCGGTCGCTAGCCTGAGCTGCATGTTCACCACGATCACGCATTCCCAGATCTACGTCCTGGACCAGGACGAGGCCCTCGACTTCTACGTCGGCAAGCTCGGCCTGGAGGTGAGCGCCGACGTCGACATGGGCTTCATGCGCTGGCTGACCGTCAGCGTCCCCGGCGACCCGGGCCGGCACATCCTGCTGGAGCGGCCGGGCCCGCCGGCGCTGTCGGAGGAGACGGCCGAGCAGGTCCGCGAGCTGCTGACCAAGGGCGCGATGGGCGGCCACCTCGTGTTCGGCACCGACGACTGCCGCAAGACCTACGAGACGCTGCGGGGCCGCGGGGTGGAGTTCACCGAGGAGCCCACCGAGCGCCCGTACGGCATCGACGCCGCGCTGCGCGACCCGTTCGGCAACAGCATCCGCTTCACCCAGCAGGGCTGACCGCCTCCGGACAGGTCCGGCGGCGGGGCGTTGTCCTTAGGGTGGTCCCGTGGGGAGCATCCGGGTGCGGCACCGCTCGGTGGCGGTGGCGCCCTGTGTGCTGGACGCGGCGCTCGCGGCGGCCGCCTTCGCCGTGACCGCGTACCGGATCCGCACCGGTACCGCCGGCCCGGACGGCCGGGCTCCGGACGTCGCCGCCTACGGCATCGGGCTCGCGATGGCGGTCGCGCTGCTCGCGCGGCGCCGGTGGCCCGCGTTCGTGCTGGGCCTGGTCACGCTGCTGTGGATCGTCTACCACAGCCGCGGGTACCCGGGCGGGGCGCCGGCCGTGCCGGTGTGGGCGGCGCTGTACTCGGTCGCGGTCGCGCCCCGGCGCTGGGCGGGGTTCGTGCTGGCGGGCGTGCTCATCTTCTCGGACGTGTCGGCCCGCTCGGAGCACGGCGCCCATCCGTTCACCGCGCTGCTGGACGGGACGACCGTCGTGTTCGTCGCGATGCTGCTGCTCGGCGACGCCGTCCGCAGCCGGCGGCAGCGGCGCGCGGAGTACGAGGCGCGGCTGGAGGCGCTCGCGGCCCGGCAGGAGGACGCCGCCGCGCGGCGCGTCGCCGAGGAGCGCATCCGGATCGCGCGGGACCTGCACGACGTCTCCGCCCACACGATCGCGGTGATCGGCGTCCAGGCGAGCGTGGCCGCCGAGCTGCTGACCGAGGACCCGGAGCAGGCCGGGGACGCGCTCCGGGCGATCCGCCGGGCCGGCGCGGAGGCGATGGCGGAGCTGCGCGCGACGGTGGGCGTGCTGCGCGACGCGGACGGCGCCGGGGTGGAGGCTCCGGCGCCCGGCCTCGACCGGCTGCCCGACCTGGTGCGCGGTCACGGCTCCGCCGGGCCGCGCGTCGAGCTGCAGGTCGAGGGCGAGCGGCGGCCGCTGCCGGGGGTCGTGGAGCTGACGGCGTACCGGATCGTCCAGGAGTCGCTGGCCAACGCGCTGCGGCACGGCGGCGCCGGGTCGGTGCGGGTCCGGCTGCGGTACCGGCCGGACGGTTTGGACGTGGAGGTCGACGACGACGGCCGTGGCGGCCCGCCATCCGGCGAGGGGAACGGCGGCGGGTACGGGGTGCGCGGCATGGCCGAGCGCGCGGCGGCCCTCGGCGGGACGCTCACCGCCGAGCCGGGGGAGTCCGGGTTCCGGGTGCGGGCGTGGCTGCCGTGCGGGGGGACGGGATGACGATCCGGGTGCTGCTGGCCGACGACCAGGTGCTGGTCCGGGCGGGGTTCCGCGTGCTGCTGGAGCGCGCGGACGACATCGAGGTCGTCGGGGAGGCGGGCGACGGCGACGAGGCGGTCGCGCTGGCTCGCGACCGGCGGCCGGACGTCGTCCTGATGGACGTGCGGATGCCGGGGTGCGACGGGCTCGCGGCGACGCGGCGGATCGTGGCGGGCGCCGGGCCGTCCGGGGTGAAGGTCGTGGTGCTGACGACGTTCGACCTGGACCGGTACCTGTTCGCGGCGCTCCAGGCCGGGGCGAGCGGCTTCCTGCTGAAGGACCTGGAGCCGGACGCGCTGCGGGACGCGGTCCGGACGGTGCACGCGGGCGACGCGCTGATCGCGCCGCGGATGACCCGGCGGCTGATCTCGGTGTTCGCCGACCGGGCGGGGCGGCCTTCGGTGGCGCCGGAGCGCCTCGCGGCGCTCACCGGCCGGGAGCGGGAGGTGGTGGCGCTGGTCGCGGACGGGCTGTCGGACCGGGAGGTCGGCGACCGGCTGGCGATGCGTCCGGCGACGGCGAAGACGCACGTCAACCGGGCGATGGCGAAGCTCGGCGCGCGGGACCGCGCGCAGCTGGTGGTGCTCGCCTACCAGTCCGGGCTGGCCGGGGTACCGCGATCGGAGTAGGGGCCGTGCCGCGGACGCGGTAGCCGGGGCCGCTCCGGGGGCCGATGGAATCGCGGGCGCGCCTTCCTAGCGTCGCTTCCATGGATGTTCACACGAGAACGGACGCTCACACGAGGGTCGTCGCCGGGGGCTGCCTGGTCGCGGCGCCGGCGGTGCAGGGACTGTCGACGTTCTTCTGGAACGGCGGCGATCAGGGGATCGCGGCGGGCGCGCTCGTCGTCGTCGCGACGGTGTTCTGGGTGACGGGGCTGGCGGCGCTGTTCCGGCTCGTCGAGCGGCGCGCTCCCCGGTACGCGGCGTTCGCGTTCCCGCTGGCGGTGTACGGGTGCGTCGGGGGCGCGGCGTTCGGCGTGCAGGGGCTGTGCGAGGAGCTGTTCGGGGTCCCGCACGACACGGCCGTGGACCTGCTCCGCGATCACCAGGCGGCGGCGCAGGCGGCGTTCTGGTTGGCGGGGCCGCTCTTCCCGATCAGCGTGTTCGTGCTCGGCGCGGTGCTGATGCGGCTGCGCGCCGTCCCGCTGCCGGCCGCCGCCCTGATGTCGGTGGGGGCGGTGCTGTTCCCGCTGAGCCGGATCCCGCGCGAGGCGGTCGTCGCGCATCTGGCCGACCTCCTGCTCCTGCTGCCGTTCGCGCACCTCGGGGTGCTGATGGCGATGGGCCGCCTGGCACCCCCGAAGGCGGCGGACGCGGCGGGCGGGCCGGCGCCGGTCGAGGCGGTCAGGTGAAGGAGGTGGCCATCTCGGCGAGGGTCTCGTCGGTGACGTCCGCCATGGGGCGGGGCGGGTCCTGCTCGGTCCAGGCGAGGGCGGCGATGCGCAGCGCGGTCATGAACGCGCCGGCCAGGACGACGGCGCGGGTGGAGCCGGCCGGGAGGCCGTCGCGGTCGGCGACGAGGTCGGCGAGGGCCCGCTCGAAGGTGGCGTAGTGCGCGAGCTGGCGGGCGAGGACGGACGGGTGGGCGCGGGCGAGGCGGGCCTGCGCCGCCCAGCGCGGGTCGGGCTCGCCGATCTCGCCGGACAGGTCGTGGAACGCGGCGCGCAGCGCGGTCCAGGACGTCTCGCCGGGCGGGCGGGCGGCGAAGTGGCCGAGGAGGGCGCGCATGCGCTGCTCGTCGCCGTAGAGGAGGGCGTCCTCCTTGCCGTCGAAGTAGTTGGAGAAGGTCCGGCGGGACACGCCGGCGGCGTCGGCGATGGCCTCGACCGTGACGGCGTCCAGCCCGTGCTCGATGGCGAGGCGCATCGCGGCCTCGTGCAGGGCCATGCGCGTCGCCTCCTTCTTGCGCTCGCGCAGGCCGCCGCCGGCCGTGGTGTCCATGCTGTCCAACTCTACGGGCCCCCGCCCGTCCCCGCGGGGAAAATTTTCTCGACGCGAAAACTTGCGCAGTGGGAATAAAGTGGGCCGCTGACGCCTTGTAGAGGGCGTTCCCGCTCATCACCCCGGAGGCGTCCCTTGACCGTGTCCGCCGATTCCGTGCCCGCCGACCGGGCGGCCCCGCCGGCGCCGTCCGCGACGATGTCGCGCAGATCGATCTTCGAGGCGCTCAGCGGCCTGCTGCTGGTGCTCTTCGTCGCGATGCTGAGCGAGACCGTCGTGTCCACCGCCCTGCCGCAGATCATCGGCGCGCTCAAGGGCAGCCAGTCGCAGTACACCTGGGTCGTCACCGCGACCCTGCTGACCGCCACCGCGAGCACCCCGATCTGGGGCAAGCTCGCCGACCTCTACGACAAGAAGAGGCTGCTCCAGGCCTCGATCGTCATCTTCGTCATCGCCTCGATCGCGTCCGGGTTCGCGCAGAACAGCGCGCAGCTCATCGTGTTCCGGGCCGTGCAGGGCCTCGGCGTCGGCGCGCTGCAGATCCTCGTCCAGATCGTCATGGCGGCGATGATCAGCCCGCGCGACCGGGGCCGCTACTACGGCTACCTCGGCGCGGTCATGGCCGTCGCCACCGTCGGCGGCCCGCTGCTCGGCGGGCTCATCGTCGACACATCCTGGCTCGGCTGGCGCTGGTGCTTCCTCATCGGCGTGCCGTTCTCCGTCGTGTCGTTCGCGCTGCTGCAGAAGACGCTGAAGCTGCCGGTGGTCCGGCGCGGCGACGTCAAGATCGACTACTGGGGCGCGGCGCTGCTGGCCGGCGGCGTCAGCCTGCTGCTCATCTGGGTCACGTTCGTCGGCGACAAGTTCGCCTGGCTGTCCTGGCAGACCGGCGCGATGGTCGGCGCGGGCCTGCTCATCCTCGCCGTCGCGGTGTGGGTCGAGTCGCGGGTCGCCGAGCCGATCGTCCCGCTCGGCATCGTCGCCCGCCGCAACACCGCGCTCGCCATCCTCGCCAGCCTCGCGGTCGGCATGGCGATGTTCGGCGGCGCGGTCTTCCTCGGCCAGTACTTCCAGATCGGCCGCGGCTACAGCCCGACCGAGGCGGGCCTGCTCACGATCCCGATGATGGTCGGCGTGCTCGGCTCGTCCACGATCGTCGGACGGCTCACCACCCGGACCGGCAAGGTCAAGTCCTACATCGTCGCGGGCGCGGTCGTGCTCACCGCCGGGTTCGCGGCGCTGGCGACCATCGACCAGCACACCTCGCTGGTGTTCGTCGGGGCCGGGATGTTCCTGGTCGGCGCGGGCGTCGGCATGGCGATGCAGAACCTCGTCCTCGTCGTCCAGAACTCGGTGCACCTGCACGAGATCGGCGCGGCGAGCGGCACCGTCACCTTCTTCCGCTCCCTCGGCGGGACGATCGGGGTGTCGGTGCTCGGCGCCGTCCTGGCCAACCGGGTCTCGGACAACATCGCGCACGGGCTGTCCCGCATCGGCGTGAACCCGTCCGCGGGCGGCGGCGACGCCGGGAACCTGGACGTCGGCGCGCTGCCCGGCCCGATCCGGGAGATCGTCCGGGCCGCCTACGGCGACGCGACCGGGCACATCTTCCTGTTCTCCGCGCTGATCGCGGTGGTCGGGATCGTCGCGGCGGCGTTCCTCAAGCCGGTGACGCTGCGCGACAGCCTCGACCTGGCGGACGACGCGCCCGCCGAGGCCGTCGAAGCCGAGGCCGAGGTCGCCGCGGTCGCGGCGGTGCCCGCCGTCAGTGAGACGGGGAGTTCAGCAAGCCGGTAGCTCCTGCCGGAGTCAAGGGCCGATGGGCCGCCGCGTTCCACGCGGCGGCCCGTCGCCGTGAAGTGGGCATTCTCCAGCGCCTTAGCAAGATGGCGCGGGGTCGGCGGGGCGTTTGCTCACCATCCTGACAACCAATGGGCGGGCCGATGCGCCATCCTTGTGGGACTCGGAGTATCACAAGGTTCCATCGAGCCGAGGAGCGTTCGATGTCGCAGGCCGTGCTGGACGTCCGTCCGTTCGAGCAGATCCCCCGGCCGCTGGCGCACCGCATGCGGCCGCTCGTCGCAGGCGCCGCCGGCGAGGTCCTCGCCGACGTCCGCCGCGGCGGGCCCGGCGGCGTCCCGCCCGGCGACGGGCGCGGCGCCGCGGAGATCCGCGCCGAGATCGTCGCGGGGCTCGGGCACTTCCTCGACCTCGTCGACGACCCCCGCGCGGCCTGGGACCGGGTCGCCGCCGCGCACCGCGCGCTCGGCCGCGACCTCGCGGTCCGCGGCCACGACCTGGAGGAGACGCACCGGGCGCTGCGCCGCACCGCGCGCGCCGCGTGGCGGACCCTGACCGCGCTCGCCGAGTCCCTGAACGTCGACCGGGAGACGCTCGGCCTGATCGCCGACGCGCAGTTCGCCTACATGGACGCGGCCGCCGCCGAGGCCGTCCGCGGCTGGGAGGCCGAGCGGCCGGACCAGGGCGCGGCCGGCGAGGACGCGCTGCGCCGCCGCCGCGCCCGGCTGCTGTCGCTGCTGCTGTCCGGCACGTCCGAGGACGAGATCGCCGACGCCGCCCGCGGCGCCCGCTGGCGCACCCCCCGCACCGTCGCCGCCGTCGCGCTGCACCCCCGCACCGACCCCGGCCCCGACGGCCCGTTCCCCGCGCCGCCGGACGTGCTCGCCGACCTCACCGGCCCGGAGCCCGCGCTCGTGGTGCCCGACCCGGACGGCCCCGGGCGCGCCCGGCTCACCGAGGCGCTGCTGCGCGACTGGATCGTGGTGGTCGGCCCGACCGTCCCGCCCGCGCGGGCCGCCGAGTCGATGCGCTGGGCCCGGCACGCGCTCGCCGTCACCCGGCGCGGCCACATCGACGGCACCGCCGTCGTCCGCTGCATGGACCACGTCCCGCTGCTGGTGATCTTCACGGCTGAGGACCTCATCGCGCACGCCGCCGACTCGCGGCTCGCGCCGCTGCGCGCCCTCACCCGCGCGCAGGCCGACCGGCTCGCCGAGACGCTGCTGTCGCTGCTGGAGAACAACTTCAACGCCACCGAGGCCGGCAACCGGCTGCACGTGCACCCGCAGACCGTCCGGTACCGGCTGCGGCACCTGGAGGAGCTGTTCGGCGCCGACCTCCAGGATCCGCGCCGCTGCCTGGAGCTGGAGATGATCCTCAACGCGCGGGCCCGCACCGGCGCGTTGTCAGGAGCCTGACAAGCGCCCGCCGGAACACCTGGGTTGAGTCGCAAGAGCCGCGCGGGCCGCCGTCCGTACGGTCGAAGCCCCACTGGATCGCGTCGGACCGGGAGCGGCAGATGAGCGGACGATCGGAGTTCGGGCGGCGCACCGCGTCGGCCGCGCGGGCGGGCGGGATGTTCGTCCGCAGCGGGCTGTGGCGCCCCGGACCGCCGCTCCGCGTCGCCCGGCAGCTCGGCGCGCTGCGCCGGTGGGGCACCCTGCTCGGCGGGACGGTCGCGTCCGCCGCCGCCCGCGACCCCGACGTCACCGCGATCGTCGACGACCACGGCGAGCTGACGTACGGGCAGGTCGACGCCCGCACCGACCGGCTCGCCGCCGCGCTCCGCCGGATGGACGCGGAGCCGCGCGTCGCGGTGCTGTGCCGCAACCACCGCGGCATGGTCGAGACGCTCGCCGCGTGCGGCAAGGCCGGCGCGGACCTGATCATGCTGAACACCGGGATGAGCACCGAGCAGCTCGTCGCGGTCGTCCGGCAGCAGGAGGCCGGCGTGGTGATCGCGGACGCGGAGTTCGGCGCGTTCCTGTCCGCGCTGCCGAAGCGGGTCCGGGCCGTGACCGCCGGGTCGCCGGACGCGGAGCTGGAGACGCTCATCGCGACGGCGCCCGCCGGGCCGGTGGAGCCGCCGGCCCGCACCGGCCGGACGATCGTGCTCAGCTCCGGCACGACGGGCCGCCCGAAGGGCGCCGACCGCCGCTCCCGGCCCGGCCTGCAGCCGCTCGCGTCGATCCTGTCCCGCATCCCGTACCGGGTACACGAGCGGATGTTCATCGAGGCGCCGCTCTTCCACACCTGGGGATACGCGATGCTGCAGATCGCGGTGTCGCTGCGCGCCACGATCGTGCTGCGCGCCCGGTTCGACCCGGAGGCGACGCTGCGCCAGGTGGAGGCGACCGGCGCGACGGCGCTCGTCGCCGTCCCCGTCATGCTCCAGCGGATCATGGAGCTGCCGGACACCGTCCGCGCGAAGCACGACACGTCCGCGCTGCGGATCGCCGCCGTCAGCGGGTCGGCGCTGCCCGCGACGCTCGCGACCGCGTTCATGGACGCGTTCGGCGACGTCCTCTACAACCTGTACGGGTCGACGGAGGCGTCCTGGGTCACCATCGCCACCCCCGCCGACCTGCGCGCCCGCCCCGACACCGCGGGCACCCCGCCGCCCGGCACCCGCGTCGCGATCTACGACGACGACGGCCGCCCCGTCCCGCCCGGCACGACCGGGCGCATCTTCGCCGCGAACGAGCTGCTCTTCGCCGGCTACACCGGCGGCGGCGGCAAGGAGATGCGGGACGGCCTGATGAGCCTCGGCGACCTCGGCCACCTCGACGCCGACGGGCGGCTGTTCGTGGACGGCCGCGACGACGACATGATCGTCTCCGGCGGCGAGAACGTCTTCCCCAGCGCGATCGAGGAGGCCATCGCGGCGCTGCCGCAGGTCCGCGAGGTGGCGGTGACCGGCGTGCCGGACGCGGAGTTCGGGCAGCGGGCCGCCGCCTTCGTCGTGGTCCGCGACGGCGCGGCGCTCGACGCCGACACCGTCCGCGCGCACGTCCGCGACCGCCTCGCCCGCTTCGCCGTCCCCCGCGACGTCCACTTCCTGGACGCCCTACCCCGCAACCCCACCGGCAAGGTCCTCCGCCGGTCCCTGCGGTATTGATTGCATTGCCCTTGGCGTCAGGCCCTGGGGGGCCTTCCTTCGGCGGGCAAAGCGGCGATCGCTGCATCGCTCCGACTCGCCCGGGGGGCTCGCTGCGCGATCAGGTTCTCGCTTCGCTCGAACCTGGCTTCGCACGCGATCGGACGGGGTCCTCCTCCTGGGCGACCTCGAACCAGAGGCGGGTGCGGCGGGGGGTCTGGTCGAGGCCCCATTCGTCGGCGAGGGCGTCGATGACGGTGAGGCCGCGGCCGTGGTCGATGCGGCGGCGGCCGTGCAGGTCGTCCTGGACGGGGCCCTCGTCGGACACCTCGACGCGCAGCCGCCGCCCGTCGGTCTCGACCGCGACGGTGATGGCGCCGCTGCCGTGCAGGACGGCGTTGGCGATCGCCTCGGCGGCCATCAGCTCGACGTCGTCGAGCAGCTCGTCCCGCGCGACGACCTTCGCGGCCAGCTCGCGCACGGTCCGCCGCGCGCGCCGGCCCTCCGCCGGGTCGCCGGCGAAGCCGAACGGTTCGCCGAGCCGTTCCATCCCAGTCACCGCATCACCACATCGAATCGGAAGCGCACTGCAATCATTCACCTGCGGTGCGTGATCGGGCAATGCGCCGGACGAGTCGATCCGCGTCTTTCCGGGACGCGCCCGCCGGACCGGGCGCCGCGCGCCGCGTCGGGGACGCGCGTACCCCGGCCGGGACCGGTCCAACGCCCGGTCATCGACCCCTCCGCGGGAGCCTACGGTATGGATCACCGTGCCATCGCCGCCTTGCGAAAATGGTGAACGGCGGTGCGCGCACCACTCATCCGCCTGCAGAACCGGGCGGTGAACTGATCGTTCGAACGTACGGCACGGGCCCGCGCGCGCCCCCTAGCGTCGGCGTCACGCGACGGACGGCGAAGGGTCGGGCTATGACGTTCTCACTGGACCTCGACGAGGAGCTCCTCCAGGTCCGCGACTGGGTACACGGGTTCGCGAAGGACGTGATCCGGCCCGCGGCGGCGGAGTGGGACGAGCGGGAGGAGACGCCCTGGCCGATCCTGGAGGAGGCGGCCCGGATCGGGCTGTACTCGCTGGACTTCTTCGCCGCGCAGTCACTGTCGGCGTCGGGCCTCGGCATCCCCGTCGCGTTCGAGGAGCTGTTCTGGGGCGACGGCGGCATCGGCGAGGCGATCGCGGGCACCGGGCTGGCGGCGGCGGCCGTCGCGACCAGCGGGACGCCCGAGCAGGTCGAGGAGTGGCTGCCGGCGATGTTCGGCACCCCGGACGACGTCGCGGTCGCGGCGTTCTGCTCGTCGGAGCCGGGCGCGGGCAGCGACGTGTCGGCGATCCGCACCACCGCCGTGTACGACGGGGCGAAGGACGAGTGGGTGCTGAACGGCACGAAGACGTGGGCGACGAACGGCGGCATCGCGGGCGTCCACGTCGTCGTCGCGTCCGTGGACCGGGAGCTCGGGTCGCGGGGGCAGGCGAGCTTCGTCGTCCCGCCGGGGACGCCGGGGCTGGAGCAGGGGCAGAAGTTCCGCAAGCACGGCATCCGGGCGTCGCACACCGCCGAGGTGGTGCTGCGGGACGTGCGGGTGCCGGGCCGCTGCCTGGTCGGCGGCAAGGAGCGGCTGGACGAGCGGCTCGCGCGCGCACGGGAGGGCCGCCGGGGGCGCGGGCAGGTGTCGATGAAGACGTTCGAGGCGACCCGTCCGGCGGTGGGCGCGTCGGCGGTCGGGATCGCGCGCGCCGCCTACGAGTACGCGCTGGACTACGCGCGGGAGCGCGAGCAGTTCGGCAAGAAGATCGGCGACTTCCAGGCCATCGCGTTCAAGCTCGCGGACTGCAAGACGGCGATCGACGCGTCGCGGCTGCTGGTGTGGCGGGCGGCGTGGATGGTGGCGCGCGGCATGCCGTTCGACAACGCGGAGGGGTCGATGGCGAAGCTGGTGGCGAGCGAGACGGCGGTGCGGGTGACCGACGAGGCGATCCAGATCCTCGGCGGCAACGGCTACACCCGCGACTACCCGGTGGAGCGCATGCACCGCGACGCGAAGATCTTCACGATCTTCGAGGGGACGAGCGAGATCCAGCGGCTCGTCATCGGCCGCGCCGTCACCGGCCTCCCGGTCCGCTGACCCGGCGCCCCGGGCCGGACCGGAACACTCACCCGGGCGCACAAAAACGGCGGATTCTCCGTGTCCGGGGCGCAATCGCCGGACGCTCCCGCCGTGTCACCATCCGTTACGTCAGCGTTCGTTGCCCGGCGGCTGGCCGTACAGGGGGTGCCGCCCGCCGGGGGCCGCCTCTGGCTCCGGATCGGGGCCCACCCCCCGGAGGTGCACCCGTGAACAGCACTGAGATCGCGTGGGCCGCCGTCCTCGCCTGCACCGCGCAAGCCGTCTACTTCATCGCGTTCGTCCTGTTCAAGACCGCCGTCGGGCGGATCGGCCCGATCGGCGGCCGGCGGCCGCTGCACGGCGCGGCGCTGCTGCTGCGCAGCCCCCGCTGGGTCGCCGGGGTCGGCGTCATCCTGGCGGGGTTCGCGCTGTTCGCGGGCGGGCTGATCGGCCTGCCGGTGGTCGCGGCGCTGCCCGCCTACGGGCTGAGCCTCGCGCTGCTCCTCGTCGTCGGGATGAGCGGGTTCGGCGAGCGGCCCACGTCCCGGGAGTGGCTGGCCGTCGCCATCACCGTCGCCGCGATGATCACGGCGGCGCTGTCGGTGCTGCCCGCGCGGGGCGAGACGCTCGCCGCCGCCCTGCACCGGCCGGACGGCGCCGCGGCGGCGCAGGCGCTGCCGCTGTGGAAGGCGGGGCTGGTCTTCGTCCCGTCGCTGGGGCTGCCGCTGTGGATGTTCTTCGTCCGGGACCGGCCGGTCGCCGGGCGCCACGCGCGGCCGATCACCGGCATCGCCTACGGGCTCGGCGCGGGCGTCCTGCTCGGCGCCACGGAGGTGTTCGGGCAGGGCATGGCGATGATGCTGGCCGGGCACCGCGGCGCGGCGGTGCTGGCGACCCCGCACCCGTACCTGTTCGTGCTGGCGGGCGTGCTCGGGCTCGGCCTGCTGTCCATCGGCCTGCAGCGCTGCCGGCTGACGATCATCGTCACGGTCGTGACCGTGACCGCGAAGACGCACCTGCTGCTGTCGGCGACCCTGCTGTACGGGGAGCCGTGGCCGCACGCGCCGGCGCTGTTCCTGCTGAGGGTCGCGGGCGTGCTGTTCGCCGTCCTGGCGCTGCTGGCCTTCCCCCGGCACGAGCAGCGCTCCGCGCCGCGCCCGGTCCGCCGCGCCGAACCCGCACGTCAGGTGGGGTGGACGGCGCCGGGCGGGACCGGCCGTTACGCCAGGACGCCCGCCCGGTTCCCGGACGGCCCGTCCGTGCGCCCGGGCACTCCGCCGGCGAGCCCGCCGCCCGCCGGGTGGCCGATCGTCCGGCCCGTCCAGCCGCCGGACGGGCAGGTCCGCTTCCCCGCGAACGGGTGAACCGTCACGGGACGGGCGTCCAGGCGGTGGTCTCCAGACGGCCGGTGTTGCCGAGGTCGAGGGGCCCGTTGGCCGGGACGACGAGGACGGGCCGCCCCGGCGCCGGGCGGACCTCCAGGTAGCTGCCGTTGACGGCCGGGATCGCCGACTCGGTCACGAGGTTGCGCCACACGATCCCGATGCGGGCCGCCTTGCCGGGCTCGACGATCACCGGCTTCGGCCCCGCGTCCTTGATCTGGCGCGTGCCCTTGACGGTCCGGACGTCGAACGGCTGCCGGTTCTCGTCGAGGACGCGCAGGGCCGGGTAGCCGTTCAGCCGGTACGGCCGCGTGCCGCAGTTGCGGAGTTCGACCCAGGTCGCGCGCAGGCCCATGGCGGCGTCGGGCCGGTCCATGGAGAGGCTGACGCCGTCGGCGGAGCAGGCCGTCGAGGGGTTCGGTGTCGGGGAGGCGATGGTCGGCGCCGGGGACGGCCCGCCGGACGGCGCGCCGGACGCGGGCGGGACTCCGGACGCGGTGCCGGACTCCGTCCCGCACGCGGCGGCGCCCGCTACGGCGGCCAGGACCCCCGCCACCACGGCAAACCGCTGCAAATCCCCCGAAAACCCGTCCATCGGGCCATCATTTCAGACGATCAACGCGGCGCCCTCGCGGCGGAACGCATCCGCACGACATCGCCACATAC
>NZ_WBMR01000310.1 GCF_008923365.1 Actinomadura montaniterrae
GTCGACGGTCTTCACCGGGTCGAGGCGGCAGGCGCGGGCGTCGGACGCGGTGCGGGAGACGGGCAGGCTCCGGGGCAGGCCGGCGCGCCGGCCGGAGCGGGTCGCGCTGGCGAGCGCGCCGTCCGCGGCGCCGGTCGCGGACTCCACGGTGCGGCTCGCGGTGTCCGAGACGGGGGCGGGCACCGCCACCGGCGGCAGCGCTGGGCCGACCTGGCCGACCGTCCCGTAGACGAGGTCGGCGACCGGGCCCTGCACGGCGCTCGCCGGCGCGGCCGGCAGGGCCAGCGCCGCGGCCAGCGGGACCGCCGCGGACAGGCCCAGCAGATTTCTGGCGGATCGGTTCATGTCTTTCTCCCCCGAGGTTCTCGGATCGACTCTGCGCGGTGTGCGTGCGCCCGTGGCGTGCGTTCTCCGGCGCACCGTCGAGCGGGCACGTTAGTACAGCCGGGATGGCGCGCATGCCGAATACGGGAATCGATCAGGGGAGGCCGGTAAAGATCTACGGAAATGCGACGCGGGGACGCCCGTGGACGTCCCCGCGTTTCACCGCGCCGTTACTCCCGGCGCGCGGGCCGCTCGGCCCCCGGCGTCATTCCGCGCCGAGCGCGATGGCCTCGTCGACCTCGGTCCTGCGGGCGGCCAGCTCGGCCGCGTACTTCTCCTCGTCGACCTTCTCGGCGATCTCCTCGTCCTGCCGCATCAGCGCTTCGAGGTCGGCCTTGGCATTGTCGAGGACGCCCATGTCGGCATAGGCGGCCTTCACCTTGTCGCCCCAGAGGCCGACGTCCCGGACGCACGGGACGATCCGGCTGAAGAGCAGCGACTGATAAAGCGTGTACATATCCGAGTTGTCGACATATTCCATGCACTTGTCGACCGGCATGTTCAGCTGCTCGAACACCTCGCGGCCCTTGAACCGGTCGCGCATCAGGTAGCAGCCCTCGACGACGAACTCCTCGCGCTCCGCCCGCTCCTTCTCGGTGAGCTGCGCGTAGTAGTCCTTGAGCGCGAGCCGGCCGAACGCGACGTGCCGCGCCTCGTCCTGCATGACGTACGCCAGCAGCTGCTTGACCAGCGGGTTCGTCGACATGTCGCGGTAGAGCCCGAACGCGGCGAGCGCGAGGCCCTCGATGAGCACCTGCATGCCGAGGTAGGGCAGGTCCCAGCGGCTGTCCTCGAGCGACTCGGCGAGCAGCTTCGCCAGGTCCTGGTTGATCGGGTAGTACATCCCGATCTTCTCGTGCAGGAACTTGGAGTACAGCTCGACGTGCCGCGCCTCGTCCATCGTCTGCGTGGCGGCGTAGAACTTCGAGTCGAGGTCCGGGACGGACTGGACGATGCGCGCCGACACGTTCAGCGCGCCCTGCTCGCCGTGCAGGAACTGGCTGAACAGCCAGGACCCCTGGTGGCAGCCGAACTCGTCACGCTCCTTCTGTGACATCTTGTCCCAGATGTCGGAGCCGATGAGGGGGTTGAAGTTCTCCGGCAGCCCGGCGACGTTGATCGGATCGACCTCGAGGTCCCAGTCGATGCGCTTCGTCGCGTCCCACTGCTTGTCCTTGCCCTTCTGGTACAGGCTCAGCAGCCGGTCGCGGCCGTCGTCGTACTCCCAGGTGAACCGGGCGTCGCCCGCCATCGGTACGTTCCACGTCTCCGTGGGCACGGGCGTGGAGTAGAGGTCGTAGGAACTCACTGGGGGATCCTCCTCGGGGTGGCGCCGCACCGTCGCGACGCGTGGTGTGCTCCGCCCACCGCTTTACATACCTTCGTAACATGTAAAGCGCGGGGAGGCCAGACCCCAGGCGCGGGCAAGGTGACCATGACAAAAGTCATCCCGGACCCACGACAACGCTCACTAACCCCCCGACCTGCGCATCGGCATACGATTCAGGCGCCATGACCACGAGGTTGTTCGACAGCGAAGATCTGGACGGCCCCGACCCGGGCCGGTCCCGGCGGCGGCGCGCGTTCTGGTCCTCGTTCGGGCTCATCTACATGATCCCGCTCGTGCAGGTCGTCGCCGGCTACCGCGGGACGCGGCTCGCCCTCGCCGTGCTCGGGCTCGGCGCCTTCATCGGCCTGTACTACGCGACGCCGCTGAGCATGCGCAGCTGGGTCGACCCGGTCGGGCGGCTCACGTACGCGCTGCTCACCGCGTTCGCGCTGGTCACGGCCGCCCTGCCGGTCGCGTTCGGGGACGAGTGGGTCGGCACCCCCGTCTACCTGTCGATGATCTGCGCGATGGCGCTGCCGATGGACTGGGTGCTGTGGGGCATCGGCGGCGCGACCGCGCTCGCCTCGGTGCAGTGCCTGCTGATCGACGGCGCCCGGGGCGCGCTGCCGGTCATCGCCATCACCTCGCTGTCGCTCGGGCTGATGATGGTCGGGTTCCGGCACGCGCGCACGCTCGTCCAGCAGCTGCGCGTCGCGCGCGGCGAGGTCGCCCGGCTCGCCGCCGCCGACGAGCGCCTGCGCATCGCCCGCGACCTGCACGACCTGCTCGGGCACAGCCTGTCGCTGATCGTGCTGAAGAGCGAGCTCGCGCGGCGGCTCGGCGAGCGGGACACCGCCCGCGCCATGGCGGAGGTGAGCGACATCGAGTCGGTGGCGCGCCAGTCGCTCGCCGACGTCCGCGCCGCGATCTCCGGCTTCCGGCAGCGGGACCTCGCCGAGGAGCTGGACGGCGCCCGCGCGGTGCTGGCGGCCGCCCAGGTCGAGGCCGTCGTGCGGCGCCCGCCGGCGCCGCTGCCCGACCAGGTCGACGGGCTGTTCGGGTGGGCCGTCCGGGAGGGCGTCACCAACGTCGTCCGGCACGCCCGCGCCCGCCGCGTCACGATCACCGTCGGCCGGACGGACCGCGAGGCCACCCTGGAGATCGTCGACGACGGGTGCGGCGCGGCCGCCGAAGGGCACGCGCCGGGGCACGGGCTGGAGGGCCTCGCCGAGCGGGTCGCGGACGCGGGCGGGACCGTGGCGGCCGGCCCGCGCGACGGCGGCGGGTTCCGGCTGGCGGTGCGCGTCCCGCTCGGCCCGCTCGGCGCGGAAAGGGCGGCGGTAGAGTCCGCCACGTGATCCGCGTGATGCTCGCCGAGGACCAGAGGATGGTGCGCGGCGCCCTGGCCGCGCTGCTCGGCCTGGAGGCCGACCTCGAGGTCGTCGGCGAGGCGTCCGGCGGCGAGGAGGCCGTCGCGGTCGCCGCCCGGACCAGGCCGGACGTCGTGCTGCTGGACATCGAGATGCCGGGCCGGGACGGCCTCGCCGCCGCGCCGGAGATCCGCGCCGCGGTGCCCGACTGCAAGATCATGATCTTGACGACGTTCGGCCGCCCCGGCTACCTGCGCCGCGCGATGGAGGCCGGCGCGTCGGCGTTCCTGGTGAAGGACGGCCCGGCGCAGGAGCTGGCCGCCGCGATCCGCCGGGTCGTCGCGGGCGAGCGCGTCATCGACCCGGCGCTCGCCGCAGCCGCGCTCAGCGCGGGCCCGAACCCGCTGTCGCCGCGCGAGCGCGACGTGCTGGACGCGGGCGCGGACGGCTCCACGATCGCCGACATCGCGGGCCGGCTGCACCTGTCGGAGGGGACCGTCCGCAACTACCTGTCGTCCGCCATCAACAAGGTCGGCGCCCGCAACCGCATCGAGGCCGTCCACACGGCCCGCGCCCAGGGCTGGCTGTAGCCGCGTCCCCCGCCCGCGGGCCCGGGTCGGCGGTCAGCGGGACTGGAGGGCGTCGAGGCCGACGGCCTGGGCGACGACGAGGCGGCGGTCCAGGCGCGGGTCCTTGATGTCGACGACGTACCGGTCGCGGAGGCCGAACTTCTTCTCCACCGAGAAGACGACCTGGTCCCCCGCGTAGAAGTCGAAGTGGTACGGCCACGCGAACGGCAGGTTCTCCGCGTACGGGATGAAACCCCACACGCGGCGCAGCACCGCGACGAACTTGTTGCGCTCGCTGCCCGTCGTCACGCCGAGGCCCGGCTGCTCCAGATGCCACGTCGAGGCGATCAGCGACTTCTTGAAGTCCTTGCGGAACACGCCGATGGGGCGCCCGTCCGCGTCCGTGATGTCGTAGGCCGACGCCAGGTCGATGCGCTTGCGCGCCTTGAAGCCGAGGATCGGGCGGGTCTTGGAGTCGTCGGCGTAGAGCGTCACCTGCTCCTTGAACGCCAGCCGCTTCTGCTGCGCGAACGCGAGCAGCTCCCCCTCCCCGCCGTCCGGGGTCTCGGCGTGCACCTCGTACTGGTTCACCATCAGGCGGATCCGCTGCCGGATCAGCAGCCGGTTCTGCGCCTGGAGCCGCTCTGCGTCCAGCGAACTCACCCTCGTCCCGTCGCGTTTTCGCGCGAGTCTGCCATAAAGGGCGAGCTGAGGGCGATATCCGGGCGAAATACGAAAGGGTGGCCGGCGGGAGGAGCCGGTCAGGCCTCCTGGATGTGCCCCGCGAGGTAGCCGTGGATCAGCCGCTCCGCCTCGGCGACGATCAGCGGGTCGCCGTCCGGGTCGCGGCGGAAGGCCATCTTCAGCACCGCGTCGCCCGCCTCCACCGCGATGGCGAGGGCGGTGGCGAGGCCGGGGGTGTCCTGCACGCCGAACGTCTCGACGATCATCTCGCGGAGCCGGTCGGCGACCACCGCGTTGTTGTCGGCGTCGGAGTCGAGCAGGTTCACGTCGGCGACGTCGCCGAAGCGCAGCACCCGGAACCCCGGCACGGTGCGGTGCATCTCGACGAAGATCTCGATGATCACGCCGACGGTGTCGGACCAGTCCGCGAACGCGCCGGCCGCGAGCCGCGCCGAGATCCGCTGCCCGAACACCTCCAGGTTGCGCAGCGCGAGCGCCTGCGCGACGGCCCGCTTGTCCGGGAAGAACTGGTACACCGACCCGATCGCGACCTCGGCGCGCTGCGCGATCCGCGTGGTGGTGAGGCCGTCGTAGCCGTCCTCGTCGAGGATGTCCGCGCACGCGTCGAGCATCCGCTGGACGCGTTCGGCGCTGCGGCGCTGGGCGGGACGTCGGCGGAGCGGTGTGCGGATCTCGGTCACGCCACCATTGTCACCCGAACGGGCCATGCTCGGTCATGGCCCGTGCGCCGTTCCCCACCCCGCGGTCACGGGACCCTTCCGCCGCGACCACCCCGCCCCGTAAAGTCCGAAGACGATTCGCGTCTAGGGGAAAGGGACGGATGGGGCTTCCGGAGGGCTTCCGCTGGGGCGTCGCGACCGCCGCCTACCAGGTCGAAGGCGCCGTGCACGAGGACGGCCGCGGGCCGTCGACCTGGGACGTCTTCGCTCACACGCCGGGCCGGGTGCGGGACGGCCACACCGGCGACGTCGCCTGTGACCACTATCACCGGTGGCCGGAGGACGTCGCGCTGATGCGGGAGCTCGGCGTGAACTCCTACCGGTTCTCCATCGCGTGGCCGCGCGTCCAGCCGTCCGGCAGCGGCGCCGCCAACCCGCGCGGCCTCGACTTCTACGACCGGCTCGTCGACGCGCTGCTCGCCGCGGGCATCGACCCTGCGGTCACCCTCTACCACTGGGACCTGCCGCAGCCGCTGGAGGACGCCGGCGGCTGGATGAACCGCGACACCGCCTACCGGTTCGCCGAGTTCGCCTACCGCGCGGCCGACCGCCTCGCCGACCGCGTCGGCATGTGGATCACGCTGAACGAGCCGGTCGTCGTGATGGCCTACGGGTACGCGTTCGGCGTGTACGCGCCCGGCCGGACCCTGATGCTGGACGCGCTGCCGACCGCCCACCACCAGCTCCTCGGGCACGGCCTCGCCGTCACCGCGCTGCGCAGCCGCGGCGCCCGCCGCGTCGGGCTCGCCAACCACTACTCGCCCGCCTGGCCCGCCGACCCGTCGTCCGCCGCCGACCGCGACGCCGCGCTCGCCTTCGACGGCTTCATGAACCGGATGTTCACCGATCCCGTCCTGTCCGGCGCCTACCCCGACCTCGGCGCGCTCGGCGGCCCGGGCCTCGCGCCGTACGTCCACGACCTGGACATGTCGGTCATCGCGTCGCCGATCGACTTCCTCGGCGTGAACTACTACCAGCCGACCCGCCTGAAGGCGCCGCCCGCGGACGGCCCTCTCCCCTTCGACATGGTCGACGTCACCGGGTACCCGGTGACGGGAATGGGCTGGCCGATCGTCCCCGACGCGTTCCTGTCCCTGCTGCGCGCGCTTCGCGGGCGGTACTCGAACGGGCTGCCGCCGCTCTACATCACCGAGAACGGCTGCTCGTTCCCCGACGAGGTCGGCCCCGACGGCACGGTCGACGACACGGCCCGCATCGAGTTCCTCGACGCGCACATCGCCGCCATGCGGACGGCCATCGACGACGGCATCGACATCCGCGGCTACTACGCCTGGTCCCTCCTGGACAACTTCGAATGGGCCGAGGGGTACCACCCGCGCTTCGGGCTCGTCCACGTCGACTACGAGACACAGAAGCGGACCCCGAAGAGGTCCTACGGCTGGTACCGGGACCTCATCGCCGCGTCCTCGAAGTGACGGCCGGCGGGCCTTCCTGCCAGGATCCCGGCATGGATTCCCTCTCCGAGGTCCGCGCCCGCATCGACGCGATCGACGGCGACCTCGTCCGGCTGCTCGCCGAGCGGCAGTCGCTCGTCCGGGCCGCGGCGGCGTTCAAGGCCGACGCGGGCGCCGTCCGCGCGCCCGGCCGCGTCGAGCAGGTCGTCGCCCTGGCCCGCGAGCGCGCGGCGTCCGCCGGCCTGTCCCCCGACGTCGCCGAGGCCGTGTGGCGGGCGATGATCGGCGCGTTCATCGACCTCGAACTGGCCGAGCACGCCCGCAACACCACCCCCTGACCGGCCCACGCCGAGGAGGACGTGCTCGTTCTCCTCGGCGGGATCGACTCGCGTCGATACGGCCTCAGGCGCGCGCGGGCCACAGGTCGAGGGCGTGGTAGGCGGGGACCCACTCGTTCGTGTAGGCCGCGCGGACCGGCTCGGGGAGCGGCGCCAGCATCGCCGCCACCGCGCTCTCGGACGCGCCGTCCAGCATCCACGGGATGACGCGCGGGCCGTCCGGCCCCACGTACTTCCCGCTGGCCTGGCCGAACTCCACCCACTGCGCCTCGGACAGCGTCGCGTCGATCAGCGCGAGCGCCTCGTCCTCCTCGTGCTTGAGGTGCCCGCCCAGCGCGGTCGCGAGGGTGTCCGCGAGCTCGCCGAGCCGCGCGGGCCCGGACTCGCGGTCGGCGAGCGCCGCGTCGATCGCCTCGATCACCGGGTCCACCGCGGCGTGCTCGGCCTCCATCGCGTCCAGCAGCGCCAGGCCGTCCGGGCGTCCGGCGAGGGCCTCGCGCATCACCGGCCACAGCGCCTCGTCCTCCGCGGTGTGGTGGGCGTGCAGCGCCTTCTTGAACAGCTCCCAGCCCGCCGCGGTGGCCAGCACGCGCCGGGGGTCGTCGTCCGGGCGGGCGGTGACCTCGGCGATGTGCCGCAGGTCCCGGCGCAGCGCGTCGTGGAAGGTGTACATCGACGTCATGTCCAGCTTGCTCATCACGGTCTCCTCAGGCCGATCGGGTCGTCCACCGCACTGACGGATCGCGCGGCGCCGACGTGACCGCTTCCGGCGGAGGAGTCCCGGAAAAGATCGGTAGGCTTTCCAGCCCCGCTTGTCTTGGAGGTCCGCGCATGGCGGAGCCACGGCCGCTGCGTCCGAACGACCCGCGCGAGACGGGCGGGTACCGGCTGACCGGGCTGATCGGCGAGGGCGCGCAGGGGACCGTCTACCTCGGCGAGTCCGAGGACGGCGAGCGCGTCGCGGTGAAGGTGCTGCGCGCGGCGGTCGACGGCGACGAGCGGGCCCGGACGCTGTTCGAGCGGGAGCTGTCGGCGGCGCGGCGGGTCGCGCCGTTCTGCACGGCGCGGGTGCTCGCGGCGGAGGCCGGCGGCGACGCGCCCTACATCGTCAGCGAGTACATCGACGGGCCGTCGCTGCGGGAGCTCGTCGGCGGGCGCGGGCCGCTGCCGGAGCCGGAGCTGCGGCGGCTCGCCATCGGCACGGCGACGGCGCTGGCGGCGATCCACGAGGCGGGCGTCGTACACCGCGACTTCAAGCCCGCGAACGTGCTGCTCGGCCCGGACGGCCCGAAGGTCATCGACTTCGGCATCGCGCGGCCGCTGGAGGCCACGTCCGCGACCATGACGGGCGCGGTCGGCACGCCCGCGTACATGGCGCCCGAGCAGGTGTCCGGCGCGGCGGGCGGGCCGCCGCTGGACATGTTCGCGTGGGGCTGCACCATGGCCTACGCGGCGAACGGGGCGCCGCCGTTCGGCACCGACACCGTCCCGGCGATCATGCATCGGGTGCTGTACGCGCCGCCCGCGCTGGGCGTGCTCGGCGGTGAGGTCGGCGCGGTGGTCGCGGCGTGCCTGGAGAAGGACCCGGCGCGGCGCCCGACGGCGCTGCGGGTGCTGGTCCGGCTGCTCGGCGAGGACGGGCCCGAGGCGCACCTGCTGGAGGAGGGCTCGTCGGCGGCGGCGACGCTGACGG
>NZ_WBMR01000311.1 GCF_008923365.1 Actinomadura montaniterrae
CCGGCGGGCCGCTCGGCGCGCCGCCGCCCATGCCGCCCGGTATGGGAACGGCGCCGGGCGGGCCGCCGTTCTTCCCGCCCGGGCAGACCGTCCCGTCCGGACGGCCGGGGCCGGGAAAGGGCGGGAGAGCGCTGGTCATCGCGGGTGCCGTCGCCGCCGTGGCGCTGCTGATCGCGGGGACGACCACCGCCGCCGTCCTGCTCGGGAACCGCGACGGCAAGGGCGGCGAGCCCTCGGCGAGCCGGACGACCCCCTCCGGCGGCACCATCGGCGCAGGCGGCGACTGCGTCTACACGCCGTCGGCCACCGGCGAGGCGAAGAACGTCGGGACGCCGCCCGCCGCCACGAAGCCCGCCGCGACCGTCCACGCCCGGCTGAGCACGAACCTCGGCGCCATCGACATGGACCTGGACGGGGCCAAGGCGCCCTGCACCGTGAACTCGCTGATGTTCCTCGCGGGGAAGAAGTTCTACGACGGGACGTCCTGCCACCGGCTCACCACGTCGAACGCCCTCAAGGTGCTCCAGTGCGGCGACCCGTCCGGGACCGGATCGGGCGGTCCCGGCTACGGCTTCGCCAACGAGAACACGTCCGGCGCCAAGTACACGCGCGGGACCGTCGCCATGGCGAACGCGGGCGCGAACACGAACGGCAGCCAGTTCTTCATCGTCTACGGCGACGCGGAGATCCCCGCCGACTACACGGTGTTCGGGCACGTCACGTCCGGGATGGACGTCGTCGACAAGGTGGCGAAGGCGGGCACGGACGGCAGCAGCGGCATGGGGGCCGACGACGGCAGGCCCAAGCTGAAGATCACCATCCAGCGGCTCACGACGTCGGCCGCGTAGGGACGCCGGCGTAGTCGGGGAGGTCGATCGCCTCGGCGGTCCTGCGGCCGATCTTGGCGGCCATGTTCTTGCCCGGCAGGTACGGCAGCAGCCGGTAGTACCGGTTCAGCAGCGCGACCACGGCGCGGCTCGACGGCATCATCAGCTTGGCGACGCCGTCGCCCATCTTCTGGCAGCCCGCCGCGTAGCCGCGCAGGACGTCCTCGTAGCGCGCGAAGGCGACGCGGTGGTCGCCGCGCGCGGCGGCCAGCTCGCCCGCGAGCACGTAGGCGCCGACCATGGCGAGGCCGGTGCCCATGCCCGACAGGGACGACGGGCAGTACGCGGCGTCGCCGAGGAGCGCGACCCGGCCCCGCGACCAGGCGTCCATGCGGACCTGCCCGACCGAGTCGAAGTAGAAATCGGGGGCGTGCCGCATCTCGGCGAGCAGCCGGTCGCACTCCCAGCCGGTCCCGGCGAACCGCTCGGTGAGGATCTCCTGCTGCCGCGCGACGTCGCGCCGGTGGACGTCCGTGTCCGGCGAACCGAAGTAGAACGCGGCCCTGGCCTCGGTGTTGTGGCGGGCGCTGTAGACGGACGCGAGCTGCCCGCCCGTCCGGTAGACGTGCCCCGCGTACTCGAGGCCGAGGTGGTTGGGGACGGTGAAGATCGCGCAGTGCACGCCGAGCCCCTGGACGAAGCGCTCCTCCGGCCCGAACGCGAGGCGGCGGACGTTGGAGTGCAGCCCGTCCGCGCCGATGACCAGGTCGAACCTGCGGGGCGCGGCCCGCTCGAAGGTGACGGTCACCCCGCCGGCGTCCTCGTCGAGGGACGCGATGGAGTCGCCGAAGACGTACTCGGTGGTGCCGCGGGTGGCGTCGTGGAGGATGCGGGCGAGGTCGCCGCGGAGGATCTCGACGTCCCCGGCGAACAGGTCGGCCGGCATCCACGCGACGGGCCGGCCGTCCTTGTTCACGTACGCCATCGCGCCCATGCCGGTCTTCGCGCGCTCGACGGCGTCGAGGAGGCCCATGCGGCGCAGGACGGTGAGGTGCGCGGCACCGCGGAAGTCGACGGCGTAGCCGCCGTCGCGGAAGCCCGCGGTGTTCTCGACGATCGTGGTGGTGAAGCCGTAGCGGGCGAGCCAGTGGGCGAGCGCGGGGCCGGCGATCGACGCGCCGGAGATCAGGACGTTCTTCATGCCGACGAGCGTGCCGGGCCGCGCTCACCGCGAGCTCACCGCGCACTCACCACCGCTCACCGGCGGTCGGCGGCTTCGACGACCGGGGCGGGGAGGCCCGCGAACCGCAGCGCGTCCGCCCTGGTCAGCGCGGTTCCCTCCGCGTAGGCGGCGGGGTGCCCGGCCGCCGCGTCCGGGACCGTCCCGGGCAGCAGGCCGCACAGGGCCGCCGCCGCTCCGAGCAGCCGGGCGGCACGCTCCGGCTCGTCCCCGGCAGCCTCCAACCCGGCGAGGGCCTCGATCGCGCGGGCGGCCTCGATGAAGGCGCCCATCGTGGCCGCCGCGCCGGCCGCCTCCCGGTACCGGGCCCGCGCGGCGGCGCGGTCGCCGTGCGCGGCGGCGACACGGCCGAGCCCGATGAGCGCGGCCGCCCGCCCGCCGACGCTCTTGATCCAGTACGGGTCGAAGCGCGCGAGGGCGTCGGCGTACAGCCGTCCGGCGGCGCCGAGGTCGCCGTCGAGGAGCGCGATGTCGCCGAGACCGCGCAGCGCCGCCGCGAGATAGGTGGGGCTGCCCGCCCGGCGCGCGACGGACGCCGCGCGCTCGTAGTCGGCCCGGGCCGCCTCCCGGTCCGACTCCAGCCGGTGGTCGCCCCGGTTGACGAGCAGGTCGGCGGTGTCGTCCAGCGCCCCGAGCCGCTCGGTGAGGGCGAGCGCCTCGTCGGTGAGCGCGATCGCCTCCGCGCGGTCGCCGCGGTACGCCGCGAGCCCGGCCAGCGCGTCCAGCGCCAGCGCGGTGCCCCAGCGGTCGCCGAGCGCGCGGAACCCGCCGGCCGCCGCGCCGAACTCCCGCCCGGCCCCGTCCGGGTCGCCGGTGGCGAGCGGCTCGAACCCGGCGATGAAGTGCGCGGCGGCGCGCGCCCACGGGTCCGGGCCGTCCCGCTGGGCGAGGACCAGCGCGAACGCCGAATGCGCGTCCGGTTCGTCCGCCCTGCGCATCATCCACAGGAACGGGACGGCCGGGTGGCGGCCGGTCCCGTCCGCCCACGCCGCCGCGAGCGCCGCCTCCGCCGCCGCGCGATGCCGCCGCCATGCGTCGCGTCCCGGCGCGCCGGACCCCGCATGCAGGACGCACGTCGCGTACTCCTCTTCCAGGCCGGGCGGCGGGACGGGCTCCGCGGCGTCCGGCGACGCGGCGTCCAGCACCTCCAGCAGCGCGGCGGCCTGCGCGGCGATGGACGCGCCGCGGATCCACGAATAGCTCGACATCGCCGCCGACAGCCGCAGCCCGGTCGGCACGTCCCCCGCCTCGATCGCCCAGCCCAGCGCGGCGAGGAGGTTGCCGTGCTCGGCGCCGAGGATGCGCAGCCAGTCGAGCTGGTCCGCGCTCCGCAGGTGCGGGTCGGCGGTCTGCGCCAGCTCAAGGAAATGCCGCGCGTGCGCCTTCCGCACCTCGTCGAGCGACCCGGCGCGTTCGGCGCCGTACGCGCGGATCGTCTCCAGCATCCGGTACCGGCCGCCGGACAGCTCCAGCAGCGACTTGTCGACGAGCGACTCCAGCGCGTCGCCGGCATCGCCGGTGCCGCCGGTATCGCCGGTGCCGCCGCACACTCGCCGCGCCGCGTCCGGCGTCGCGCCGCCCGCGAAGACCGTGAACCGCTCCGCGACGCGCCGCTCGTCGCCGGTCAGCAGGTCCCAGCTCCACGCGACGACGGCGCGCAGCGTCCGGTGCCGCCCGTCCGCCGTGCGGCCGCCGCGCGACGGGACGCCGAGCCGGTCGCCGAGCCGTCCCGCGAGGTCGGCGACGTCCATGGTGCGCAGCCGCGCCGCCGCCAGCTCGATCGCCAGCGGCAGGTCGTCCAGCGCCGCGCAGATCCGCCGGACGGCCCGCGGGTCCGCCGCGAACCCGCGCCGGACCGCGGACGCCCGCGCGGTGAACAGCCGGACGGCGGCGTCGCCGTCCAGCGGGCGGACGGGCCACAGGTGCTCGCCGGTGATGCCGAGCGGTTCGCGGCTCGTCGCGAGGACGCGCAGGCCCGGGCACGCGGCGAGCAGCCGCCCGGCGAGCGCGGCGACCGCGTCCACGATGTGCTCGCAGTTGTCCAGGACGAGCAGCAGGGTCCGGTCGGCGAGCGCCGCGGCCAGCCGGTCCGCGGGGTCCTTCGCGGCGTCCGCGGCGTGCAGGCCCGATTCGCGCAGGCCGAGGGCGCCGAGCAGCGCGCGGGGCAGGGACGCGCCGTCCCGCAGCGGCGCCAGCTCGGCGAAGCACGCGGGCCCCGCCGCGCCGGGGCCTGGGCGGTCCGCCCGGCCCGCCCGGCTCGCCACCTCGACGGCCAGCCGCGTCTTCCCGACGCCTCCGGGCCCGGTCAGCGTCACCAGGCGCGCCGCGCCGAGCAGGTCCGCGACGCCGTCGACGTCCTCGGCACGGCCGATGAGCGGGGTCAGCGGCGCGGGCGGCCGCACCGGTTCCGGGGCGGGGTCGCCGCGCAGCAGGTCGAGGTGCAGGGCGGCGAGGTCGGCGGACGGGTCCGCGCCGAGCTCGCCGGCGAGCCGCCGCCGCGTCTCCTCGAACACCGCCAGCGCCTCGGCCCGGCCGCCGCCGTCCCGCAGCGCCCGCATCAGCAGCCCGGCGAGCCGCTCGCGCAGCGGATGCCTTTCGACGAGTTCCCGCAGCTCAGGCACGACATCCCGGTGGCGGCCCCGGCGCAGGTCGGTGTCGATGCGGTCCTCGAGGGCGCCGAGCCGGCGCTCCTCGAGCCGCACCGCCTCGGCCTCGGCCCCCGGCACGCCGGCGAGCGCGGGGCCCCGCCACAGGTCCAGGGCCTCGCCGAGCAGCGCGGCGGCCTTCTCGGCGTCGCCGTCGCGCAGCGCGGCGCGGCCCGCGTCCGCGAGCCGCTCGAACCGTCCCGCGTCCACGTCGCCGGGGTCGACCGCGATCCGGTAGCCGCCGGCGGCCCGCTCGATCGGCGCGTCCGGGCCGAGCGCGGCCCGCAGCCGCGACACCTGGGAGTGCAGCGCGTGGCCCGCCGTCCCGCTCTCCGCCAGCCGGTCCGCCGGGACCGCCGCGCCGGGCCGGACGAGCAGCAGCGCCAGCAGCGCCCGCCGGGCCGGGCCGCCGAGCGGCACGTCCTCCCCGCCGTCCCGCCACGCCCGGGTCTCGCCCAGGATCCCGAACCGCATGCCCGAATCATCCCAGTCCGCCGACTCCGAACGAGCGGCGTCAGGGCGCGGCGGCGGCGATGACGCGGGTGAGGGTGCCGTGCAGGTCCTCCAGCTCGTCCAGGCCCATGCCGAGCCGCTCCATGATCGTGGCGGGGATCTTCTCCGCCTGCTCGCGCAGGGCCCGGCCCGCCTCGGTGACGGTGACGGCGAGCAGCCGCTCGTCCCGGCTGTCGCGCTCGCGGCGGATCAGGTCGGCGGACTCCAGCCGCTTGAGCAGCGGCGACAGCGTGCCGGGGTCGAGCTGCAGCAGCCGGCTCAGCTCCTTGACCGACAGCTGCCCGTGCTCCCAGAGCGCCAGCATCACCAGGTACTGCGGATGCGTCAGCCCCATCGGCTCCAGGATCGGGCGGTAGAGCGCGAGCACGCTGCGCGACGCCACCACCAGCGCGAAGCACACCTGGTTCTCCAGCGCCAGCGGGTCGGGGACGTCGTCCAGATCACGTGCCACGGTTCCTCCACTCGCCGGGGGCGTCGACTATAAAGGTTACTACCGCAATGTTTTGTACACCAACGGTTGGCGAGGCAACGGAGGACGCATGTTCCGCAGGGAGCCCCTGGAAGAGCGCATCGCCCGCCGCCAGGCCGAACTCGAGCCCCGCCCCCGCGGCGGCGGCCAGTTCGACCACCCCACCGCCAAGTACCTGTTCGTCGGGCTGCTGGTGGTCACCGTGGCCGCGCACGTCATCGGCGGCGTCCTGTTCGCCGTCATGGGCTGAGAGGGGAACGCATGGCGCTCCGACGGCCGTCCTTCCTGCCGTCCCTGGACGAACTGGAGCAGCAGGCCCAGGACCGCTCCGCGCAGGGAGCCCGGAAGGACTCGCAGTTCGACCACCCGACCGCCAAGTACCTGTTCATGGTCATGCTCGTGGTGACCGTCGTCGCGCACGTGGTCGCCGGTGCCGTCTTCCTCGTGATGGGTCACTGAGCCGCGAGGCCGGCGACCCACTCCGCGCTCGTCATGACGTCGGCCTCGCGCGGGAAGAACCGCTCCACCAGGAACCGGTGCATCTCCTCGTCGGCGTCGTCGCACCCGTCCGACAGGACGATCTGCGCGTACTGCCGCTCCGTCGCATCCCGCAGCGTGCTGATGACGACGCCGCTGGTCGCGAGGCCGGTCAGCACGAGCGTCCCGGCGCCCCGCACGCGGAGCAGCGCGTCCAGGTCCGTGCCGGCGAACGCGCTGAAGAAGCGCTTGTCGAGGACGGGTTCGCCGGGCAGCGGCGCGACCGCCGGATGGATCTCGCTCTCCGGGTTCGGCTCAGTGAGGACATCGGTTCCGGCCAGCCCCCGGAACGGCTTGTTCAGCGGCCCGATCTCCGGGTGCCCGTCGCGGTGCACGACCCGGACGTGGATCACCGCGACGCCCGCCGCGCGGGCCGCCGCCACCGTCTCCGCCAGCCGCGCGAGGTACCGGTCCGCCCGGTCCCCGAGTTGCGCCGCCACGATGCGCTGGACGTCCATCACCAGAAGGGCCTGAATGCTCGCGTTCACGGCGGCCATCCCACCGCCCGCCGGGGCGCCGCGTCCAACAGCCGTCCGGCCGGATCGACAACCGGCCGTTGTGACCGCAGCGTGGTTGACTGGCCCGATGATCGGTCATGAGGTGCTGCGCGTCTTCTGCGGGCCGGACGGCGCGCACGGCAACCGGCTCGGGGTCGTCCGCGACGGCGCCGCCGTCCCCGGCGAGGCCCGCCGCCAGGCGGTCGCGAAGGACCTCGGCTTCAGCGAGACGATCTTCGTCGACGACGCCGCGCGCGGTGCGATCGACATCTACACGCCGTCCGCGCGGCTGCCGTTCGCCGGGCATCCGTGCGTCGGCGCCGGCTGGCTGCTCGGGGTGCCCGCCCTGGTCACGGCGGCGGGCGTGGTGGACGTCCGGCGCGACGGCGACCTCACCTGGATCGCGGGCCGCGCCGACTGGGCGCCCGGCCGCACGCTGCGCGAGTACGGGTCCGCCGAGGAGGTCGACGCGCTGCCCGTCCCGCCGCCCGGCGAATGGATCTACGCGTGGGCCTGGCAGGACGAGCCGTCCGGCCGGGTCCGCGCCCGCGGCTTCCCCGGCCGCGGCGACGGCATCGACGAGGACGAGGCGACCGGCGCCGCCGCGCTGCTGCTCACGGCCCGGCTCGGCCGCCCGCTCACCGTCACGCAGGGGCGCGGCTCGCAGATCATGACGGCGCCGCGGCCGGGCGGCCTCATCGAGGTGGCCGGGCGGGTCCTGCGCGAGGCGCCCGATCAAACCGGTTGACCCGGCTGCGAGCATGGCCCCATGGACCGCACGTTCGACGACCTGGTGGACGAGGCCGCCGCCGTCCCCGTCGACGGCTGGGACTTCTCCTGGCTGGAGGGCCGGGCGACCGAGCAGCGTCCCTCATGGGGGTACCAGCGGCTGATGAGCGCGCGGCTCGCGCGGGCCACCGCCGCGCTGGACCTGCAGACCGGCGGCGGCGAGGTGCTCGCCGAGGCCGGGGCGTTCCCGCCGACGATGGTCGCGACCGAGGCGTGGCCGCCGAACGTCGCCAAGGCGACCCGGCTGCTGCACCCGCGGGGCGCGGCGGTCGTCGTCCACCCCGAGCAGCCGCCGCTGCCGTTCGCCGACGGCGCGTTCGACCTGGTCACCAGCCGCCATCCGGCCGTCGTCGAGTGGCCGGAGATCGTCCGCGTCCTCGCGCCCGGCGGCACCTACTTCGCCCAGCACGTCGGCCCCGCCAGCGTCTTCGAGGTGACCGAGTACTTCCTCGGCCCGCAGCCCGAGGCGCGCCGCAAACGCGACCCGGAGATCGAGAGCGCGGACGCCCGCGCCGCCGGCCTCGACATCGTCGACCTGCGCACCGAACGGCTCCGCATGGAGTTCCTCGACATCGGCGCCGTCGTCTACTTCCTGCGCAAGGTGATCTGGATCGTTCCCGGCTTCACCGTCGACCGGTACCGCGACCGGCTCCGGGACATGGACGAGCTGATCCGGCGCGACGGCTCGTTCGTCGCGCACTCGTCCCGCACCCTCTTCGAGGCCCGCAAGCTCTACCCGGTCAGCGGCGGCCGCGGAACGTGCGGCGGAGGTCGGCGACCCACTCCTCCGGGATCTCCCACGGGATGAAATGGCCGCCGCGGTCGTGCGCGGTCAGGTTGACGTGGTTGTACCAGTCGCCGCGGTCGCTCCGGACGAAGTGCTCGACCCGCTGCTCGGTGGTGACGCCCGGCGGGTTCTCGTAGCCGACGAACGTGATGCCGGTGGGCG
>NZ_WBMR01000312.1 GCF_008923365.1 Actinomadura montaniterrae
CCACCGCCGCCCTCGCCCAGCTCCTCCCCAAACCGCCCCGCCCATGACCCACCCGCACCCCCACCCGCCCCGGCACCCACCCGCCGGGGCGCCCGCATGCCCGAGGGCGCCGGGTCACAGCGAGGCGATGATGACGATGACGATGATCCCGGCGATGAAGAGGACCTGGTTGATGAGGATGCGGCCGGCGAGTCCGCGCGGCGCGTTCGGGCCGTCCGCCAGGTCGAAGATGAGCAGGGGCCGTCCGAGGGTGCACACGATCAGCCAGGCGAGCGTGATCGCCGGGACCATCGCGGCCTTCTCTCCCGAGAGGCCCATCTTCCCGTGGGCCACGGCCAGCCATCCCAAGGCGACGGCGACCCAGATCAGGCCGCACGCGAGGGAAGCCCCGTAGCCCAGCCACTTCCCCTCGCGCAGCGCCAGCAGTTCGATGAGACCGAGCTCGGAGAACATCACCCAGAGCGCCATGTCCTGCTCCCCTAGTGCGCCAGGCCCGCTGGGGCCCTGTTCACCGCCGCGTTCGCGCGGTGGCGTCAGTCGGTGGGGTCGTTGTAGTGGGCGTCGTGTTGTTGGCGGGGGGAGCAGACGGAGGCGGACGGGCAGGAGCAGCGGCGGGAGCCGACCTTCACCGTGATGCGGTCGCCCGGCACGTTGTAGCCGATGACCTGGCCGTCGCCCTCGGGGGTGGAGACCTTCGCGCCGAGGCGCGGCGCCTTCTCCTTGAACTCGGTGTAGAGCGGGTGCTCGTACTTGAGGCAGCACATGAGGCGGCCGCAGGCGCCGGCGATGCGCAGGGGGTTGACGGGGAGGTCCTGCTCCTTCGCCATGCGGACGGAGACGGGCTCGAAGTCCTTGAGGAAGGTGGCGCAGCACAGGTCGCGGCCGCAGGGGCCGATGCCGCCCTGGAGGCGGGCCTCGTCGCGGGGGCCGACCTGGCGGAGCTCCACGCGGGCCTTGATGTTGCGGGCGAGGTCGCGGACCAGGGCGCGGAAGTCGACCCGGTGCGGCGCCGTGAAGTAGATCTTGAAGACGTTGTCGGTGTCGAGGTAGTCGACGCCGATGACCTTCATGGGGAGCTCGTGCTTGCGGATGAGGCGCTTGGCGATCGAGCGGCCCTCGGCGCGGCGGCGGCGGTTCGCGTCGTCGCGGGCGAGGTGCTCGTCGGTCGCGGGGCCCGCGCACTCGGGCAGGCCGCCGATGTCGTCGGAGACCCACTGCGGCGCCCACACGCACTCGGCGACCTCGGGGCCCGCGTCGGTCGGGACGAGGACCTTGTCGCCGACCTTCGGGGTGTGCGGGCCCGGGTCCAGGTAGTAGAGCCGGCCGTACCGGGTGAAGCTGACGGCCATCACCATGCCCATGGTTTCGCTCCGTTCGCCCGGTTTCGTGCGTCCACTGTACGGCGGACCCGGGCGAAGATCACCAGGCGGCGTCGGCGAGATCCGTCCCGGGGAGCGTGCCGGCGCCCTCGGCGTAGAGGCGGCCGTCGCTGCCGGCGATCAGCAGCCTGCCCTTCTCGCCCGCGTCGAGGCCGGTGATCCGGCCGCTCAGCCGCTGCTTCCAGACGGTCCTGGTCGGCGCGCCGGTGGCCGCCGAGTACGCCTGGACGGACGCGACGGAGTGCGAGACGACGCCCGCGACGACGGATTTCCCGTCGCGGGTGACGACCGCGCTGGTCGTGCCCTTGGGCAGGGCGGTGACGGCCTTGCTGGCCTTGAGGTCGCCCGCGGCGCCGCTGGTGTCCAGCGTGCGGAATTCGTGGCGGACCTCGGTGTACGTGCCGCGCGCGCGCCGGACGGGGTTCCAGACGAACGCGAGGGTGTCACCGGCCCAGGAGAGGCTGCTGACGCGGGCGGAGTAGCGGGTCGTCCACGTCTTGCGGGCGCCGGTACGGGCCGAGACGACGTCGACGCGCGCGCGGGCGCCCTTGTAGGTGACGTAGGCGATGCGGTCGCCGTCGGCGGACACCGCCAGGTCCGACCATGCCGTGGAGACGCCGGGGATCGTCGCGGCGGGGATCTCGGTGAGGGACTCGGGACGCCCGCCGGCGGCGAGCTTGAGCCGCTGGAACGTGACCTTCCGGGCGCCGTAGGACGCGACGACGTAGGCGTCGCCGTCGCCCGCGACGCGGTGGAACCGGCGTCCGTCCGGGGCGGCGACGGGCAGGCCGAGGGCGGCTCCGGTGCGGGCGTCGCGGACGGTCAGCGCGGTGCCCGTGCGGGTGACGCCGACGACGGCGCGCGGGCCGGCCGGCGTGGTGTCGGCGGCGGCCGCCTCCGCGTCGTGCTTCTTGTTCGCCTCGCGCTGGTGCCGGTGGACCAGGTCGACGCTGCCGCCGGCGAACAGCGCCGCGGCCGCGGCGACGCCGACCGGCAGGGCGGTCCGCCACACCTCCCGGAACCGGATCCCGGTCCTGCCTTCGCCGTTCCCGCCGTCCATGGGGTCGGTCCGCACCGCCTCTCCACTGCTCGCCTTTGATATACCGCGCGGCATCCGCCGGGACGGGCGGAGTTACCACTTCGAGTCCGAGCCGGGCGCCGCGAGGCGGAACGACCCTAGTGGATGGGCGGGCCCGGCCGTGAGGTCAGCCCAGCGCCGACCGCGCCGCCTCCACCGCCGAGTCGCGGTACGAGCCGCCGAACAGCGCCACGTGGACGAGCAGCGGGTGCAACTGGTGCAGCGGGACGCGGTCGCGCCAGCCCTCGGCGAGCGGCGCCGACTCGTCGTAGGCGGCGAGGATCCGGTCCAGGTACGGCGTCCCGAACAGCGCCATCATCGCCAGGTCCGTCTCCCGGTGGCCGCCGTGCGCCGCCGGGTCGATCAGCACCGCCCGGCCGTCCGTCCACTGGACGTTCCCCGACCACAGGTCGCCGTGGATGCGGCTCGGCGGCTCCGGCGGCCCGGCGAGGTCCTCGATGCCGGCGATGACCCGTTCGACGAGCCGGACGTCGTCCGGCGACAGGTGCCGCTCGGCGCGGCGCAGGAACGGTTCGAGGCGGCGCTCGGCGTACCAGCGGGGCCAGCCGCGGTCGTCGAGGGTGTTGTCGAGCGGCAGGTCGGCGATGAACCCGTCCCAGGGCGCGCCGTAGACGTCAGGGCGGGCGCGGGTGTGCAGGGCGGCCAGCTCGCGCCCGAACCGCTCGGCGGCGTCCCGGGTGGGCGAGGCGGACGGCAGCCACGGCAGCACGAGCATGCGGTCGTCCGCCGCGAGGACGTCCGGGACGGGCGTGCCGGGCCCCGCCTCCCCCAGCCAGCGCAGGCCGGCCGCCTCCGCCGCGAACACGCCCGCCTGGTCGGGGGCGGCCTTCACGAACACCTCGCGCCCGCCGGCGAGCGACGCGCGGTGCAGCGTCCACGCGTGGCTGGAGCCGAGCCCGGCGACCGACTCCACCGGGCTCCCCAGCAGCCGCTCCACGCGCTCCCGCACACCGGGCGTGGCAGGCATGTCAGGCGGCTTTCAGCCCGGCCCGGATCTCCTCCAGCAGGCCCGGGATCGCCGCCTCCACCTGCTCCAGCACCAGGTCGAAGTCGGCGCGGCCGCCGTAGTACGGGTCGGGGACGTCCAGGTCGACGCCCGCCTCCGGGTCGAACTCGCGCAGCAGCCGGATCCGCGCCCGCGCCTCGTCGTCCGGCGCCATCGACCGCAGCGCCCGCCGGTGCCCCTCGTCCAGCGCCAGGATCAGGTCGTAGCGGTCGAACCAGCTGTCCTCGAACTGGCGGGCGACGTGCGCCGACCGGTACCCGGCCCGGTCCAGCGCCGCGATCGTCCGCTCGTCCGCGCCGTCGCCCACATGCCAGTTGCCGGTGCCGGAACTGTCGACCTCGACGTCCAGGCCCTCCTCCTCGACATGGTGGCGCAGGATCGCCTCCGCCATCGGCGAGCGGCAGATGTTCCCCGTGCAGACGAAAGTGACTCGGTACGGCATGGCCCCATCATGCCCAATGAGCGCGGCCCCCGGCCGGGAGGGACCGGGGGCCGCGTGCCTGGAGGCGGTTACCGCTGGACGGCGTGGAGCGCGTCCACGATGCCGTTGCCGAAGAACCCGTTCTGCTCCTTGGAGCCTTCACAGGTCTGCGTGGAGGTGTGCTTCACCCACTTGCCGTCGACCTGCGTGTACCAGGTGTACTCGACGGTGCTCGGGCTCGGGCACGCCTTGGGCGTGGCGCTGCCGCGCAGCTTCCACTCGACGAAGTCCGGGTCGAGGGTGAGGCCGCCGGTGCCGCGGTCGCGGTGCCCGTACTTGCTGATGATGAGAGCGGCGACGCCCACCGCGTGCGGGGACGCCATCGACGTGCCCTGCAGCGACTGGTAGTAGGCGCACGTCTTGCCCTTGCAGCTGCGGATCACGTACGACACCTTCGGCGTGCCGTCCGCGTTCAGCTCGCCGCGCTCCTTGGCGAGGCGCTCGGGGTAGGCGGCCCAGATGCCGCCGCGGTCGTCCGGCCGCTGGTCGGCGTTGTCGACCTTGTCGCCGCCGGGCGCGGCCACCGCCACGTACCCGTTGCCGAAGCTGCTGTAGTACGACTTGCGGGTGCTCGGCCCGGTCGCCGAGATCGCGATGACGTGCTTCCCCTCGGACGGCATCGACTGGCAGCTCGCCGGGATCGTCCGCTCGTACGGCTTCTCGCCCGGGTAGGACGGGAAGTCGGGGCTCGTGTCGTCGATGTTGGTCTTGGTGTAGTCGACGAAGTCGTTGCCCGCCGCCGAGATCAGCGTGACGCCGTGCCGGTGCGCGAAGTCCAGCGCCCGCTGCGTCGCCTCGATGATGGTGCGCTGCTCGAGCTGGTCCTCCGGCTTGTCCGCCGGGTTGTTCGCGCAGTTCCACAGCCACGGGTCGATGTAGTACGACATGTTCACGACGTCGATGCCGTGCTTCGCCGCGTAGGTGAGGCCGTCGACGGTCGGCTGCAGGTAGAACTGCCCCGAGTCCTGGCCGACGCGCAGATTCACCAGCGTCACGTTCGGCGCGACGCCCGCCGTTCCGAGGCCGTTCCGCGGGGAGGCGATCTCGGACGCGACGTGCGTTCCGTGGTCGTTGTCGTCCCAGTCGACGGGGTCCACGCAGGATTTGAATTCGCACGGGCCGTCGAGCACGTTGCCGTCGGCGTCGGTCGGAATGTCGTGCGTGAAGTTCCGGCTGAGCTTGCGGTCGAAGTTCGGCTTGATGTCGGGGTGGTTCCCGTCCACGCCGGTGTCGAGGATGCCGACGAGGACCTTCTTCGAGCCGGGCTCCGCCTTGTACGACCCGTTCGCCGTCGCGTGAATCTGCTTCATGTCCCACTGCAGGTCGGCGAGGGGTTCGGTGTCCTTGGACGGCTTGCCCTTCACCGCAACCGGGCCCTGCGCGCCGACGGTCTTCTCGACCTTCGCGGCGGCCTTCTTCTCCTTCGGGGCCTCGCCGATGACCCGGTTGTGCGCGGCGCCGTCGAGGGCGCCCTGCCGCGTCACCGCCTGGACGAACGCCGGGTTCGCGGACCGGACGGTCGCGACGCCCACATCGGTGTTCTCCTGGACGATCGAACCGCCGGCCGCCTTCACCGCGTCGTGGGCCTTGCCGAGGGAGACGCCGTCCTTGTAGAGGACGACGTACTCCGACGCCTCGCCTTTCGCCCGCGGTTGGGCCGGTGCCGCGGACGCTGGAATCGCGAGCGCCGCCGTGGTGACGACGGCGCACGCGGCGGAAATCAAGGCTCGCCGCAAAGCAGACCTCCTGGCCATGGGGGGAGCTCGCCCTTTCTCGGCGTGCTATGGCCAGCAGACGGTACGGGTGCGTCTGTTGAGAGACGCGTACGGAGTTGTAACAAAAAGGGACGACTTGTGTTAATCCCAGACGAGCCGTCGAATAGCGCCACTCATCCGGCGCTCAGCGGCTACTCGGTGCGAGCGCTCAGCCAGTGCGCAGCGGCGCCCATGCGCGAGCGCTCAGCCGGTGCGCAGCGCGAGCGTGAGCGCCTCGAACGCCAGCTGCGGGTTCACGTTGGCCGCGACCCGCTCCCGGCACTCCATGATCGCGTCGAGGCGGCGCAGGGTGTCCTCCGGACGGCCCGCCGACGCCGCCGTCCGCAGCTCCGGCGCCAGCTCGATGTTGACCAGGTCGGCGCCCGCGCCGAGCTGGAGCGTCAGCACGTCCCGGTAATAGGACGCGAGGTCGAGCAGCGTCCGGTCCAGCGCGTCGCGCATCACCCGCGTCGCCCGCGACTTCTGCCGGCCCTCCAGCTCCTTCAGGGCGCCCGCCGTCCCGCGCGGCATCCGGCCCTTCTCGCTCTCCCCCAGCGCCTTGCGCAGCGCCGACGTCTCGGTCTCGTTCAGCTCGACCGTCTGCGCGTCGCGCTCGGCCTCCGCCGCCTTCACCAGGACCTCCGCCGCCGCGACGGCCGGGCTCACCCCGGTCAGCCGGCGCGGGATCGCCACCACCCCGTCGCGCACCCGGCGCATCCGCGGGTCCGTCGCGAGCAGCCGCGCCCGGCTGATGTGCCCCTGCGCGGCCCGCGCGACGATCTCCGCGGTGTCCCGGTCGACGCCGTCGCGCAGGACGAGCATGTCCGCGACCGCCGCGATCGGCGGGGTCTGCAACGTCACCTGCCGGCACCGCGACCGGATCGTCACGAGCAGGTCCTCCGCCGACGGCGTGCACAGCAGCCACACCGTCCGCGGCGGCGGCTCCTCGATCGCCTTCAGCAGCGCGTTCGCCGCGCCCTCGGTGGCGCGGTCGGCGTCCTCGAACAGCACGATCTGCCAGCCGCCCCCGCTCGGCGACGACGACGCCCGCAGCACCAGCGCGCGGGCGTCCTTGATCCCGAACGACAGCCCCTGCGGGCGGACGACCTCGACGTCCGCGTGCGTCCCCTGCAGGACCTGGTGGCAGGACGCGCAGTGCCCGCACCCGCGCGGCGTCTCGGTGCACTGCAGCGCCGCCGCGAACGCCCGCGCGGCGGTCACCCGCCCGGACCCGGGCGGCCCGGTGAACAGCCAGGCGTGCGCCATGCCGCCGCCCGTCCCCGCGGCCGCCGACGACAGCTGCTCGACGACCGGCGCCTGCCCCACCAGGTCATCCCACACGCTCATGGAACAAGGCTAAGGGCTGCGCGCCCTCCGCCGGGACGCGTCGCCCGCGCCCGGACCGGCGCCGCACGCGCGGACGCGCCGCTAGACGTCGGTGATGGCCGGGAAGGTGCTCGTCGCGTCCTCGGTGCCGGCCGGGATCGGGTCCGGGAGGATCTCGCGGATGCGGTACTGGATCTCGCGGCTCAGCTCGGCCTGCGGGCGGCTCGCGTCCAGCACCAGGTAGCGGTCGGGGTCGGCCTCGGCGAGCGCGCGGAACCCGGCCTGGACGCGCTCGTGGAACTCCTGCGGCTCGGACTCGATGCGGTCGGCGGGCGCCGACAGCCGGCGCAGCCCGTCCGCCGGCGGGACCTCCAGCAGGACGGTCAGGTCGGGCAGCAGGCCGCCGGTCGCCCACGCGTTGACGCGGGCGATGTCGCCGACCGGCTGCCGCCGCCCGTACCCCTGGTAGGCCAGCGACGAGTCCACGTAGCGGTCGCTCACCACGATCGCGCCGCGCTCCAGCGCGGGCCGGATCACGTTGGCGACGTGGTCGGCGCGGTCCGCCGCGTACAGCAGGCTCTCGGCCCGGTCGGACAGCCCGGTGGTGTCCCGGTCCAGCAGCATCGCGCGCAGCCGCATGCCGATCTTCGTGGCGCCCGGCTCGTGCGTGGTGATCACGTCGTAGCCGTGGTCGCGCAGCCAGATCGCGGCGAGCCGCGCCTGGGTGGTCTTGCCGGCGCCCTCGCCGCCCTCGAACGCGATGAACACGCCGCGCTCGCGGTGGACCGGCTCCGGCTCGGCGACCTGCGACGGCGGGACGTACACCTCGCCGCGCAGCGCGGCCCGCAGGTCCGCGACGAGCGGGATGCCGCGCCGGTCGTCCAGCCGCCGGTAGGCGACGGCCCCGGCGATCAGGGCGAGGACGGCGGCGATCAGCAGCGCGGCCATCGAGCCGTCGAGGTCGTAGCCGTCGCCGACGTCGAGCCGGTGCGAGCCGAGCGCGCCCGCGACCGCCGGGACGGCCGCGACCGCGACCAGCACGGCGACGAGCGCGATCGACCGCAGGAACGCGCGCGGACGCTCGCCGCCCGCCTCGTCGCCGGGGTCGCGGACGGCGGCGGTCGCGGTGGACCAGGCGGCCCCGGCGGCGACGCCGAGGAACGCCGTCACGAACGCCACGACGACGAGGTTCCGCACGAGCGCGGCCACGACCAGCAGCAGCGCGGCGGCGATCACCGCGAGCCCGAGAAGCCGGCGGCGGCTGAACGGGCCGAGGACGCGCGGGCCGAGGAACAGCCCGCAGGCGAGCCCGGCGGCCAGCCCGGTGAGGACGGCGCCGTAGCCCGCGTCCCCGCCGCCGAGCTCGCCGGTGTGCACCCGCGCGACGGCGGCGATCGCGCCCGCGGCG
>NZ_WBMR01000313.1 GCF_008923365.1 Actinomadura montaniterrae
CGCTCGGCGTCGGCGGGAAGAACGCGTGTCCGGGCCGCGGACGTGCCGTCCGCCGCAGCCGCGAGGAAGCGCGCCGCGTCGGCCGCCGAGGGCCGCCCGTCCCCCTCGCGGCAGTGCGCCGCCAGCGCGGCGATCCCGTCCGGGGCGCCGTCGGAGCCGTCCGCCAGGCACGCGGCGATGATCTCCCCGAGCGCCCGCACGTCGTCGCCCGCGCCGCCGGTCGCCTCCGGAGCGCGCGTCCCGGCACGGGCCAGCGCGCCCGCCGGGCCGAGGCCGAGCAGCTTGACCCCGTCCGCGGTGAGGAACACCTCAGAGGTCGTCAGCGCCCCGTGCGCCGCCCCGCAGGCATGGACGGCGGCGAGGGCCTCGGCGACCCGCGCGCAGACGTCCACGGCCTCCTGGGGCGCCGGCAGGCCCCGCGTCAGGCGGCGGGCGAGGGTCTCGCCGCTGAGGAACTCGGTGACGACGTACATCAGCGCGCCGCCGTCCGTCCCCTCCTCCTCGCCGAAGTCGTAGGTGGTGACCGCGCAGAGATGCGCCGGAGACGCCGCGGCGCGCGTGGCGTCCCTGATCCGGTCTCGCAGCGCGCCCTCGGACGGCGCCACCGCGAGGAACGTCACGGCGACGCGCCGCTCCAGCAGCGCGTCGCGCCCGCACCACACCTGCGTCCGGCCGTGCCGGGCGAGGCGCCGTTCCATGCGGTACCGGCCGTCCAGCAGAAAACCCGGGTCCACGGGACCTCCCCTCTGGCGCGGGGATGGCGTTCACCCAGGGGGCAGTACGCACGCGGGACCCGGTCCGGATCGGCCGCGGGACGATCCGCACGGATCAGCGGGCAAAAAGTTCGGACCGGCCGGGTTTCGGCTCGTGGCCGGAGCAGGCCAGCGCCGGGACTTGCGCTTTCGCGGAGATGTGCTGAGGCCGCCGGCCGGCGTCAAGCCGAGGCATCGGGGCGGTGGCGTGAAGGCCATGAGACATGAAAAGCGGCGCCGGGTGGATACGGGGGCAACCCACCCGGCGCCGCATCATCGGTGTTCCGACGGGGGCCCGGAACACCGGCACGGGCGCTCCGACGGGGGACCAGAGCGCCGGTACAAATCGTACACCGAAACCCCCCGCGGTTAGTCAAGAGAATGTCACGACCCGATTTCCGGTCGCTGTCCGGAAACCCGCTTCTGTTCGGGGCCCTCGTGGTCCTCGAAGCGCGCCGACGGCGTCGGCTCCCGGCCGCCGTTCGCGAAGATCACCGCGACGTACGGCAGGAACAGCGCACCGACCACCAGGGCCGCCGCGAGCCACACCGGTGCCCCGGCCACCACGCTGACGACCGCCCCGACGAAGCAGACCGTCCGCACTCCCATCGACCACAGGTAGCGCCGCTGCCGGTGGCCGATGTCCTCGGACATGGGGCGGGGAGCGTCGGTGACCGTGTAGACCTCCGGCCCCCGATGGTGATTGACCTTCACCATTCCACGGTAAGCCCATGGAGTCCGATAGGCGACAGCAGGACGGTCAAGACATGGGAGGCACGACATGACGGACCGCACGTACCGGGTGACGGAGATCGTCGGCACCTCGCCGGAGTCCGTGGAGACCGCCGTCCGCAACGGCATCAGGCGCGCCTCGCAGACCTTGCGCCACCTCGACTGGTTCGAGGTGAAGGAGGTGCGCGGCCAGATCGAGGACGGCGAGGTGGCGCACTACCAGGTGACCCTCAAGGTCGGTTTCCGCCTAGAAGACGCCTAAGGGGTGTGGGGGGGCGACCCCCCACACCCCCCGCGGCGGGGTGAGCGGCACCTTCCGCTCCGCTGGCGCTCCGCTCCAGGCACCGCTCACCCCGGCGGGGGGCCGGCCCCCCGCGCCCCCCGGCGGGGGCTCCGCCCCCACACCCCCGAGGACGAGGGGGCTCCGCCCCCACGTGTCTAGCTCGCTTGGGAGACTGTTGACATGTTGAAGTCGGCCACCCGCAGTGCGGGCATGGCGGCGCGGGTGAAGTAGTCCGACCATTCGCGTGGCAGCGTCGGGACGGTCTCGCCGACCTCGGTGAGGCGGGACAGCAGGTCGACGGGGCTCTCGTTGAACCGGAAGTTGTTCACGGCGCCGACGACCTCGCCGTTCTCGACGAGGTAGACGCCGTCGCGGGTGAGGCCGGTCAGCAGGAGGCTCTGCGGGTCGACCTCGCGGATGTACCAGAGGCACGTGAGCAGGAGTCCCCGTTCGGTGCGGGCGATCATCTCGTCCAGGGACGCGCCGCCGCCGGGGCCGGTCATCGACAGGTTGTCGATCGACGGGGTGAGCGGGAGTCCGGTGCGTTCGGCGGAGTGCCGGGTCTGGGTGAGCGAGGTGAGGGTGCCGTCGGTGATCCAGTCGGTGGTGCCGAGGGCGAGGCCGTTGTCGAACACGGATGCGTCGCGGCTGGAGGCGTGCGCGACGACGAACGGGGCGCATTCGAGGCCGGGTGCGGCGGGGTCGCTGGACAGCGTGACGGGCAGGCCGGCGAGCTTCTCGCCGACGCGGGTGCCGCCGCCGGGGGCGCTGAACACGGTGCGGCCGTCGGCGGCGTCCTGGGCGCCCGCGGACCAGTACAGGTAGATCATCAGGTCGGCGACGGCGGACGGCGGCAGGATCGTCTCGTAGCGCCCGGCGGGCAGGTCGACGCGGCGGGCGCCCCAGCCGAGCCGGCGGGCGAGGCCGGCGGCGAGGCCGGGGACGTCGACGTCGGCGAAGTCGCGGGTGCCGACGCCGGCCCAGGTGGAGCCGCCGTCCCCCTTGGCGTTCAGCTCCAGGAGCCCGGTCGGCTGGTCGTGGCGGAGCCGGAGCCCGGCGGAGGTGCCGAGGTACGTCGACGTCTGGACGTGGTTGGCGAAGCCGTACAGCCGGTTCCCGGCGGACTCGGCGGCGGCGAACGCCTCGCCGAGGGCGGGGGCGACGCCTTCGAACACGCCGATGCCGGTCTCGGCGGGCGGGTCGTCCCAGCCGGTGGCGGCGGGCGCGTCGGCGACGAGCGGCGCGGCGTCCTCGGCGGCCTCGTTCCCGGCGGCGTCGGCCTCGGCGGCGCGGACGAGGTCCTCGATGCCGTCGGCGCCGACGGCGGACCGCGACACCACGCCCGCGGCGACGCCGTCGCCGGTGCGGCGCAGCGCGATCACGGTGAGCCGGGTGGAGCGGGTGACGCCGTTGGTGGTGAGGGTGTTGCCCGCCCACCGCAGGTTCGCGGTGGTGGACTCGTCGGCGATGACGATGCAGTCGTCGGCGCGGGACAGGGCGAGGGCCCGTTCCACGGCCTCCTGCGGCCTGATGGTGCTCACTGGCCGGCCTCCTGCAGGGTGTTGAGGATGTTGACGCCGCGGAACAGCGCGGACGGGCAGCCGTGGCTGACCGGCGCGACCTGCCCCGGCTGGCCCTTGCCGCAGTTGAACGCGCCGCCGAGCACGTAGGTCCGCTCGCCGCCGACGGCCTCCATCGAGTTCCAGAAGTCGGTGGTGGTGGCCTGGTAGGCGACGTCGCGGAGCTGGCCGGCGAGCCGGCCGTTCTCGATCCGGTAGAACCGCTGCCCGGTGAACTGGAAGTTGTACCGCTGCATGTCGATCGACCAGCTCTTGTCGCCGACGATGTAGATGCCGCGGTCGACGCCGGAGATCAGCTCGTCGGTGGACGGCCCGTTCCGCGCGGGCTGCAGCGACACGTTCGCCATCCGCTGGATCGGCATGCTGGACGCGGCGTCGGCGAACGCGCAGCCGTTGGAGCGCTCCGCGCCGGTGAGGCGGGCGATGCGCCGGTCGGTCTGGTAGCCGGTGAACAGCCCGCCGGACACGATCTCGAACGACTGGGTCTCGACGCCCTCGTCGTCGTAGCCGATGGTGGCGAGGCCGTGCTCGGTGGTGCGGTCGCCGGTGATGTTCATGACCTTGGAGCCGTACTGCAGGTTCCCGAGCTTGTCGGGGGTGGCGAACGAGGTGCCGGCGTAGGCGGCCTCGTAGCCGAGCGCGCGGTCCAGCTCGGTGGCGTGCCCGATCGACTCGTGGATGGTCAGCCACAGGTTGGACGGGTCGACGACGATGTCGTAGCGGCCGGCCTCGACGCTGGGCGCGGCGAGCTTCTCGGCGAGCAGCTCGGGGATGCGGGCCAGTTCGCCGTCCCAGTCCCAGTGGGCGCCGGTCAGCCATTCCCAGCCGTATCCGGCGGGCGGCGCGAGGGTCCGCATCGTGTCGAAGACCCCGTCGGCGATGCCGACGGCGTTCACGACCGGGTGCAGCCGGACGCGCTGCTGGATGGTGACGGTGCCGGCGAGGTCGGCGAAGAACTTGTTCTCCTTGACCTGCAGCAGCGTGGCGTCGACGTGGTCGACGCGGTCGTCGGCGAGCAGCCCGCGGCTCCAGTCGGCGAGCAGCGCGATCTTGTCGCCGGTCGGCACGTCGAACGGGTCGGTCTCGTAGGAGGACACCCAGGTGCGCTCGCCGTGCGCGGGTTCGGGCGCCAGCTCGATGGGCTCGCGGTTGACGGCGCGGGCGACGGCGGCGACCTCGACGGCCTGCTCGGCGACGCGGGCGGCGCCGGCCGCGGTCAGGTCGATGCCGGCGGCGAAGCCCCAGGTGCCGTCCTTGACGACGCGGACCGACAGGCCCACGTCGTCGGCGTCCAGGGCGGTCTCCAGGGCGGCGTCGTGCAGCCGGAGGGTCTGGCTGCGGATGCGTTCGAGGCGGAAGTCGGCGTGCTCGGCGCCGAGTTCCCTGGCCCGGGTCAGGGCCGCGTCGGCCAGCGCGCGCAGCGGCAGCGCGGTGAAGGCGGGATCGATGTCATGCACCTTTCGCAACCTACCCCGGAGATCGCTTCCGCCCCACCGGTGCGGGCGGGCGAACAAAGCGGGGGTGCGGATCTTGTCGGTAAGGCACATCCTGTTCCCGCGCGGGGGCCGCTAGGGTCAGGCGATGTCGTCCCAGGACGGCGACTCCGGGGGCGGCCGCCCCGCCGCGGGCGGCCCCGCGCGCACCGCGAGCCGCGCGCCGGAGACGGGAACACAAGCAGCCTACGAGAGGGTCGTGATGAGTCGCTCTGTCCTCGTGACCGGGGGGAACCGGGGCATCGGCCTGGCCATCGCCCGCGAGCTGGCCGCGGCGGGCGACGCCGTCGCCGTCACCTACCGGTCGGGCGAGCCCCCGGAGGGGCTGTTCGGCGTGCGCTGCGACGTGACCAGCGCCGAGGACGTCGACGCGGCCTTCGCGAAGGTCGAGGCGGAGCAGGGCAAGGTGGAGGTGCTCGTCGCCAACGCGGGCATCACCAAGGACACGCTGCTGGCGGTGATGAGCGAGGAGTCGTTCACCTCGGTGCTCGACACCAACCTGACCGGCGCGTTCCGGGTCGCCAAGCGGGGCGTGAAGGGCATGATGCGGGCCCGCACGGGGCGCATCGTGCTGGTGTCGTCGGTGGTCGGGCTGCTCGGCTCGCCGGGGCAGGCGAACTACGCCGCGTCCAAGGCGGGCCTGGTCGGGTTCGCGCGGTCGCTGGCCCGCGAGCTGGGGTCGCGGAACATCACGGTGAACGTGGTCGCGCCCGGGTTCGTCGACACCGACATGACCGCGGTGCTGACCGAGGACCAGCAGAAGGGGATCACCGCGGCGATCCCGCTGGGCCGGATCGCGCGGCCCGAGGAGATCGCCAAGGCCGTGCGGTTCGTGGCGAGCGAGGACGCCGCCTACATCACCGGGGCCGTGATCCCGGTCGACGGCGGCCTGGGAATGGGGCACTGACGGTCATGGGAATCCTCGAAGGCAAGCGCATCCTGGTCACCGGCGTCCTCACCGACGCCTCGATCGGCTTCCACGTCGCGCGGGTCGCGCAGGAGCAGGGCGCCGAGGTGGTGCTGACCGCCTACCCGCGGCCGACCCTCACCGCGCGGACCGCGAAGCGGCTGCCGTCCGGCCCGGAGAACCCGCCGCCGGTCATCGAGCTCGACGTGATGAACACCGAGCAGCTGAACGCGCTCGAGGGCAACCTGCGCGAGCACGGCTTCGACCACCTCGACGGCGTCATGCACGCGATCGGCTTCGCGCCGCAGACCGCGCTCGGCGGCAACTTCCTCGAGACGCCGTGGGAGGACGTCGCGACGGCGGTGCACGCCTCGACGTACTCGCTGAAGTCGCTGACGATGGCGTGCCTGCCGCTGATGAAGGGCGGGGGCTCCGTCGTCGGCCTGGACTTCGACGCGACCAAGTCGTGGCCGGTGTACGACTGGATGGGCGTGGCGAAGGCGGGCCTGGAGTCGTGCGCCCGCTACCTGGCCAAGTACCTCGGCCCGCAGGGCATCCGCGTCAACCTCGTCGCGGCGGGCCCGCTCGCGACGATGGCGGCCAAGAGCATCCCCGGGTTCGAGGGGATGACGGAGCTGTGGCCGAAGGCGGCCCCGCTCGGCTGGGACATCAAGGACAGCGAGCCGACCGCGCGGGCGTGCGTGGCGCTGCTGTCGGACTGGTTCCCCGCCACCAGCGGCGAGATCGTCCACGTGGACGGCGGCCTGCACTCGATCGGCGCGCCGGACGTGTAAGCGGCGCGGCCCGTGCGAACGGTGAGGCCCCTTCCCCGAGCCGGGGGAGGGGCCTCTCGCGTTCGCGTCAGCGGCGTCGGGCGGCGGCGGACCGGCGGAGGGACCGTCCCGCGACGCTGATGTTGAGCGCGGCCACGGCGCCCGCGGCGCCCGCCGCGGCGGCGACCCAGAGCATCTGATCGCTCTCGTGCTCGGAGGACGCGACGGGCGAGATGAGGCGCGTCTGCGGCATGGCGGCGCTGCCCGGGGCGGCCCGGTAGGCGTTCGGGTCGGCCGCGATCTCCGGGGTGGGCAGGACGCCCGGCAGCCCGGAGGAGGGCAGGGGCGCCTTGTCGTCGTAGGGCTTGAGGCCCGAGCCGCCGGTCATCGCGGACGGCCCGCTCCCCGCGCCGCCGCCCGACGGGACCGAGCCGGATCCGCCGGAGCGGGCGGGCGCCTTGGTCTTCTTCGGCGCCGGCGCCTTCGGGACGGCGGGCTTCTTGGTCTGCTCGGTGGGCGTCGGCTTCGGCGTGGGCGTCGGCGTCGGGGTCAGCGCCTTGCGCAGGTTGCCGAGGTTGCACTTCCAGTTCTCGATGGTGCTGGCCGGGTCGGTGCCCTTCTTGCAGGTGTCCGCCGCCGCCTCGCCCGCGGGCGCGGCCAGGACCAGGACCAGGGCGCCCGCCGAGACCGCGGCCGAAGCCGTACCGAGCCGCCTGAGCCGCTGGGGCATGTCGCTCCTCCGCCTACCGGTGATGCTGTTGTTGACAGCTGGTCCAACGAAAGAAGGACACAGAGGTCACGGTCAAAACGCGCGCCAATGGGTCAGATCGTGCCCCATGCGCGCCCAACCGTAAACCGCGACACGGCGGTTTCTTTACCGCATCACCAGGCGCGCCAGCCGCGTCCGCCGCTCCCGCGCCCCGGCCTCCTTGACGGCCCTGGCCAGCGCCGGTCCGGCCGCCTGGACCACCGACAGGTGCCGGCGCGCCAGCCCGAACGCCGTGGCCACCAGCGGCCGCGACAGCCCGTCCGGAACCAGCACCGCGACGACCGCCGGACGGCGCGTCCCGCGCGCCTGCGCGACCGGCACCGCCCACCCGTGCCGCAGCCGCGCCGCGTCCGCCGGCGCGACCGTCACCGCGCCGCCGGGGAACTCCACGTCCAGCCCGTGCGGGCCGCCTCCGGTCACCACGCCGGTCTCGCCGACCGCGGCCACGGGGAGCGGCGCCGCCACCACGACCCGGTCGCCGGGGTCCATCCCGCCGAACGCGCCGGGGCCGGGGTTCAGCCGCGCCTTCAGCGCCGCGTTCAGCGCCGCGGTGCCCGCCTCGCCGCCCGCGGCCGCCGCGACGACCTGGACGTCCTCCACCGGGATCCCGAGCGCCCGGGGGATCGAGTCGGTGACCAGCTGCACCGCCCGGTGCACGGCCTCGGCCGGGTCGCCCGCGGGCACGATCACCACCTCGCGGCCCGGCGCGTCCACGGCCGCCAGCTCCCCGCCCCGCACCGCCTCGGTGAGCGCCGCGACGGGACCGGCCGGCGGCTCGGCGTCCAGCTCGACGACCGGGACGGTCTCGGACGCCTCCAGGTCGTCCAGCGGGCGGCCGGGACCGGCGGGCGGCGGCGAGCCGGCCTCGGCGCACAGGACGAGGTGCGCGCCGTCCGGGCACGCCTCGACCAGCACCGCGCACAGCTCGACGTCGAGCGCCGCCGCCTCCGTCACCACGATCAGGTCCAGCTCGAAGGGCCGTTGCTCGCCGCGCCCGTAGACGACGGCGCCGGGCGCCGCCGCGGCGCCCTCCTGCGGCTCCAGCAGGCGGTGCAGGCTCGCCACCACCGGCGCCGGCCCCTCATCGGGGAGCGCATCGGGGAGCGCGGCGGCGAGGTCGGCGGCGAGGTCCGCGGCGGCCCGCTCGGTCGGCACG
>NZ_WBMR01000314.1 GCF_008923365.1 Actinomadura montaniterrae
GGCCGAGCGAGGCGCCGAGCTCCTTGGCGACGCGGCGCGCCGCGTCGCCCGCCCGCTCGCCCGGCAGCAGCAGGACGATCTCGTCGCCGCGCGCGGCGGCCAGGCCGTGCTCGACCGCCGCGAACGACGACGCCCAGAAGGCGGCGCGCTGCCGGTGGTCGTGCGACTCGTACCGCGCGCACATCAGCACGTGCGGCGCGTTCAGATCGACGTTCACCCGCCGGGCCCGGACGATCAGCGTGTCCGCGTCCGTCCGCCGGTCCGAGAGCAGGTCGTCGAGCAGCTCGCCGCGGACGCGGCCCTCCGCCTCCGTCACGCTCCGCTGGAACAGCACCAGCAGCGCGGTCACGAGCGCGGCGCGTTCCAGGATGCGCTGGTCGGCGCCGGACACCTCGTCGGCGGTGCGCAGCACCAGCGTGCCGAGCATCTCGTCGCCGGTCGTCACCGAGGCGATCCACAGGTCCCCGCGCCGGACGGTGCGGCCCTGCGCGCGCGCTGAATGCGCCGAGGCCATCACACCGGACAGTTCCTCGTCGCTCAGCGACGCCGACTCGGCCCCCGTCGTGGCGAGGTGCCGCCCGTCGGCGTCCAGGACGTGCAGGGTCCCGCCCAGCAACTCGGTGACGACGGCCGCGACGTCCTCGACGCCGCCGCCGCGGACCACCACCGCCGTCATCCGGTCGTGCGCGCGCGCCGCCTGCTCTACGGCCGCGCTGCGCGCCTTGATGACCTCGTTGGCGGCGCTCAGCTCCTCCAGCGCGGTCTGCGTCTCCTCCAGGAGGCGGGCGTTGTCGATCGCGACCGCCGCGTGCGCCGCCAGCGACCCCAGCAGCGCGACCTCCTCCTGGTCGAACGGGCGCTCGCTGCGGTTCGCCGCCGTCAGCACCCCGATCACGCGGCTGCCCAGCCGCATCGGCACGCCGAGGATCGCGACGATGCCCTCCTCCGCCACCGCCGAGTCGATGAACCCGCGGTGCCGGAACTGCTCGTCGCCGAGGTAGTGCGCGCTCGTGTACGGCATCGCCGTCTGCGCGACCAGGCCCACCAGGCCCGTCCCCATCGGCAGCCGCAGCCGCCGGAACGCCGCCGACACCGACCCGTCGGTGACCCGCATGTAGGTCTCGCCGCGCTCGTCGTCGTTCAGCGTGAGGTACGCGATGTCGGCGTTCAGCAGCCGCCGCGCGCGCCGCGTGATCGCCTCCAGCACCGCGTCGAGGTCGCGGAGCCCGGCGAGGTCGCCCGCGGTGTCGAACAGCGCCGCGAGCTCCGCCTCGCGGCGGGCGTGCCGCCGCATGATCGACCGGACCCGCAGCGCGGCGAGCTTCGCCGCCTCCAGCTCCGCCAGCACCGTCGCCGAGGCGCCCTGGGCCCGCGCCTGCACGAGCGGCCCCTCGAACTCGACGGGGGACGCCTCGCGGGCGAGCAGTTCGAGGAAGACGCCGCAGGTCATACGGGCCATTGTCAATGCGCCGTCCCGCCGCCGTCGAGTGCGAGGGACGCTCCGGTCACCATCGACGCGGCGGGGGAGCACAGGTAGCCGACCAGGGAGGCCACCTCGTCCGGCTCGATCAGCCGCTTCACCGCCGAATGCTCCAGCATGACGCGCTCGACGACCTCGTCCGGGGCCATGCCGTGCGCGCGCGCCTGGTCGGCTATCTGGCCCTCCACCAGCGGCGTCCGCACATAGGACGGGTTAACGCAGTTGGACGTCACCCCATACGGGGCGCCCTCCAGCGCGATCACCTTGGACAGCCCTTCGAGCCCGTGCTTGGCCGTCACATAGGCCGCCTTGAACGGCGAGGCCCGCAGCCCGTGTACCGACGAGATGTTGACGATCCGCCCCCAGCCCCGCTCGTACATGCCGGGAAGCGCCTCGCGGACGAGCCGGAACGGCGCCTCCACCATCAGCCGCTGGATCCGCGCGAACACCTCCGGCGGGAACTCGTGGACCGGCGCCACATGCTGGACGCCCGCGTTGTTGACCAGAACGTCGACGTCCGCGGCGATCCCGTCCAGCGCGTCCATGTCGGACAGGTCGGCGAGCAGGGGGATCCCGCCGATCTCGTCCGCCGCCGCGCGCGCCGCGTCGCCGTCCACGTCCGCCACCACCACGCGGGCGCCCGCCCCGGCCAGCAGCCGGGCGCAGGCGCGGCCGATGCCGCTCGCGCCGCCGGTGACCAGGGCCCGTTTCCCCGACAGGTCCAGCGCCTCGGACGTCCAAGCGGCGGGCCGGGGTGTCACGCTCGTCATGCGCAGAACCTACGAAGTGCCGCAACCGGCTCCCATGTGGCCCCGGCACACAATCCCATGACGAACCGTATGGCCTGCCCTTACAGCGGCCCGTCCTTGCAGCGGCCTGCCCTTGCAGCGGGCGCGTCCTTGCAGCGGCCCGTCCCTACAGCAGGCCGTTCCACATCTGCTCGACGACGAGCGACCACCAGCGGTCCTCGCCGTGGAAGGCGGGCGGGTCCACGGCGGCGAGCTGCTCCTGGATCCGCTCCACCATCGCGCCCGCCGCGTACGGGTCGAGGCCCCGCATCCGCTGCCGCCCGCGCGCGAGCAGGGTCAGCGACCGCGCGAGCTCCGCGGGCCCGGTGTTGACGAACCGGGTCGCCCCGGTGATCGGGTCCACGGCCCACACGCGGCCGACGATGTGCGGCGGGCCGTCGATCACCACGCAGAGGAAGCAGTGCCCGTCGCCGCCGATGCTGGCGAACAGGTCCAGGTTGGCCAGCGCCTGGCCCGACAGCGGGCTGCGCCGCGTCCGCAGCTGCTCCGCGATGGGCCTGGCGGCCCACGCCTGGAAGATGTGCGGCACCCGCGCGGGCAGGCCCGCCTCCGCGAGCGACGCCGCCTGCCTCGCCGGGACGCGGGCACGCCCCAGCTCGTCCCGCTGGTAGCGGCGGACGCCGTCCGGGCCGAACGCCGACGCCAGGACCCGGCCGAGCTGCGCGTCGTCCAGCGGCGGCGCCTCCGGCACGGCCGGCACCGGCACCGGCGACGCCGCGGGCGGGACGGGCTGCCCCATCAGCTGCGCCATCATCGCCGCCTGCTCGGCGTTCGCCGCGACGGCGGCGTCCCGCTCCCGCCGGGTCTCCCCGTAGGGCCTCCCGCACGAGACGTCGGCCTGCGGGAAGGCGAAGTCGCGGAGCTGGAGGTCGCAGTAGCAGCCCGGCAGGCGGCACGGCTCGATCTCCGAGTACGCCGCCGACACGCTCTCCGGCGGCACGCCGAGCCGCTGCAGTTCCTCCCACACCTGCCAGAACGGGCTCGGGAGCCCCGGCCCGGACACCTTGGCGAGGTAGGTCTCCTCGCCGCCCGGCGGCCGGTAGGTGACCGTGAGGGTGTTGCCCGCCCCCACCGCCGGCCGGCCCCGCCCCTCGGCGGCGGGCCCGGCCGCCGCGCCCTGCCCGCCCGGCGCGCCCTGCCCGTGACTGCCGTCGTACATCGGCTCGCCGTCCCTTCGCCGCGTCCGTGTTCGTTATCGATCTTGCGGAGAGGCTAGCGTTGGGCCCGGCATCCGCTGGCGGGCGAGAGGGCTCCGATGACCGAGATCACACATCGTTTCGTCGACGCGCAGAGCGGCCTGCGGATGCACGTCGCCGAGGCGGGCGAGGGCCCGCTCGTCCTGCTCCTGCACGGCTTCCCCGAGTGCTGGTACTCCTGGCGGCACCAGCTCACGGCCCTCGCGGACGCCGGATTCCACGCCGTCGCGCCCGACCAGCGCGGCTACGCCCGCACCGGCGGCCCGGCCGATCCCGCGGCCTACTCGATCCTGCACCTGGTGGGCGACGCCGTCGGGCTGATCGAGGCCCTCGGCGGCGGGCGCGCCGTCGTGGTCGGGCACGACTGGGGCGCCCCCGTCGCCTGGCACACCGCGCAGATGCGCCCCGACAAGGTCCGCGGCGTTGTCGGCATGTCGGTGCCGCACCGCCCCCGGACCTCCACGCCGCCGGTCGCGTCGATGCGGCGGATGTTCGGCGACGGCTTCTACATGGTCCGCTTCCAGGAGCCGGACGCGCCCGAGGCCGAGTTCGACCGCGACCGCGCCGCCGCGTTCCGCCGGATGCTGTACGCCGCGTCCGGCGACGGCCCCGGCACCGCGCTCATCGCGCCCGAGGGCGGCGGGGTCCTGGACGCCTGCCCCGAACCGGAGAAGCTCCCCGCCTGGCTCACCGAGGACGACATCGCCGCCTACGTCGCCGAGTACGCCGGCAGCGACTTCACCGGGCCGATCAACTGGTACCGCAACCTCGACCGCAACTGGGACCTCACCGCCGCCTGGCACCGCGCCCAGATCAGCCCGCCCGCCCTGTACATCGCCGGCGACCGCGACCTCGTCGCGACCGGCGCGACGCGGGCGATCGAGCACCTCTCCGACTTCGTGCCCAACCTCCGCGACACCGTCTGGCTGTCCGGATGCGGCCACTGGACGCAGCAGGAACGTCCCGCCGAGGTCAACGACGCCCTGATCGCCTTCCTGCGCGCCCTGTAGCGGGTCAGCGGGCTGCGGGGCGGTCAGCGGGTCAGCGGGTCGGCGGGGTCGCGGGTCGGCGGGGCAGCGAGTGAGCGGGTCAGCGGGTCAGCGGGGGCGCTTCGGGAGCCGCTCCATCCGGGTCCAGCCGTTCCAGCCGCGCTCGCGCATCAGCTCCAGCATCCGCTCCGCCCGCGGATCGGCCTCGAGCGCGAGCGACTCCAGCAGGTCGAACGGCTGGCGGTCGCGGCCCGTCCCGCCGAACTCGGCCTGGCCGTCGGCGTACGCCTGCTCGAACAGGCCGGCCATGATGTCGGCGGCCTCCACCAGGAGCCGGTCGTCGCCCGGATCGCCCTCGATGATCTCCGACAGCACCCGGTAGAGCCGGACGATGCGCGGATCCTCCAGCTGCGCGAACTTCCCGGGCATGAACGCCTTGACGCGGTCGGGCCAGCGGGCCGAGACGAGGATCCACCCGTCCCGCTCGCCCTCCACGATCCGCTCCGACACCCCGAGCTCCCGCAGCCGGTCGAGATAGGAGACGATCTCCGGCGGGAGCACCAGGCCGTCCCCGGCGGCGAGCCGCGCGATCTGCTCGCGGCTGTCCTCCAGCCGTGCGATCTCCTCGCGCAGGCGGTCGTCGATCCGCCGGACGCCCTCGGCGAACGACGCGGCGTCGGCCTCGAGCATGTGGCCGATCCGCGACAGCGGCACCCCCGCGTCCGCCAGGGTGCGGATCTTGATGAGGGACACGACCGCCGTCGCGCCGTACCGCCGGTACCCCGAGGCGTCCCGCTCCGGCTCGGGCAGCAGCCCGATCTGGTGGTAGTGCCGCACCGCGCGCACCGTCACACCGGCGTACGCGGCCAGTTGCCCGATCGTCAGCATGCTCCGATCCTCCCGCCGTCCCGTCAGGAGATCCTGCGGCGGTAGACGATGCCGGCGAACACGTAGGCGACGACGAGGATGCCGGCGCACCAGGCCAGCGCCGTCCACAGGCCGCCGCCGACCGGACGCTCCGCGAGCAGCGCGCGGATCGTGTCCACGATGGACGTCACCGGCTGGTGCCGCGCGAACGCGCGCACCGGGCCGGGCATCGTGCCGGTCGGCACGAACGCCGAGCTGATGAACGGCAGGAAGACCAGCGGGTAGGAGAACGCGCCCGCGCCGTCCACGCTCTTGGCGGCGAGGCCGGGGATGACCGCGATCCAGGTCAGCGCGAGGGTGAACAGGACGAGGATGCCCGTCACCGCGAGCCAGGCCCCCACGCCCGCGCCCGACCGGAAGCCCATGAGCAGCGCGACGCCGATGACGGCCGCCACCGAGACCGCGTTGGCCGCCAGCGAGGTCAGCACGTGCGCCCACAGCACCCCCGACCGCGCGATCGGCATCGACTGGAACCGCTCGAAGATCCCGCTCTGCATGTCCGTGAACAGCCGGAACGCCGTGTACGAGATGCCGGACGCGATCGTGATGAGCAGGATGCCGGGGAGCATGTAGTCCACGTACGACGCCGTGCCGGTGCGGATGGCGCCGCCGAACACGTAGACGAACAGCAGCATGATCGCGATCGGTGTGACCGCCGTCGTGATGACGGTGTCCAGGCTGCGGGTGACGTGCCGCAGGGTCCGTCCGGTGAGGACGGCGGTGTCGCCCAGGAAGTGCGCGGTCAACTCAGCTCCTCGTGCTCGGGGGTCCGGCCGTCCGCTCCGACGACCGCGAAGAAGATCTCCTCCAGGGAGGGCTGCTTCTCGACGTACTCGACCTTGGCGGGAGGCAGCAGCCGCCTGAGCCCGTCCAGGGTGTCCTCGACGACGATCCGGCCCTGGTGCAGGATCGCGATCCGGTCGGCGAGCTGCTCGGCCTCGTCCAGGTGCTGGGTGGTCAGCAGCACGGTCGTGCCGCCCGCGGCCAGCTCCTTGACGGCCTGCCACACCTCCATGCGCGCCTCCGGGTCCAGCCCGGTGGTCGGCTCGTCGAGGAAGACGACGGGCGGGTCCCCGATAAGGCTCATCGCGATGTCCAGGCGGCGCCGCATGCCGCCGGAGTACGTCGCCGCCTTCCTGCCGCCCGCCTCCGCCAGCGAGAACCGTCTCAGCAGGCCGTCGGCGATCCCGCCCGGGTCTTTCAGGTGCCGCAGCCTCGCGACCAGGACGAGGTTCTCCCGTCCCGTGAGCACCCCGTCGACCGCGGCGAACTGCCCGGTGAGGCTGATGGACGCGCGCACCTCGGCGGCCTGCGCCGCGACGTCGAAGCCGTTGACCCGCACCGTCCCCGCGTCCGCCTTGAGCAGCGTGGACAGGATCCTCACCATCGTCGTCTTGCCCGCCCCGTTCGAGCCGAGCAGCGCGAAGACGCCGCCCCGCCGCACTTCGAGGTCCACGCCGCGCAGCACGCGCAGCTCCTTGTAGGACTTCTCCAAGCCCCGCACCTGGATCGCGGGCCCTTGGCCCTGATCGGTCGTCATGGCGGCCAGCCTGAAGGGTTGACGCAGCGTCAGGGTCAAGCCCGCGCGGAGATGCGGGGGTCGGCGCGTCTGGGTCAGGGCTGCGCGGAGATGTGGGGGTTGGCGCGTCTGGGTCAGGGCTGCGCGGAGATGTGGGGGTTGGCGCGTCTGGGTCAGGGCTGCGCGGAAGTGTCGGGGGCGGCGCGTCAGGGTCGGGACTGCGCGAAAAGTGGGGGGCGGCGGTCTGGGTCAGGGCTGCGCGGAAATGTCGGAGGCGGCGCGTACGGTCGCGGCGTGAACCGTACCGACCGTCTGTACGCCCTGGTTGAGGAGCTCCGGGCCTGCGCGCCGCGCCGGGTCAGCGCCCGCGAGCTGGCCGCGCGGTACGAGGTGAGCGTCCGCACGATCGAGCGCGACATCGGCGCGCTCCAGCAGGCCGGCGTGCCGGTCTACGCCGACGTCGGCCGAGGCGGCGGCTACACCCTCGACAAGAGCCGCACACTGCCGCCGCTGAACTTCACCCCGGCCGAGGCCGTCGCCGTTGCGATCACCCTCGCCCGCGCGGGCGGGTCGCCGTACTCCCGGTCCGCCCGCACCGCCCTGCACAAGATCGTCGCGGCGATGTCGGCGGAGCACAGCGCCTCCGCCCGCGAACTGGCGGCCCGCGTCCGGTTCCTGATCCCCGCCGGGGACGACGACCCGGCGTCCGTGCCCGCCGTGCTGGAGGAGGCCGTCCTCAGCCGCCGGGTCGTCCGCCTCACCTACACCGACCGGACGGGCGCCGAGACCGTCCGCGACGTCGAGCCCGTCTCGTTCACCGCGTCGAGCAAGGGCTGGTACCTGACGGCCTGGTGCCGCAAGCGCGGCGGCCGCCGCGTCTTCCGCACCGACCGCGTCCGCCGCGCCGCCCTCCTAGACGAGACCGCCCCCGAACGCGTCGTCGAAGCCATGCACGAGGACGTCCCGTCCGACTACATCGTCCGCCCCCTCGAATTCGTCTGACCGGAGAGGTTTTGGTCTGTCGCCTGCCTTGGTGATAGTCGGTATTCGAAATCACCAACAGGAAGCGAATTCTGTGTGTCTTCGTGCGGTCGAATGAGAGTAGCGAGCCTGGGTGGTGGGTGAGGGTTCGAGTGAAGTAGGTCGGGGGCGAAGTGGTGCGCGGCGCGGCGCGTGTGTTCTGATGTTGACCGAGAAGCGCGCTTACCTTATCTCCTCGTTCATTGTATTCGGGACGACCGGATCGGCGGGGAACGGCGATGGGGGTGTTCGGGTGTATCGGCGAGAGGGGTGTTCGGGTGGTGGGGTGGCGCTTGCGTACGGGGCCGCCCCTCCAAAGTCAAGGGCGCCTTCGGCGTCGCTTCGCGATGGACTTCGTCCACCCTTGACTTTGGAGCCTCTGCGGCCCCTGGGCAGGTGATGGGGGCAGGCTCCGCCTGCCCCGCCC
>NZ_WBMR01000315.1 GCF_008923365.1 Actinomadura montaniterrae
CGAAGCCCCGCCCCCGGCCCGCGCCCCGCCCGCACGCGCCGTCCAAGCCGCGCCCCGCCCGCCCGGCCGCGCCCTCGTGGATCGGACCGGAATGCCACCGCCGGTTCCCCGCCGACCCGGCCCGCCAGTCCGCCTGCGTCGCCGCCCTGACCCGCTACTACGCGAAATGATCGAGATCACGTGAACCGCGGCGACGCGGGCCGAGTCGTACATGACCATGAACCCGAACGACGTCATCGCCACCGCCCTCATCGACGCCTTCGCGCGGCGCGGCTACCCGTGCTCGCTGCCCGACCCGAACACGCTCGCGGTCACGTTCAAGGACGGCTCCCAGGCGCACGCGGACATCACCGAATGGCGGGCGCACGCGGGCCGGAACTCGCGCGCCGACCTGCCCGGTCTCGCCGCGCAGTACGCCGACCGGGCCGTCCAGGCGTTCGAGCGCGGCCCCGCCGCCGCGCCCGCCGGCGGCGGCGCGCGGCGCATGCTGGAGGAGGGGAGCCTGCGCATCCGCCTCTACCCGGAGAGCGCGCTCGACGAGCGGATGCGCGCGGCGCTGCTGACCCGGCCGCTCGCCCCCGGGCTGCTGGAGACGGTCGTGGCGGACCTGCCCGACTCGATCGTCCCGCTGAACCGGGCCGACCTCGGCGACGTGCCCGAGCACGAGGCGTTCGGCGCCGCGCTGGCCCGGTCCGTCGAGGCCGAGCCGCACTACGTCCAGGCCACCGACGTCGACGGCGTGAAGATCGCGCACATCGGCGAGCAGCACCGCTACATCGGCGCCCACGCGCACGCGCTGCGCCGCCACTTCCCGGGGCCGCTGCCGTTCGGCGCCCTCGTCGCCTTCCCGCTGCCCGAGTACGTCGCGGTCCACGAGATCGGCACGGACCCGCACCTCGTCCTGGCGCTCAAGACGATGCAGGAGGTCGCGGCGCGGCTCGCCGGGAGCGGGGAGCGGCCGATCAGCCCGCAGGTCTACTGGTGGCGTCCGGGGGAGTACGAGCGGATGGAGGAGCGCGCGGGCTTCTACAGCGGGCGGGTCCCCGACCTGCGGCCGGTCGGGGTGCAGATCGAGCAGGGCGAGGACGGGCGGCTGAGCGTCGGCCTGGTCGGCGACCCGACCGCCGAGCTGGTCCAGGGCTGGGAGGCCGCGCGCGGCTGACCCTCCCGCGCCGGGCCCCGGCCCAGGCGTGGCCGGGCTCAGGGCGTCCCGAACACCTTGCCGGGGTTGAAGATGCCCGCCGGGTCCAGCGCGTCCTTCACCGCCCGGTGCATGGCGATCACCGTCGGCTCCAGCTCGGCGTGCAGGCCGCGCCGCTTGAGCAGGCCGACGCCGTGCTCGCCGGTGACGGTCCCGCCGAGGTCGATGGCGTCCGCGACGATGCGGTCGAACGCCCGCTGGGCCCGCACCCGGGCGTCGTCGTCGCCGGCCGGCGCGATGATCAGCGGGTGCAGGTTGCCGTCCCCGGCGTGCGCGATGTTGGCGATGTGGGTGCCGGTCTCGGACGCGGCGGCCTCGATCCGGGACAGCATCTCCGGGACGAGCGCGCGCGGCACGCACACGTCCTCGGTGAGGACGGGCCCGAGCCGCTCCAGCGCCGGGTAGGCGAGCCGGCGCGCCGCGAACAGCGCCTCGGCCTCCGCCTCGTCGGACGAGCGGGCGCTCCAGGTCGCGCCCGCCTCCTTGAACAGGGCGACCATCGTGTCGGCCTCCGCCTCGCCCGCCTCCCCGGGCAGGTCGGTGCGGCCGAGGAGCAGGACGTTCGCGTCGGCGGACAGCCCCATGTTCCGCCACGCGTCGACCGCCGCCAGGCAGTGCCGGTCGACCAGCTCCAGCGCGCTCGGCACGATCCCGGCGGCGGTGACGCGGCTGACCGCCTCGCCCGCCTCCCGCAGCGTGTCGAAGTAGCCGACGACGGTGCGCTCGGGGGCGCGGGCGCCGCGCAGCCGCACGGTGATCTCGGTGATCACGCCGAGGGTGCCCTCCGAGCCGACCATCAGCCCGCACAGGTCGTACCCGGCGACGCCCTTGGCGGTGCGGCGGCCGAGCCGCACCACCTCGCCGCGGCCGACGACCGCCTGCATCGCGAGCACGTAGTCGCGGGTCACGCCGTACTTGACGCAGCACAGGCCGCCGGCGTTGGTCGCCGCGTTGCCGCCGATCGTGGACCACGGCGAGCTGGCCGGGTCCGGCGGGTACCACAGGCCGTGCTCGGCGGCGGCGAGCCGCAGCGCGTCGTTGACCACGCCGGGCTGGACGACCGCGAGCCGCTCGGCGGCGTCGATCTCGACGATCTCGTCCATCGCCTCCAGCGACAGCAGCACGCAGCCGTCCAGGGCGTTCGCGCCGCCGGACAGCCCGGTGCCGGCGCCGCGCGGGACGACCGGGACGCCGTGCTCCGCGCAGGCGGCCACCACCGCCCGGACGTCCTCGGTGGATCCGGCGCGGACGAGGGCGGCGGGCGTCCCGTACGGGGCCCATTCCGCCTCGTCGTGCGCGTAGGAGGCGATCACGTCCGGGTCGGTGACGAGCCGGGGGGCGGGGAGGGTGCCGCGGAGGGCGTCCAGGAACTCGGGCATGTCCTCACGTAATCACACGGGCGGGCGCCCGCCTCACGCCGCCTCGGTGGTGATCAGCCGGGTGACGTCGGCGCGCAGCCCCGGGACGTCGACGCCCGCCTCGGCCACCAGCCGCGCCGCGAGGAAGTCCTCGTCCTGCAGGATGCCGAGCAGGATGTGGCCGCTGCGGATCTGCTTCTGCTTGAGCCGCACCGCGTGCCGCAGGCTCAGCTCCAGGGCCTTCTTGGCCTTCGGCGTGAACGGGATGTGGCCCCGCGCGTAGCGGGGGAGCTTGCCGGCGGGGACGTCGAGGGCTCCCTCACCGAAGGTCTGCTCGGTGGCCTCGCGGACGGCGTCCAGGTCGATGCCGATGCTGCGGAGGGCGCCGGAGTCCAGCACGTCGCCGCCGGCGCGGTTGACGCGGGCGATCCGGGTGCGCAGGTCCGCCGCGTCTAGTCCGTGCTCGCGCAGCGCCCGGCCCATGGCGTCGTCGCCGTTCAGCAGCGAGAGCAGGACGTGCTCGGTGCCGATGTGGTGGTCGCGCAGCGCGCGCGCCTCCGCCTGCGCGCCGACGACGGCCGCCCGCGCGTCCGCGGTGAAACGCTCGAACATCTCCTACTGCTCCTTCCGTGCTTTTCCGAGGGGGGACGACCCCCCACGCCCCCCGGCCGACTTCGTCGGAAGGGGGAGGCGGCGCCCGCCGCCATGCTTCTTGTGGACGGCCTGCCTGCTCACGCCGAGGCAGACCGCGATGTCCTGCCAGGACCAGCCCTGGTCGCGGGCGCTGGCCACCTGCAGCGCCTCCAGCCGTTCGGCCAGCTCGCGCAGCGCGCGGACGGCCCGCAGGCCGACCGCCGGGTCCCTGCTGCTCGCCTCCTGGGCGAGCGTCACTCCATCGCTCATGCCTGTCAATGTAGGTTGACACTCGCGGCGATGTCAACCGGCGTTGACATGCGGTCGCGGGTCAGGTGAGCCTCAGCAGCGTGGTGAGCAGGTCGTCCAGGCTGACCAGGCCCGCCACCTGCCCGTCCGGGCCGATCGCCAGGCCCAGCTGGCTGTGCCGCGCCCGCAGCGTCGCGACGGCCTCGCCGACCGGCGTGCCCACCGGCATCGCCGGCACCGGATGCGCGAGCTCCCCGGCCGTCGTCTCCCGGCCGCGCGCCCGCGCCAGGTAGGCGTCGCGGACATGCACCATCCGCGCCTGCCCCCGGCCCGAGCCGCGCAGCATGATCCGCACCCGGCCGGTCCGCGCGGCGGTGTCGATGACCTCCTGCGGGGACGCCTCCGGCGGCACCGACACGATCTCCGACACCGGCACCACCAGGTCCGACAGCGGCGCGCGCGGCGCGTCCAGCGCGGCCGTCAGCAGGGTCAGGTCGCGCTGCCCGATCAGCCCGAGCCGCCGCGACTCCTCGGCGATGCTGCGCAGCTGCTCCGGCGTCCGCGACACCTCCCGCATCTCGCCCGGGTGCACGCCCGCCGCGCGCAGCAGCAGGTTCGTCGCCCCGTTCAGCGCCGCCAGCAGCGGCCGGACGACCGTCGTGAACGCCCGGAACGGCAGCGCCAGCACCGTCGCCGACCGCTCCGGCCCCGCGATCGAGAACGACTTCGGCGCCATCTCCCCGACGACCATGTGCAGGAACGTCACCACGCCGAGCGCGATCACGAACCCGATCGCGTGCGCGACGCCCCCCGACAGGCCCGCGGCGTGGAACAGCGGCGCCAGCGCCTCGGTGAACACCGGCTCGGACACCAGGCCCAGCCCGAGCGAGCACATCGTGATGCCGAGCTGCGCGCCCGCGAGCGTCAGCGACAGCTCGCCGATCCCCGCCACCGCCGCCCCCGCGGCCCGGCTCCCGCGCGCGGCGGCCCGCTCCAGCCGCGGCCGCTTCGCCGCCACCAGCGCGAACTCGGTCGCGACGAAGAACCCGTTGCCGGCCAGCAGCGCCAGCGTCACCGGGACGCCCAGGGCCAGGTTCACCGGTCACCGCCGTCCCGCTCGCCGGGCGCCGCGACGACCGTCCGGACCCGGATCAGCTCCGGCACGTGCCGGTGGATGGTCAGCACCTCCACCACCGCCGTGCGCGGCGGCTCGTCCAGCCGGGTGGGCTCCAGCTCCACCCGCACCACGTCGCCGGGCCGCGCCACCCGGCCGAGCCGCCGCAGCAGCAGCCCCGCGACGGTCTCGTAGTCGCCCTCCGGCAGCGCGATCCCGGTCTCGTGCGCCACCTCGTCCACCCGCAGCCCGGCGTCGGTCGTCCACCACTCGCCGCGCCGGATCGCGAGGTCCTCGTCCGGGTCGTGCTCGTCGGCGATCTCCCCGACCAGCTCCTCCGCGACGTCCTCCCAGGTGATCAGCCCGGCGAAGCCGCCGTACTCGTCCACCACGCACGCCACCGGGACGTCCGCGCCGCGCAGCCGCGCCACCACGTCCGGCAGCGGCAGCGACGACGGCAGCAGCAGCGGCGGCCGGGCGATCGCGCCCACCTCGGTCCGCTCCGACTCCGCCGGGTCCAGCAGGATCAGCTCGTCCAGCCCGACGATCCCGACGACGTCGTCGACCCGCTCCCCGACGACCGGGTAGCGGGAGTGCCCGCTCGCGGTGATGATCTCGCTCAGCTCCGACGCGCGCGCCGACGCGGGCACCGTCACCACGTCGACCCGCGGCACCATGACCTCCTCGGCGTCCCGCTCGGAGAACACCAGCGCCCGCTCCAGCAGGTCGGCGTGCGCCTCCTGGAACTGCTCGCCGGACTCGCCGATGATGTGCCCGAGCTCCTCCAGCGTCGCGCCGTGGTGCAGCTCCTCGACCGGCTCGATCCCGGCGGCCCGCACCAGGCGGTTCGCCGCCGCGTCGAACAGCCGGATCACCGGCGCCGCCACCGCCAGGTACACCAGCGTCGACCCGGCCAGCCACCGCGCCATCGCCTCCGCCCGCGCCAGCGCCAGGTTCTTCGGGAACAGCTCGCCCAGCACCATCTGCAGCACGGTCGCCAGCACGAACCCGAGCGCGACCGCGACGCCGCCGGACACGCCGCGCGGGACCCCCGCCGCGTCCAGCACCGGCGCGATCAGGTCGGCGAGCGCCGGCTTGGCGATGAACCCGACCACCAGCGCGGTCACCGTGATGCCGAGCTGCGCGCCCGACAGCATGAACGACAGCCGCTCCATCACCCGGACGGCACGCGCGGCCGCGCGGTCGCCCTCCGCCGCCCGCTGGTCCAGCAGCGGCCGGTCCGCGGTGACGAACGCGAACTCCTGCGCCACGAAGTAGCCCGTCGCCGCGGTCAGCACCAGGACCGCGAGCAGGCCCAGCGCCCCGTTCACCGGTCCTCTTCGACGTCCCGGGCCGCACCGGCGGCCCGCGGCCCGCTCTGCCCGGGCACCATTCCCCCTCCGCGCGTCCCTGCAAGATCCCTTCTACCCTGCCAGGCGCCGGTACGCGCCGCGAGACCCGCCCGCCCCGTCCGGTGCGGCGGCGGTGCGCGGCCCCCTAGTGCGCGGTGATGAGGACGACGCCCGCCGCGACCACGCAGGCCGCCGCGATCCGGCGCGGGCCGAGCCGCTCGGAGAAGAACACCGCGCCGATCACCGCGCCCGAGATCACCCCGGTCTCGCGCAGCGCCGCCACCGACGCCAGCGCGCCGCGCGTCTGCGCCCACAGCACGATCCCGTACGCCGCCATCGAGATGAGGCCGCCCGCCAGGCCGCCCAGCACGGCGGACCGCGGCAGCCGGGTGAGCGTCGCGCGGCCGCGCAGGGCCAGCACGATCGCGACCGTCAGCGGCGCCTGGAGGGAGAACATCCACGACGTGTACGACAGCGAGCCGCCCGAGTGCCGCACCCCGACCCCGTCCAGGAGGGTGTAGCCCGCGATGGACACGCCGGTCAGCAGCGCCGCGGCGACGGCCCGCGGGTCCCTGGGCTTCGCCTCGCCTTCCTCCGGGCCGCCGCCGTCGCGGCGGCCCGCGAAGGCCAGTACCACGAGCCCGGCGCAGACCGCCGCGACGCCCGCGTCCTGCGCCCACGAGAGCCGCTCGCCGAGCGCCACCGCCGCCACGACCGCCACCAGCAGCGGCGCGCTGCCCCGCGCCAGCGGGTACACCTGGCTGAAGTCGCCCAGCTGGTACGCCGCGAGCAGCAGCCCCATGTACACGATGTGGACGGCGGCCGACGCCACGAGCCACGGCCACGCCGCCCGGTCCGGCGGGCCGACGATCAGCCCCATCGGGACCACCACCACCGCCTCGCCGAGGCCGATCAGCGCGAACGAGGCCCACCGGTCCGGCGCGCCCTTCGCGATCGCGTTCCAGACGGCGTGCAGCACTCCGGCGAAGATCACGGCGAGGGCGACGGTCATGCGCCCACCCCACCGCGAACGGGCGCCCCGGTGCATCGATTTAGGTCTGGGCTAAAAGGTCCGCGAGCCCCGCCGGACGGCCCGAATTTCCGGATCTCGTGACATTCCGGGGATGGCTGGGCACAAGTGATAGCAAGGGAAGGAAGGCAGAACGGCAGATCTCCCGCGGGACGGCCCCGCCCGGCCCGCAGGACTCCTGACGCGGTGGGGAGCGCCGATGAACGATGAGAGCCGTCCCCGTCCGGTGTTCGACCCGGGCATTCCCGTCGCGGACCGCGCCGTGCTCGCCGCCGCCCCGGAGCGGCTGGTCGCGGCGAGCCTGCCCGCGCCCGCGCCGCCGGCCCTGACCCTCGCCACCGTCGTCGCCCGGGTGCTGTGGATCCCGGCGTTCGCCTTCTTCTACGGCGTGCTGCCCGGCGGCTGGCTGCGGGTGTGCTTCCTCGCCTCGCTCGACCAGGACGACCTCGTCGGCGGCGCGCTGCGGTGGGGGAGGCTGCCCGTCCTGGCGATGATGCTCACCCCGGCGCTGCAGGTCCTCCTGCTGCTGCTCGGGCAGACCGAGGCGGCCGTGCTGCTGGCCGCCGTCAGCTTCACCGGCTGGGTGATCGGCGCGCTGCGGCACCTGCGCGAGCCCGCCGCGTCCCGCGCCGCCCGCGAGCACCACGGCCGCTACCTGCTGCCCGCCGACTTCGACCGGCCCGCCGCGCGGCTGCTGATCCGCGCCCAGCGCGCCGTCGACGCCGTCCTCTCCTCGCAGTCGCACCGCGCCGGGCTGCTGGACGACGTCGGCAACACGGTCGTCCTGCCGCGGCAGGAATGGGCGATCGCGGCCACGCTCGCCGAGCACACCCGGCTGCGCCGCGAGCGAATCGTGCAGCAGCCCGAGCGGCTGTCCCCGCGGGTGCGGGCCCTCCTGGAACCGCAGGACCGCGCGCTCGCGCTGTCGGCGCGGTCCGTGGCCGTCCGGATCGAGGCGCTGGAGGAGTACGCGCGCCGCGCCGGCGAGGCCGATGACGCCTACCACGAGTCGCGCGTCCTGACGGCGCTCCCGGAGCAGAACGCCCGCTACCGCGACCTGCTCGCCGGCACGGCCGGCGACGCGATGGCGGGCGCCGAGATCCGCGGCATGGCCGAGGACGCCCACCGCACCGAACGCGCGCTCCGCGAGGAGGCCGCGGACGCCCTCGACACCGCCCCGGAACTCGCCGTCCCCGAGGACACCGGACAGGCCGCCGGACGGGCCGCCGGACGGGCCGCCGGCCGCACCGCGGCCGGCGAGCCCGAGACGGCCTAGCTCGCCCCAGCCGCCTTACGCCTGCCCGCTCGGGCGCCGCGCCGCCCTCGAAATGATGCGGTCCGCGGTGCGCTGCGTGCCGGCGATGCGGCGGCGCAGGCGCGTCCTGCCGGGAC
>NZ_WBMR01000316.1 GCF_008923365.1 Actinomadura montaniterrae
CGCGGAGCTGGTGCGCGGCGGCCAGCGCGATGCCCGCGCCCGCCGCGTACGACCAGGGCAGGTCGGCGTAGATGCCCAGCATCGGCGGTCTCCGGGAGGGTCAGGGGCGGCCGCGTCGGCGGCGGTCGCGGCGGCTGGCGAGCGTGCGGTCGACGCGGTGCCGGGCCAGCCGCACCAGCAGCGGCCGCGGCGGGCGCCGCAGGAACGCCGGGGTGAGATGGTGCAGGTCGGTGGCGGTGCGCAGCACAAGGTCCGCGGCGCGGCGTCGGTTGTGGGTCCACGGCAGCCCGTACTGGTCGCGCAACGGCTCCGGCAGCAGCGCCGTCGTGACGAGGCGGAACACCGCGAGAGCGGGGGCGAGGGCGCGCAGCTTGCGCGGGTACAGCACCGCGGCGGCGACCTCGCGGGCGGTGTCGGTGACCTCCAGCGACGCCACCGCCTCGGCCATGTAGGCGCGGAACGACGCCAGGTCGGGCGGCTGGGCGTCCAGGGGGCAGCCGAGGACCTCCGCGACGATCCGCGCCTGCCGGTAGTACTCCCCGGCGAGGTCGGGCTCGCCGTCGCCGGGCCGCATCACGTTCTCGTAGATGTACAGGGCGGAGTCGATGAGGGTCGCGTTCACCCACAGCTGCAGGTCCGGGTCGTTGCCGGAGTAGCCCTCGCCGCGGACGGCGCCGTGGATCCCGCGGACCTTCGCGGCGATCCGCCCGACCTCGTCCGGCGTCCCGAACGTGGTGACGAGCAGGAAGTCCAGGGTGCCGAACAGCCGGGCGAGGGGCCGCTCGGCGAAGTCGCTGTGCTCGGCGACGCCCCGGGCGACCGCCGGGTGCGCCAGCTGCATCAGCAGGGCGCGGCCCGCGCCGAGGCCGACCAGCGGCTCGGCGGCGAGGGTCCGCAGCACGTCCCGGTCGGCGAGCCGCTCGGCGAGCAGGTCGCCCGAGGGCACGGGCACCGGTGCGGACGAGGCGCGGGGGGTGGTCACGGGGCCTCCCGGGGGTCGGCGGCCTGTTCCTCCCGCCATCCTCCCGCAATTATTGGCAGTGCGTCAATAAAAGGGGTCGCTGTGCGGGCACCGGCCGCGACCGCCCGCGCCGCCGCCGGTCCGCCGCGTCCCCACCGCCCGGCCTGCACGGAATCGTCACCACATATGGCCGCAACACACGAAAAGACGCACTACGACGGACCGGTGATGGCACAATCGAGGCTTCTGACAACCCCCGAGGGCAGTGGGACCGCCGGTGCGGCGCCGTGTCGGCGGCCGCCGGGCCGCCCACGCGCTCCCCGAGAAAGGTCCCAGCCCGTGGCCATCCGCGACAAGATGCGCGCCAACGCGGCCCCCGTCCTGCAGCCCGGCGAGAACGTCCAGGCCGTCTTCGGAGCCCAGACGACCAGCCAGTACTTCGCGCTGCTGTCGTACTGGATCATCCTGTTCACCAACGCCTACCGGGTCGTGGTGGTCACCGACCGCCGCATCCTGGTGTGCCGGTCCGGGCGGCTGCGCATGACGCCGGTCAACGAGGTGCTGCGCGAGCTTCCCCGGCACACCCGGATCGGCCCGCCGTCCGGCCTGTGGTGGCGCTGCGACTCGCTCGGCGAGCGCCTCTACGTGCACAAGCGCTTCCACAAGGACATCAACGCCGCCGACGGCGTCGCCGCCTGACGCCAGGCCGCGACGGCCACGGCGCCCTCCCCGCACGCTCGCGGGGAGGGCGCCGCCGTTTCCGGTCCGCCCTTCCGGTCCGCCTTTCCGGTCCGTCGTTCCCGGTCCGCCGTCTGCGGGCCCGCGCGGCGCCGCCGCCGGGCTCAGGGCGCCGTCGCCAGGACCGCGTCCGCCACCTGCCGGGGATGCGACACCAGCGACAGATGGTGCGCCCCCGGAATGATCACGGGGGAGGGCGCGCCGATCCGCCGCGCCGTCTCGTAGGGCGACCCGCGCGAGAACACGTCGTCGTCCGCCCCGAACACCACCGCCTTGGGCACCCCGAGCCGCGCCAGCTCCGCCACCCGGCCCGCCGGCAGCCCCACCACCGCCTGCATCTGCCACAGCGCGTCCTCCGCGCCCGGCATCTGGAACGGGCGCCGCCACTGCTGCACGCCCGCCTCGTCCAGGCGCGGGCACGACGGCCCGCACTGCGCCCGGTAGAGCGTCCGTATCGCCCAGTCCGACCGGACGACCAGCCGCGTCACCGTCGTCCGGTACGGGTCGCGCAGCACGAACCGCAGCTTGTCGGCGCCCTCGCCGGCGCCGGTGTCGAGGGCGTCGCCGTCCAGGAACACCAGCCCGGCCGCCCGCCCCGGCGCCTTCAGCGCCGCCGCCGCGATCACCCCCGCGCCGCTGGAGTGCCCCACCAGCGTCGCCCGGTCCAGGCGCATCGCGTCGAGGAACCCGAGCAGCTGCGCGGCCTGGTGCGCGGCGTCGAACGGCCCGCGCCGCTCGCTGTACCCCCAGCCGGTCAGGTCCAGCGCGTACACGCGGTGCCGGACGGCCAGCAGCGGCGCGACCCGGGACCAGGTGTCGGCGGACTCGAACGCGCCGTGCACCAGCACCACCGGCGTCCCCTGCGCCCCCCACTCCCGGTACCTGGTCCGGACGCCGTCCGCCTCGGTGAACAGCGCACCGGCCGGGGGCTTCGCCCGGCCGGCCGTCGCCGCGTTGTAGGCGAACGAGAACACCGTGACCGCCGCCAGCAGCACCACCACGGCGATCAGCAGGCGCCGCCCCCACCTGCGCAGCCGCGGGCGGCGGCGCCGCCCGGCGGGCTCGGGCGCCGGTGCGGCGGTCGCGCCGGACGGCGACGCGGACGGATCGGACACGGCGGTCATCACACTCCTCCAGGGGGATCCCGCTCATCCTCCCCGGAACGCGCCCGCTCAGGCGTCCGGCGCCGGGAGTGATCACGGCTGCGCCCCGCGCGGTACGCGCGGCCCCCTCGCGGGCCCCGATGCCCTACCGGAGGTGGAGGCGCATCGGCTCACGGGAGGATCCGCCCCGGCCGTCCGCCGCGCTAGTGTGATCCTGATCACTGGAACCGACCCCCGGGGACGCGCGCATGATCGAGGCGGAACACCTCACCAAGCGGTACGGCGACAAGACCGCCGTGGACGACCTGTCCTTCACCGTCGTCCCCGGGCGGGTGACGGGCTTCCTCGGCCCGAACGGCGCCGGGAAGTCGACGACCATGCGGCTGCTGCTCGGCCTGGACCGGCCCACCCGCGGCGACGCCCGCATCGCCGGCCGGCACTACCGCGACCTGCCCGCCCCGATGCGGGTGGTCGGCGCGCTGCTGGAGGCCCGCGCCGTGCACACCGGCCGCAGCGCCTACAACCACCTGCTGTGCCTCGCCCAGACGCAGGGCATCGGACGCCGCCGCGTCGACGAGGTCGCCGACCTCGTCGGCCTCACCGACGTCGCCCGCAAGCGCGCCGGCGGGTTCTCCCTCGGCATGGGGCAGCGGCTCGGCATCGCCGCCGCGCTGCTCGGCGACCCGTCCGTGCTGATCCTGGACGAGCCCGTCAACGGCCTGGACCCCGAGGGCATCGTCTGGATCCGCACCCTCATGCAGCGGCTCGCCGCGCAGGGCCGCACCGTGTTCGTCTCCAGCCACCTGATGAACGAGATGGCCGTCACCGCCGACCACCTCATCGTCATCGGCCGCGGCCGGCTCATCGCCGACTGCTCCACCGAGGAGTTCATCGAGCGCAGCACCGAGAAGATGGTGATCGTCCGCAGCCCCGACGCCGCGCGGCTCGCCGACGTGCTCGCCGCCGAGGGCGCCAAGATCACCCCCGACGGCGACACCGCCCTCACCGTCACCCACATGGAGGCGCCCCGCGTCGGGGAGCTCGCCGCCGCCGAGCGGATCGTCCTGCACGAGCTGACGCCGCGCCGCGGCTCCCTCGAGGCCGCCTTCATGGAACTGACCCGCGACAGCGTCGAGTACGGCGCCGGAACCGGCCCGGACGGGACGGCCGTCCCGCCACCCGCCCCGGCCGTGGACGGCGCTTCCGACGGTGCCGCGCCCGCAGAACAGGGGGAGAACCGATGACCGCCGCCGACGCGCCCGCCCGCACGCCCGCGAGCGACCCCGGCGCGTTCGCCCGTCCCGGCTTCGGCCGGCTGCTGGTCGCCGAATGGACCAAGATCCGCTCGGTCCGCTCCACGCTGTGGTCGCTGATCCTGCTGATCGTGCTCGACCTCGGCTTCACCGCGCTGTTCATGGGCCTCACCGTCGGCCAGTGGGACAAGACCGACGCCGGCGACCGCGCGCAGATCGCCGCCGACCCCGTCTCCAGCATCCTCGGCAGCGGCTTCTTCCTCAGCCAGCTGACGATCTGCGTCCTCGGCGTGCTGGTCATCGCCTCCGAGTACTCCACCGGCATGATCCGCGCCAGCCTGCTCGCCGTGCCGCGCCGGCTGCCGATGCTGTGGGCCAAGGCCGTGGTCTTCGGGCTGATCGTCCTCGTCCTCGGCGTCGTGGTGTCGTTCGTGTCGTTCTTCATCGGCGCGGCGATCCTGTCCAGCAAGGTTGACGCCTCGCTCGGCGACCCGGGCGCACTGCGCGCCGTCGTCGGCGGCGGCCTCTACCTGGCCATGCTCGGGCTGTTCGCGCTCGCGATCGGCGCGATCGTCCGGCACCCCGCCGGCGGCATCACCGGCGTCATCGGGTTCGTGCTGGTGCTCGCGCCGCTCACCGCGCTGCTGCCCGGCAGCATCGGCGACCACGTGCACGCCTACCTGCCCTCCGAGGCCGGCCAGCTGATCGCCAAGGCGCACCAGGGCAAGGACGACCTGCTCACCCCCTGGCAGGGGTACGCGGTGTTCGCCGCCTGGACGGCCGCGCTGATGGCCCTCGCCGCGTTCCTGCTCAAGCGCCGCGACGCCTGACACCGCCCGCGAACACCGCCTGCGGCGCCTGACGCCGCGAGAGGCCCCGGACCCGGGCGGTCAGCCGCCCGGGTCCAGGGCCGTGCGGAACCACACCACCTTCCCGCCGGCGGTCGGGTGCCAGCCGCGCGCCACCGACAGCGCCTGCACCAGCAGCAGCCCGTAGCCGTGCTCGTCGCGGTCGCCGGGGGAGCGGCGGCGCGGCGGCCGCGGGTCGGCGTCCGACACCTCGCAGCGCAGCGTCCCGGCCGCCGTGTCGGCCTCCAGCCGCAGGTGCACGGGCGGGCGGCCGTGCGTGAGCGCGTTCGCGAGCAGCTCGTCGGCCAGCAGCAGCACCACGTCCGCGCCCGCCGCGTGGCCCCACTCGCGCAGCACCTCGCGGATCCGGACGCGGACCGCGGCGATCTGCGCGGGATCGTCCGGGACCGGCCACCCCGTGGTGGTGCGCACGGTCTCACCTCTGGACGGTGTGACGAGGGGGAGCGGGGCGCCGCCGCGGGCGGGGCGGCCCTGCGGGCCCGGCGCCGCCGCGCGGGGAGAGACGGATGCCGTGATCCCGTATCGCCACGGTAACGCCGCCGTGCCCGGCACGGCCAGAAAGTTCCGGAACCCGCACCGCCGGGTCAGGTGCTCACCGACGCCATCTCCGCCGCCCTCTCTGCAGCCTTGCTCTGCCGCCTTCGCCGCCGCCGGCGCCAGACCGTTGCATCGTGCAATGGTCCAGAGCTACTCTGTTGGTCAGATGCTTTAAGCAAATGACCAAAACAGGGAGGCGGGATGGCGTCCGGCGAGGTGCCGACGCGGGTGCGGCTGCTGGAGGCGGCCGTCGCGGTGATGGCCGAGGGCGGCTGGGCGGCGGTGACGTCGCGCGCCGTCGCAGAGCGCGCGCAGGCCAACAACGCGCTCGTGCACTACTACTTCGGCTCGGTGGACGCGCTGCGCCGCGCGGCGGTGATGCACGGGATCGAGGCGGAGCTGGAGGGCCCGGTGACCGCGATCCTGCAGGCCCCCGACACGCTGGACGGCGTCGTCGAGGCCGTCGCCGGGCTCGCCGTGCGCGGCGCCGCGAGCGCCGGGCAGCGGGTCATGGCCGAAGCGCTGGTGGCGGGGCTGCGCGACGAGGAGCTGCGCGAGCAGAGCGCCGTGCAGGTGCGGATGTTCCGCGACCTGCTGGCGTCCCGGCTCGCCGCCGACCGCGACGCGGGGCGGCTGCGCGCCGACGCCGACCCGGCGGCGCTGGCGGTCGTCATCACCGCGCTGCTGGACGGGCTGCTGCTGCACGCCGTGATGGACCCGGAGACCGACGCCGCCGGGTCGGCGGCGTCCCTCACCGCCCTGCTGCGCGCCGCCGCCCCCGCCCCGGGACCCTCCCCGGACCAGGCCCCGGACTCCGCCGCGGGCGGCGCGCCCGGCGGACCGACCGGCCGTCCCCCGGCCGACCAAGGAGACGATGGAGATGCGGCACGGCAGTGAACAGGCCCCGGCCTCCGAGCGGGACGACCCACCGCGGCGCGCGCCCGGACCGAACGGCGCCAGGGAACGCACGGCGGTTCTGCTGCGCGGGGCGTCCAAGACCTACGGCAAGGGCCACGCCGAGGTGCACGCGCTGCGCGAGGCGGACCTGGAGGTGCCCGAGGGCGAGCTGGTCGTGCTGCTCGGCCCGTCCGGGTCCGGCAAGACGACCCTGCTGAACCTCATCGGCGGCATCGAGCCGCCCACCGCCGGGGAGGTCGTCGCGGGCGGCCGGGACCTCTCCCGGCTCGACGAGGACGGCCGCACCGCCTACCGGCGCGACACCGTCGGGTTCGTGTTCCAGTTCTTCAACCTCGTGCCGTCGCTGACCGCGCTGGAGAACGTCCGGCTCGTCGCCGAGCTCACCGGCCGCGGCGACCGCGAGCGGTCCGCGGCCGCGCTCGCCGCCGTCGGCCTCGCCGAGCGCGGCGGGCACTTTCCCGCGCAGCTGTCGGGCGGCGAGCAGCAGCGCGTCGCGATCGCCCGCGCCATCGCCAAGGACCCGGCGCTGCTGCTGTGCGACGAGCCGACCGGCGCCCTCGACCTGGACACCGGACGCGGCGTCCTGCGCGTCCTGCAGGACCTCAACGGCGAGGGACGCACCGTCCTGATCGTCACCCACAACGCCGCGATCGCGTCGATGGCGCACCGCGTGGTGCGGATGCGGTCCGGGCGCGTCGTCGAGGTCGCGGTGAACGCCGCGCCCGCGCCCGCCGAGGAGGTGACCTGGTGAGCGTGCTGGCCGTCAAGCTCCGCCGGGACCTGCGGCGCCGCCCCGCGCAGCTGGTGTCGGTGGTGGTGCTGGTGATGCTCGGCGTCGCGCTGTTCGGCGCGTCCTACGACGCCTACAAGAACCTCGACTCCGGCTACCGGCGGCTGTTCGAGCGGTACCGGTTCGCCGACCTGACGGTGTCGGGCGGCGACACCGCCGCGATCGCCCGCGCCGCCGCCGCCGAACCCGGCGTCGCCGCGACCGCCGCCCGCACCGTCGCCGATGTGCCGATGCGGATGCCCGACGGCAGCACCCTCGTCGGCCGCGTCGTCGGCATGCCCGCCGGGTCGCAGCCCGCCGTCGACAGGGTCAAGGTGCTCAAGGGCCGGTACCTGGACGCGTCCGCGCCCACCGGGGTCCTCGCCGAGAAGCACATCGCCGGCCACGCCCGCCTCCGCCCCGGCGCGAAGGTCGCGGTGTGGCACGGCGGCGCCTGGCAGCAGGTCGACGTGCGCGGCACCGCGTCGTCCACCGAGTACCTGTGGCCCGCCGCCAGCCGCCAGGACGCGCTGCCCGCGCCCGGCTCGTTCGGCGTGCTGTTCGTCCCCGAACCGCTCGCCGAGAAGATCGCCGGGACGTCCGCGCCGAACCAGGTCGCCGTCCACTACACCGGCGCCGGACGCGGCCACGCGGGCAGGCTCGACGCCGCGCTCACCGCCGCCGCCCGCGATCACGGCGCCGGCGCCGCCGTCACCCGCGCCGACCAGCCCAGCAACGCCGCCCTCGGCGAGGACATCAAGGGCTTCGCCGAACTCGCCGTGCTGTTCCCGCTGCTGTTCCTCGCCGCCGCAGGCGTCGCGGTGTACGTGGTGCTGACCCGCCGGGTCGCGCGCGACCGCGTCGTCATCGGGACGCTGCGGGCCAGCGGGTTCCGCCGCCGCACCCTCGTCGCGCACTACCTGGCGACCGGCCTGGCCGCCGGGCTCGCCGGCGCCGTCCCCGGCGTCGTCGCCGGGGTGCTGCTCGCCGGCACCGTCACCCGCCTGTACGGCGACGCGATCGGCCTGCCCGAGACGTTCGTGTCCGTGCGGGCCGCGACCGTCGCGGCCGGGCTGGCGTACGGGCTGGCGGCGGGCGCGCTCGCCGCGCTCGCGCCCGCGCTGTCGGCCGCGCGGGTCCCGCCCGCCGAGGCGATGCGC
>NZ_WBMR01000317.1 GCF_008923365.1 Actinomadura montaniterrae
GTGCACCGCCAGCAGGTCGGCCGCCGCCGGACGGTCGCCCGCCGCGGCGGCGAGCAGCCGCAGCGCCCGCGCCGGGAACCGCCGCGCCGCCGCCAGGACCGCGGCCTCGGCGTATTTGCGGTCGAGCCGGTCCAGCAGCGCCTGGAACGCGGCGTCCACCGGCAGCACGGCGAGCGCGTCGAGCAGGGCGCGCGACGTGTCGGCGTCGAGGTGGGGCTGGTCGAGCCCGTCGGTCAGGAGGTCCAGGGCCGCCGGGCCGATCCCGTCGACGAGGCTGGTGATGACGCCGGGGCTCCGGCTCTGGAAGTCGAGGACGAGCTCGAGCGCGTCGGCCTCCGCGCGGTCCGCCACCGCGCAGTGGAGCAGCCACCGGTCGCCCGGATAGACACCGGCCCAGGTCGCCTCCGGGTCGGCGAGCAGGTCGGCGAACCATCCGCGCCGGTCGGGCATGAGGTAGGAGGCGAGGGCCTTCTGCAGGAGGGTGCCGCGATGGCGCGCCAGGCCCTCCGCGGCCTCGGCGTACACCTCGTCCTGCGCGGTGGCGAGCAGGGCGCGCAGCCGCCGGGCACCGTCCTCCCGCGCCCATCCGCCGGACCAGTTCTCCTCGGGACGGCGCTCGCGCACCCCTTCCCAGCGCCGTTCCATGCCGACGACGCCGAAGGGCGCCCAGAGCCCGGCGCGGGCGACGTAGGCGGACGCGGCGAACGCCACGCCGTGCTCCTCGGCCCACTGGTCCATGAACGGGTCCTGCCGCGTGTACGCGACCTGCCCGAGCGGCGCGGCGACGAGGGCGACGGCCGCGGCGCCGACCGGGTCGGGCTCGCCGCGCAGGTGCGCGCGCCCGGCCTCGGCCACCGCGGGCGGCGTGCCCGGCAGCGCGAGCACCTCCTCCACCTGCGGCCGGTACTCCGCCAGCATCGCCCGGGCCGTCTCGGCGGCCTTCCGGTCGGGGCGGGCCGCCGGCCAGGCATGCGGCCGGTCGCGGCGGGGGTGCAGCCTGCGCAGCCACGCGGCCGGCAGCACCAGGGCGTTCTCGTCGGGGCGGGCCTCGGCCGCGGCGTCCGTCGTGCTCATGACGGCACCGTAGGGGAGATCACCGACAAACCGGCACCGAAACGATCAAGCCGGCGTCACGGCGAGCGGCGCATGTCCTCCTCGACGCGCTCGGCGGCCTTGCGGGCGGCGATCAGCACCGGGTCCCAGACGGGCGAGAACGGCGGCGCGTAGCCGAGGTCCAGGCCGGTCATCTCCTCGACGGTCATCCGGTTCCACAGCGCGATGGCCAGGCCGTCGATCCGCTTGGCGGCGTTCGCCTCGCCGACGATCTGCCCGCCGAGCAGCCGGCCGGAGCGCCGCTCGGCGATCAGCTTGGTCTTCATCGGGGTGGCGCCCGGGTGGTAGCCGGCGCGGGTCGTGGACTCGACCACGACGCTCAGCGCGTCGAACCCGGCGGCGGCCGCCTCGCGCTCGTTCAGGCCGGTCCGCGCGACCTCGACGTGGCAGATCTTGGAGACGGCGGTGCCGACGACGCCCGGGAACGTGGCGTAGCCGCCGCCGAGGTTGATCCCCGCGACGCGGCCCTGCTTGTTGGCGTGCGTGCCGAGCGCGATCGCGACCGGCAGGCCGGAGACGAGATGGCGGGTCTCCACGCAGTCGCCCGCCGCCCACACCCGCTCGGTCCGGGTCCGCATCCGCCGGTCGGTGACGATGCCGCCGGTCGGGCCCGTCTCGATCCCGGCGGCGCGGGCCAGGTCGCTGCCGGGCCGGACGCCGAGGCCGAGGATCACCAGGTCGGCGGGGAGGGTGCGGCCTCCGGCGCGGACCGCCGCCACCCGCCCGTCCGCGCCCGTCTCGAAGCCCTCGACCCGGTCGCCGAGGTGCAGGTCGACGCCGATGCCGCGGATCGCGTCCGCGACGAGCGCGCCCATGTCCGGGTCGAGCGTGCTCATCGGCTGCTCGGCGCCGTCCACGATCGCCACGTCGAGGCCGCGGATCACCATCGCCTCGGCCATCTCCAGGCCGATGTAGCCGCCGCCCACGACGACGGCGCGGCGCGGCTTCTCCTGTTCCAGGACGCGGCGGATCCCGATCCCGTCGTCCAGGACCTGCACGCCGTACACGCCCTCCGCGTCGGCGCCGGGCAGCTTCGGGCGGGTCGGCACCGCGCCGGTCGCGACCATGAGCTGGTCGTAGGGCTCCCACGTCTCGGTCCCGCCGTCCACGTCGCGGACGCGGACCCGCCCCCGCTCCAGGTCGATCTCCGTCGCCTCGGTGCACAGCCGCAGGTCGATGCCGCGGTCGCGGAACTCCGCGGGCGTCCGGGCGATCAGCTTCTCCGCGTCGTCGACCGCGCCGCCGACGTAGTACGGGATGCCGCACGCCGAGTAGGACGCGAAATGGCCGCGCTCCACGACGGTGATGTCCAGGTCGTCCGGGCCGCGCCGCCTGCGGGCCTGCGACGCCGCGCTCATCCCGGCCGCGTCGCCCCCGATGACGAGCAGCCGCTCGCGTCCTGCCATGGGCACCTCCCGAAGATCGTCCCCGAGCGTACCCGCGAGCGGCGGCCGGGCGGCCCCGGCCGGACGCGGTGTCAGATGCCGTAGACGCGGCGGGCGTTGCCGGACGCGACGAGCCCCGCGACCCGCTCGGCGTCGGCGGCCGCCCACGCGCCGTCCTCGACGCCGCCCGCGAGGAACCCCGCGAGGCCGCGCCGGAACAGCAGCGCGCCGAGGTGGTACAGCTCGGCCAGGCCGAAGGCGTCCGAGGAGTACAGCACCTTCCCGAACGGCGCGAGCTCCAGCAGCTCGGCGATCAGCGCGGGCGCCCGGTGCCCGAGGTTGTGCGTGGCGAGGCCCGCGTCCACGTACACGTTCGGGAGCACCTGCGCGAGGTAGCCGGCCTGCCGGTGGAACGGGTAGTTGTGCAGCAGCATCGCGGGGGCGCCCGCCGCGTCCATGGCCCGCAGCAGCGAGACCAGCAGCAGCGGGTCGCCGCGCCGCAGGTCGGCGTCGACGTCCCCGTACCCGACGTGGAACTGCACCGGCAGCCCCAGGTCGACCGCGCACCAGATGAGGAAGCGGTGCAGGATCTCGTCGCAGACGCGCATCTCCTCCTGGCGCAGCAGGATCCCGGCCGCGCCCGTCACCTCCGCGTCCGACGGCCGCACCCCCGACAGCTCCAGCCCGGCCCGGTACGCGGCGATCGACTTGGCGCCCGCGACGCGCGGCGCGCACGCGGCGAGGCGGGAGCGGACCTCGTCGGCGAAGCCGTGCGCGTCGACGCCGTCCGCCGCGACCCGCTCGGCGACCGTCTCCAGCCGGACGATCTCGTGCGCCCGCGCCCCGGCGAGCCGCCCGAGGGCGGGCGGGTCCAGCAGGGCGCGCGGCGTGTAGCCGGTGTCGACGCACAGCGCCTCCAGCCCGGCGGCGGCGAGGAACCGGCGGTTGACCTCGGCGGCGCCCAGCTCGGCGCGGCGCGCGAGGTAGGCGTCCGGGTCGGCGTGCGCGTCCAGGTCCAGGACGGGCGCGCACCAGCGCCGCAGCGCGAACCCGACCTGCGTGTCGAACATGCTCGTCCCGGGCGGCCCGCCCGTGTCCGCCTCGGTGAGCATCGCCTCGAACGCCGCGCGGTCCGGGTCGTCGTCGAACACGCCGTGGCAGTGGTGGTCGATGAGGGGCAGCGACTCCAGATATTCGAGCACCCTCTGTACGTCCCCGGAAACGCGGCGGCGTCCCTGAAATCGCGGGGCGTTCTTCCTACGATGCCTCTGCGGGCACCGGCGCCGCCGGAAGGCCCGCGTCCGCCGCCATGACCGGGAGCCGCACCGTGGAACAGACCTTCGACACCGCCCTCGACGGCCACGAGCGCGCCCGGCGGGGTGCCCGGGCGGCCGAGGCCGCCCGGCGGCTGGCCGGGGAGGACGTCGCCGCCGTCGCGCTGACCTGGGTGGACGTCAGCGGGATCACCCGCACCAAGACCGTCCCGGTCGGGCGGCTGGAGCACGCGGCGACCTGGGGCGTCGGGATGTCGCCGGTGTTCGACGTGTTCCTGCTGGACGACTCGATCGTGTCCGGCCGGCACGTCGGCGGCCCGGTCGGCGACCTGCGGCTCCATCCCGACCTGGACCGGCTCGTCCCGCTGGCGGCGCTGCCGGGCTGGGCGCACGCCCCCGCCGACCGGTACGCGCAGGACGGCGCCGTCCACCCCCTCGACGCGCGGGCGCTGCTGCGCCGCGAGACCGCCCGGCTCGCCGCCGCCGGCTGGACGGTCCGGACGGCGTTCGAGATCGAGTGGGCGGTGTCGACCACCCCGGACGAGTTCACGCCCGCCTGCCACGGCCCCGCGTACGGGATGACCCGCGTCAGCGAGCTGGCCGGCTACCTGCGCGCGCTGCTCGTCGCGCTGGACCGGACGGGCGTGTCGGTCGACCAGCTGCACCCCGAGTACGCCGCCGGGCAGTACGAGGTGTCGGTGGCGGCCGAGGACCCGGTCGGCGCCGCCGACACGGCCGTCCTGGTCCGGGAGACGATCCGGGCGGTGTCGCTGGAGCACGGCCTGCACGCCTCGTTCTCCCCGAAGGTCGTGGCGGGCTCGGTCGGCAACGGCGGGCACGTCCACCTGAGCCTGTGGCGGGAGGACACCGGGGACGGCCCGGCGAACGCGATGGCGGGCGGCGGCGGCCCCTGCGGGATGACGGACGCCGGGCAGGCGTTCGCGGCGGGGATCCTGGACCACCTGCCCGCGCTGCTGGCGATCGGGGCGCCATCGGTGGCCAGTTACCTGCGGCTCGTCCCGTCGCACTGGGCGGGCGCGTTCGCGTGCTGGGGGCTGGAGAACCGGGAGGCGGCGCTCCGGTTCGTCACCGGCGCGCAGGGCGAGCGGGACCGCGCCGCGAACCTGGAGGTCAAGTGCTTCGACGGCGCCGCGAACCCCTATCTCGCGCTCGCGGCGCTGCTGGCGGCCGGGCGGGCCGGGCTGGACGCGGGGCTCGCGCTGCCGGACCCGGTCGACGTCGACCCGGCCGGGCTGCCGGAGGCGGAGCGCGCCGCGCGCGAGGTGCGGCCGCTGCCGGTCACGCTCGCCGAGGCGGTCGCGGTGTTCGAGGAGGACGCGGTCCTGCGGGACGCGCTGGGCGAGGCGGTGACCGACACGGTCGCGGCCGTCCGGCGCGGCGAGATCGCGCTGTTCGACGGCGCCGCCCCGGAGGACGTCGCCGCCGCGACCCGCTGGCGGCACTAGCGGCCGGGCTCGGGCGGGTCGGCCGCGCCGGCGACGACGGCGCCGGGCGCGAACGGCTGGACGCGCACCTCCAGTTCGCCGCAGGCGCAGCGGACATAGCTCACCACCCCCTCGGAGGTGAGGTGCCGGGACAGTACCTCGTAGACCTCGGACCGGGGCCAGCCGCAGTGCGGGCAATCCTCCACAGCGCGTCCTCAGGGAAGCTTGTAAGGGTTAAAATTAAGATGCCATTTACAGGATGGCACGGGATCGGGAGCCGGGGCAATGCGGATTACCGGGTACAAGAGCCACGGGGTGGCGGCGGCCGTCGCCCTGGTCAACGCCGTGACCAGCGCCGACGGCGACGACTCCGCCGACGCGCTGCGCGAGGTGCTGCGCACGAACGGGTTCTTCTGGCACGAGTTCGAACCTGCCGACGCCGACGAGTTCCGCCGGTGGGGGCGGACGCTGCGCCGGTTCTTCGACGCCCCCGACCTCGACGAGGCGATGCGGCTGCTCAACGGGCTGATGCTGGAGCTGCCGCTGCATCCGCACCTCGCCGAGCACGACCCGCACGGCGTGCACATGCACTACGCGCCGCCCTCGTCCCGGCTGCCGGACCGGTTCCGCGCGACGACGCTGATGCACCTCGCGGAGCTGGTCGTCGAGCACGGGATCGACCGGACGGGCGTCTGCGACGCCGAGGGATGCGACCGCGTGTACGCGGACACGTCGCGGGCGGGGCGGCGCCGGTTCTGCTCGGAGGGATGCGCGAACCGGACGAACGTCGCGGCCTTCCGTGCCCGCCGCCGCAGCTGACCCCCGCGCCCGGGCGCAGCCTCCAGGCGCAGCCGACCGCGGCCTCCGGCGGGGCGATCGCGGCCTTCCGGCGGGGCGACCTTGCCTTCCGGCGGGGCGGCCGCGGGCTTTGCCGGGAGTTCACCCGGTGCCGGGAAGGAAGCGGATCGGCGTCCCCTTGAGTATTGGGTGCCCGAAAGGGCATGCCGACCCTCGTACCGCTGACCCCGACCCATCCGTGCACCGATGCCTCAAGCGTTCTTCCGCCGTCCGGGCCTCCTCGACCGCGAGGGCCGCGCCGTCCGCTCGCCGATCCAGGTGGCGACGGAGGCGCCCTCGTCGGTGTACCGGGTCGCCCGGCTGACGCTCACCGCCGTCGCCGCGTACCTGATCGCGCTGACCCTGCTGCCGCCCGGCCCGAAACCGCTGCTGGCGCCGCTGACCGCGCTGCTGGTCGTCCAGCACTCGGTCTACGAGACGGTCAAGCACAGCCTGCTGCGGGTGGGCGCGGTCACCTCCGGGGTGATGATCGCGGTCCTGTTCTCCAACGGGGTGGGGTTCTCCTGGTGGAGCCTCGGCCTGTCGATCCTCGCGGCCCTGATCATCGGGCACGTGCTGCGGCTCGGCGACCAGATGCTGGAGGTGCCGATCAGCGCGATGCTGATCTTCGCGCTGGGCGCGTCCAGCGGCGCCGGCGCGGCCGACCGGATCCTGGAGACGCTGGTCGGCGCCGCCACCGGGCTGGTCGCCACGTTCCTGGTGCCCTCGGTGCGGGTGCGGCCCGCGGAGGAGGCCGTCCAGGACGTCGCCGAGCAGCTCCGCGAGCTGATCCAGAAGATCGCCGACGGGCTGCAGGGCGACCCCGTGGAGGGCGAGGCCGCCCGCTGGCAGGAGGACGCGGAGCGGTTCGCCCGCGACATCGGCCGCACCGACCAGGACCTCCGGGACGCCGAGGAGAGCGTCCGGCTGAACCCGCGTACGCAGGCGCGGCGGCTGGTCGACGCGGGCGTCGCGCTGCGCAACGCCGTCGAGACGATGGAGCACTTCACGCTGTCGCTGCGGGGGCTGACCCGGTCGCTGGCCGACGACGAGCGGCTCGGCCCGCGCGGGCGGCTGCTGACCGATCCGACGCTGCGCCGCCAGCTCGGCGACGCGCTCGCGGGGATCGCCGCGAGCGTCGCCGCCTACGGCCGGCTGGCCCGCTCGGACCTCGCCACCGACGCCCGCCCGTACCTCGCGGAGAACGAGCTGGAGGTGCGGGTCGACATCGCCCGCGAGCGGCGCTCGCGGCTCACCCGCAGCCTGCACGAGCGGGCCGCGGCGGGCGACCTGTGGCCGCTGTACGGCGAGGTGTCCATGGACATCGACCGGCTGATCGAGAACCTGCGCGTCGAGCACCGGGCCCGCGCCCGCGAGCACTGGCGGCGGCACCGCGGCGCGACCCGGCACCTGCCGGAGCGTCCGGTCCGGGTCGTCCAGCAGGCGGGGCACCAGCTGCGCCGGGCCGCCGCGTCCGCCGCCGCCGCGGCGGAGCGGACCGCCCGGGACTCCGACGACTACTACCGCTGACCGCCTTGAGGCGCCCGGAGCGGGGCGCGGTCGGGGCCGGTCGCCGCCGCGTCCGCGCGCGCCTGCGGCCGGAGGACCAGCCGCAGGGCGGGGAGCGCGCCGAGGACGGCGACCCCGGTGGTGGTGGCGAGCATCGCGGCCAGGCCGTCCAGCCGGTACGGGATGCCGAGCACCGCGACGCCCGCCGCGATCCCGACCTGCTTGGCGGCGCTGGTGATGCCGCCCGCGACGCCGGCGCGTTCCGGCGGCGCCGACGCCAGCGCGACCTGGCTGGAGACGAGGTTGCCGACCCCGGCGAGGCCGCCCACCACGAATCCCGGCACCATCGCCGGCCATGACCGGGCGGGGCAGGCGGCCAGCAGGAGCAGCGACGACACCGCGGTCAGCAGGGGGCTGAGGGCGACGAGGACCGCCGGCGGGAACCGGTGCGCGACCCGCCCGAGCAGCAGCGGCGTCGCGAGGGCGGGGAGGCTGTAGGTGAGGAACCACAGCCCGGCCTCCGCGGGCGGGGTCCCGAGCGTGCCCTGGACGTAGAGCGAGAAGTAGCCGAGGGCGCCCGCGCCCGCCACGTGGGAGGCGAACGCCGCCGCCGCGTTGGCCGCGTAGAGCCGGTTCCGCAGCAGCGACAGGTCGATCATCGGGTCCGGGACGCGGCGGACGGCGAGCCCGGCGGCCCCGGCGCCGGCGGCGGCCCCGGCGCCGGCGGCGGCCAG
>NZ_WBMR01000318.1 GCF_008923365.1 Actinomadura montaniterrae
CCGATCCGGAGGGCCCGGTCGGGCCGGCCCGGCCGGAGATCGAGTGGCTGCAGCCGCTGCCCGGAGCGTGGGCGGACGCGGCGGGCCGCGGCGACCCGGCGGCGGTCGTCGCGTCCCGCGCGGGGGTCCGGCTGGCGCTGATCGCGGCGCTGCAGCACCTGCCGGCGCGGCAGCGGGCGGTGCTGATCCTGCGGGACGTGCTGGGCTGGCGGGCGGCCGAGGTCGCCGAGACGCTCGGCACGTCCACGGTGGCGGTGAAGAGCATGCTGCAGCGGGCGCGCGAGCAGATCGAACGGCTCGCGCCGGAGGAGGACGGCGTCGCCGAGCCGGACGATCCGGGCGTCCGCGCGCTGCTCGACCAGTACGCGGCGGCGTTCGAGAACGCCGACGCGGCGGCGCTCGCGGACCTGCTGACGCGGGACGCGACGCTGGAGATGCCGCCGTTCGAGGCGTGGTTCGCCGGGCGCGGCCACGTCGCGCGGTTCGCCGCCGCGCACATCTTCGGCGCGCCCGGCGATCTGCGCCTGGTCCCCGCCTCGGCGAACGGCCGGCCGGCCTCGGCCGCGTACCTGCGCGGCCCGGATGGCGCGTACCGCGCGCACTGCCTCCAGGTGCTCACGGTCACCGGCGGGGGCATCTCGGGGGTGGTGGCGTTCCTCGATCCGGCCCTGTTCCCCAGGTTCGGGCTGCCGCCCGAACTGTCGTCCGGGCGGCCGTCCGCGCTCGCGTCCGGCGGAGCGGTTCCTTTCGGGCCGGCGGCGGTCAGTACCCGGTGAGCGATCCGCTCCGAGGGAAGGGACCGGGATGCCGGAGATGACGAGCAAGACCGCGACCGGCCGGGAGGCGTCCGAGGGGGACGCCGTCCCGGCGGCGCGACGGGGCTGGACGCTGGTGCTGGCGGGGCTGGGGGCGTTCCTGTGCTCCCTGGACGTGGTGGTGGTCGCGACCGCGCTGCCGGTGCTGCGCACGCACCTGGGCGCGAGCCTGTCCGACCTGGAATGGACGATCAACGCCTACAACCTGGCGTTCGCCTGCCTGATGCTGACGGGTTCGGCGCTCGGCGACCGGTTCGGCCGCCGCCGGATCTACGTGGCGGGCCTCGCGGTGTTCACCGCGGCGTCCGCCGCGTGCGCGCTGGCGGGCGGCGCGGGCGCGCTCGTCGCCGCCCGGGTGGTCGAGGGCGCCGGGGCGGCGCTGCTGCTGCCGCTGACGCTCACGCTGATCAGCGACGTGTTCCCGGTGGAGAAGCGCGGTGCCGCCATCGGGCTGTGGGGCGGGATCACCGGCCTCGGGGTGGCCGGCGGGCCGGTGCTGGGCGGCGCGATCACCGAGGGCCTCGCCTGGCAGTGGATCTTCTGGATCAACGTGCCGGTCGGGCTGGTCATGATCCCGCTCTCGGCGACGCTGCTGCGGGAGAGCCGCGGGCCGCGCCCGCACCTGGACGTGCCGGGCCAGCTCCTCGCGGGGCTCGGCATGTTCGCGCTGACGTGGGCGCCGGTGCGGGCGCCGTCGGCCGGCTGGGACTCGCCGGAGGTGGCGGGCGCGCTGGCGGCGGGGGCGGTGCTCGTGGCGGCGTTCCTGCTGTGGGAGCGCCGGGCCGCGCACCCGATGCTGCCGCTGGCGTACTTCCGGCTGCGCGGCTTCGCGTCCGCGAACGCGGTGATCTTCCTGCTGGCGGTGTCGCTGCTCGGCGCGCTGTTCATGATGACCCAGCTGTTCCAGACCGGGCTCGGCCACTCCCCGCTGCAGACGGGGCTGCGGCTGCTGGTCTGGACGGGCATGCCGATGGTCGCCGCGCCGCTCGCGGGCGCGCTCGCCGACCGGATCGGGCCGCGCCCGCTGATGGCGGGCGGGATGCTGCTGCAGGCGGCCGGGCTCGGCTGGCTGGCGGCCGTGACGGCGCCGGACGTGTCGTACGGGACGCTCGTCGCGCCGCTGATCGTCGCGGGCGCCGGCACCGGCATGGTCTTCGCGACGACGGCCGGCGCGGCGACGGCGGCGGTGCCGGCGGGCGACGCGGGCGTGGCGGCGGGCACCAACACGGCGCTGCGCGAGCTCGGCGCCGTGTTCGGCATCGCGATCCTCGCCGCGGTGTTCGCGCACAACGGCGGCTACGCGACGCCGGCGTCGTTCGTCGACGGGTTCAAGCCGGCCCTGTGGGTCGCGTCGGCGGTGGCCGCGGCCGGGGTGGTCGCGGCGCTGTTCGTCCCCGCGAAGGGCGGTGCCGTCCCGGCGGCCGTCCCGCAGGCCGTGCCGCCGGCGGAGGACGCGCGGCGCGGCGCCTGACCGTTCAAGCGGGCTTCTCGAACAGCAGGCGGATGACGGGCTCGGCGGCGGCCACGGGGTCGTCGCCGAGCTCGGCGGGCAGGGCGCCGCGGAGCCAGAGCTCGGCGAAGCCGTGCACGATCGACCAGGCGGCGATCGGGGCGGTGAGGTCGCCGCGGGGGCGGCCCGGTGCGACGCTCCGGGCGCCGCGCACGAGGACGCCGTCGGCGCGCGCGCGGGCGGCGGCGACCTCGGGGTCATCGGCGCGGTACAGCTCGGGCCGGAACATGACCTCGAAGTGCGCGCGGTGGCCGACGGCGAAGCGGATGTAGGCGAGCCCGACGTCGTGGAAGTCGTCGCCGGCGGCCTCGAGCGCGTCGGCGAACAGGGTGTACCCCTCGGCGGCGACGGCGGTGAGGAGCCCGGCCTTGTCGCCGAAGTGGTGGGCGGGGGCGGCGTGCGAGACGCCCGCGCGGCGGGCCAGCTCGCGCAGGCTCCAGGTGGCCGGTCCGGACTCGGCGATCGCGTCCACGGCGGCCGCCATGACGGCCCGCCGCAGATCGCCGTGGTGGTAGGCGTCGTCGCTCATGCCGCCGATCCTATCTTGTCATTGACAAGTTCGCGGCGCGGGGGCAATCTAGTCAACGACAAGATGATGTCCGAGCGAAGGACCCGTGCCATGCCGACCCTGCCCTGGATCCCCGTCCGAGCCCCCGGCGCCGACGCCGAGGTCACCGTCATGGCGTCCCGGCTCGAGGTGCGCTCGCTCCGCCACGTGCCGGGCTTCCTCCTCACCTCGATGTCCCTGCTGCGCCAGGCCCGCCGGTCCGACGGCGCGCACGGCGTCGCCCTGAAGGCCCAGCTGCTGAAGCGGACGTTCTGGACGCTGTCCGCCTGGCGCGACGAGAAGGCGATCCGGGCCTACGCCGCCGCCGAACCGCACCGGTCCTCGATGCGGGCGAAGCGCGCGGTGATGCGCGACTCCACGTTCGTCTTCTGGCAGGCGAAGGCCGCCGACCTGCCCATCGGCTGGGAGGAGGCGCAGCGGCGCATCGCGGGGAACTGACCCGCGCCCGCTCGCTCCGGCCCTCTAGCCCGGCGGCTCCGCGTCGTCCGCGAACGCGCGCAGGCCCGGCAGGTCGACGACGGTGATCCTGCGCCATCCGGTGCGGATCAGCCCCGCGGCCCGCAGGCCCGTCATCGCCCGCGCGACCGTCTCGCGGGAGGCGTCCATCCAGCTGCCGAGCTCCTCCTGGGACAGCGGCGGCCCGATCGCGATCGACCCGTCCGGCGCGGGCGCGACGTGCTGCGCCGACCGCTCGGCGAGGTCGGCCAGCAGCCGCGCGAGCCGCTGGGTGCCCCGGCTGGCGACGTGCGCGCGCAGCCGCCGGTCGGAGTCGTCGATGCGCTGCACGAACGTGCCGGTGACGAGCATCCACACGTCCGGGTGCGCGTCCAGGAACCCGGTGAACCGGCCCGCCGGGACGACCAGCGCGCGCACCGGGGACAGCGCCGTCACCGTCGCCGAGCGGGTGCGGCCGCCCAGCACCGCGCTCTCCGCGAGCAGGTCGCCCGGCCCGCGCACGGCCAGCACCACGTCGTGGCCGTCCTCGGTCGTCGAGGTGACCTTGGCCCAGCCCCGCTCGATGATGATCACGTGGTCGGACTCGTCGCCCTGGTAGACCAGCGGCGCCTTGACCGGGAACTGGCGCGGCCGTGCGGCGGCGCGCAGCGCGGTCCGCTGCGCGGAGTCGAGCGCGGCCCAGAACCCGGGCCGGGGAACGGACGGGGACGAGGGGGGCAAGGCCGTCCTCCTTACCGGTCGCCGGGAACCTTGACATGCCCGCTGTCACCTGCCCGGTAAACCGGTGTCCGGCAAACCGGCCCGCGCGCGCCCGTCACAGGCCCGCGCGCGCCCCCACGCCCTCGAAGCTCAGGGCGGGACGGCCGCCGGGACGGCCGACGGTCGCACCGGCCGCCGCCGCCGAGAACCGGGCGGCGCGCTCCGGCGGCTCCCCGCGGGCGAGCGCGGCGATCAGCGCTGCGGTGAGCGCGTCCCCGGCGCCCGTCGTGTCGGCGACGGGCGTGTCGTCCAGCGGCACGACGGCGCCGCCGCCCGCCCAGACGAAGACGTTCGCGTCCTCCACGGCCAGCGCGACCAGCGACGGGCCGCGCCGGACGAGGTCCGCGCCGAGCCGTGCGGCCTCCTCCGCCGAGCCGATCGGGGCGCCGGCCAGCATCGCGGCCTCGCGCGCGTCGGCGCGGACGAGGAACGCGGCCGCGAGCAGGTCGTCGCGGTCGTCCTCGGACGGCGCCCCGTCCAGCACGATCCGGTTGCCCCGCGCGAGCTCGACGGCCGCCCGCACCGCCCCCGGCGGCTGCTGCAGCTGGACGGCCGTCCACGGCGCGGCCCGCAGCAGCGGCCCGGCCGCCGCGACGTCGGCCTCGGTGAGCAGGACGGGCGGCGGCGTGTCCTCCAGGTAGCGCCAGCGGCCCGCGCCGTCGACGATGTCGACGATCAGGCCCGTCGCGGCGCCCTCGCGGCGCACCACGCGGGACACGTCGACGCCGTCACGGCGCGCCTGGCCGAGCACGTCGCGGCCCGCGTCGTCGTCGCCGACGACGCCCACCAGCGCCGGCCGCACGCCGAGCTGCGCCAGCGCGACCGCCTGGTTCGCGCCCTTGCCGCCGAGCATCTCCCGGCGGCGCCGCACGTCCGCCGAGCCGCCGGGACCCGGCGCCTCGTCGACGACGAGCACCAGGTCGCGGACGATCTGCCCGGCGACGGCGACGTCCGGCGGCGCGCTCACGTGCCGGGCGGCGGCTCGGACTCGACGGTCACGGCCTCGTGGTCGAAGCTCAGCAGGCCGCCGATCTTCGCCGCGTCGGTGAGCGGCTCCTCGTAGGACCAGGCCGCGTTCTCCGCGCCGTCCAGCGACCAGTACGTCGCCTCGCCCTTGTAGGGGCAGACGGTGCGCTTGTCGCTGCGGGTCAGCAGTTCGCGGCGCACGTCCGCGGCCGGGATGTAGAACCGGTTGGGCAGGCCCGTCTCCGACAGCAGCATCGGATGCTCGGTCTCCGCGACGACCTCCCCGCCCAGCAGCACCCGGACGTGCCGGGACGTGGCGCGCGCGTCGACCCGGTGGAACGGGTCGCGCAGGTGCCCGTGCACCTCCTCGTCCTCGTCGTACCAGGCGTCCATCGGCTTCCAGTAGAAGGCCATGTAGCCGCGCAGCCAGGACGATTCGGGCAGCGGTTCCGGGTAGCCCCACACCGCGTTCTCCGCGGCGCGGCCGCCGGCGCGGATCGTCCAGTACGCGGCGTCGCCCTTGAACGGGCAGTGCGTGCTGTGGCCGGTCCGCTCCAGCAGGTCCGTCCGGACGTCCTCCTCGGGGACGTACAGGACGGGCAGCAGCCCCGTCTCGTGCAGCAGCTTCCCCCGCTCGGTGTCGAAGACGACCTCCCCGCCGAAGCGGGCGTGCACCCGGCGCGGGAAGTCGTGCATGAACAGCCGGTGCTTCGGCCCCTCGATGCGGAAGTTGACGTCGTCGCCGGGCGATCCGGCGAGCGGCCCGGGGCCCATGGTCAGCGTCATGCCCGTCTCCCTGCGTCGGCCCTGCTCGTGCGCCTGCCGACGCTGCTCGTGCGCCTGCCGACGCTGCTCGTGCGCCTGCCGGCGCTGCTCGTGCGCCTGCCGGCGCTGCTCACACGCCCGTCGGCATGGTCTCCAGCTCGCCGCGCCGCGCCGCCTCCAGGTGCAGCGGGGCGAGCGCGGAGGTGATCCGGAACCAGCACAGGGCGTCGTACCGGTCGGCGAGCCGCGTCGGGACGTACTGGCGCGGGTCGCGGTCCGGATCGTAGACGACGCCGATCGCGCGGTGCCCGAGCGTCCCGGTGAGGAAGGCGGGCATGTCGCGTTCGGGCGGCACCACGAACAGGCCGCGGTGCAGCTCCGACCGCGCGAGCACCTCCTCCAGCGACCCGTGCGCCGGCGGCGGGACGGTCATGACCTCCATCGGGTCGCCCCAGCTCGGCGCGGCGACCACCTCGCCGGGGCCGCCCGCGAACCCGACGATGACGACGCGGTCGCGGCCGCGCCGCTCGCGCGCGAGCTGCCCGAGGTTCACCATGCCCGCGTCCGCCATGTCGGTGGCGCGGGCGTCGCCGACGTGGGTGTTGTGCGCCCACACGACGCCCTTGCCGGTCTGGCCGCCGTGGGTGTGGAAGTCCGTCAGCCGGTCGAGGGTGTCGGCCATGTGCACGTCGCGGACGTTCCACGACTCCGGCCCGCCGCCGATCATGGTGCGGTAGTAGCGTTCGGCGCCCGCCGCGACCTCGGCGTTCTGCCGGACGTCCAGCTCCTCGTCGGGGTCGCGGGAGTCGCCGTGCGAGACGGGGCGGCGCAGCCGGGTCAGCAGCGCCATGATCTCCTCGGTGCACCCGTCCGGGACCAGCGCGGTGTTCCACCCGTAGGACCGCGGGTCCTCGCCGTGCGGCTCGAAGCAGCGGTAGGCCTCCAGCGCCGTCCGCAGGTACTCGGGGCGGTGCTCGGCCAGGTGGTCGACGACGGCCCGCAGCGACTCCCACAGGCTGTAGACGTCCAGCCCGTAGAAGCCGGCGCGCTCGTCGGGCGGCAGCCCGGCGTTGTGCTCGCGCAGCCACCGGCAGAACCGGACGGTCTCGTCGTTGGCCCACATCCAGGTGGGCCAGCGTTCGAAGGCGTTCAGGGCGGTGCGCGGGTCCTCCGCGCCGCCGGGCGCCAGCGTGACCGACCGCCCGACGCGGCGGCAGTCCGGCCAGTCGCCCTCGACGGCCACGAAGGAGAAGCCGCGCTCGGCGATCAGCCGGCGGGTGATCGCGGCCCGCCAGGCGTAGTACTCGTGGGTGCCGTGGCTGGCCTCGCCGATCAGCACGCACGCGGCGTCGCCGATCCGGTCGAGCAGCGGGTCCAGGTCCTCTTCGTACTCCAGCGGCAGCGCGGCCCCGAGCACGTCGTCCGCGTCGCTCATCGTGTCCCCCTCCCCCCGGGGTTCTCCCGCGACGAAATCGACATATCACTCAAATCGCTCGCTTCTGTCGCCGTTCCCCGGATCCCCGGATCGATGCACGCCGCCGCCCCGATTCGGGCACCCGATGTCGGATCCGCTCACTCGCGGGGCGGCTCGACGACCGCGCGGCGGCCCGCCGGGCGGGCCGTCCGCCGGGTTCGGTTTCGTCCCGCGGGTCCGGTAGAGGCCGAACGGTACACAGACGTAACTGGAATCCCCCACGAAACGCGCAGGGAATGGATAGTCTCCCACCGATCACATTTGGTTAGGTAAGACAATCTGGAGCACCTGCCGCATGAGCGCTGCCAACCGGGTACAGGTCATCACACGGTGGGGGGCCATCGCCTTCATGGCGATCGCGGTCATGACCGCGACCGCGGGCGGCTTCGCCCAGTCCTACGCCGGGCTCTACCACTGGGCGCTGGAACACGGCCTGCGCGGATGGAAGGCCGACTCGTTCCCGCTGCTGGTCGACCTGTTCATCATCGTGGGCGAACTCGGCCTCTTCCTGCTCGCCGTCGACGCCTTCGTGCTGCGCCGCCGGGACATGATGAGCTGGCTCGACTTCTTCCTGCCGCTCGCCATCGCCCTCGCGGGCTGGACGGCCAGCCTCATCTTCAACGTGGGGCACGTCGGGCACCGGTCGTTCTCCTACCAGGCGACGGCCGCGGTCCCGCCGATCGTGTCGATGCTCGGCCTGTTCGTCCTGCTGCGAACACTGCACCGGTACGTCTCGCGCCAGTCCGCGGAAGAGGAGGAGCCGAAGCCCGCCGAGCCCGCGCCGCGCGCCATCGCCGGCCCGGTCACGCTGCAGCAGATCACGCTGATGCCGCTGCGCAACACCGGGCCGTTCCCGCAGATCCAGGTGCCCGGCCACTCCGGCAAGGCGATCGAGTCGGGCACCGCGAACGGCTCGGCGGCCGCCGGGGCCCGCGAGGCCGAG
>NZ_WBMR01000319.1 GCF_008923365.1 Actinomadura montaniterrae
CAGGTCCCGGGCGGTCTCGCGGGCCGTCTCGCGGACGACGCGTCCGACGAGGTCGCGGCCGGCGACGAGGGCGGCGTCGACGGCCGCGTCGGCGACGGCGTCGATGGCGGTGTCCACGACGGCGCGGGTGGCGGCCTGCACGGCGGGCGAGGCGGCGGCGCTGGTCATGGTGCGGCCCGCCATGTCCAGGGCGGTGGCGGTGGCGGCGCGGGCGAGGGGGCTGCGGGCGGCCAGGCGGCGCGCGGCGACCGCCATGGGGTGCTGGGCGGCCTGCTCGGCGAGGGTCATCGCGGCGGTGGCGGCCTCGACGGCGGGCGCGGTGGCGGGGTTGGCCTCGGCGGCGGCGCGGGCCTCCCGGACGGCCTTCTCGGCGGCGGCCGAGGCGGCCTTGACGGCGGCGTCGCGGGCGGCCTTCTCCACGGCGCGCATCACCGGGGTGCCGGCCATCTGCTCGACGATCCGGGCGGCGGCGAGGGACGCGGCGTCGCGGGCGGCGTGCCGGACGGGTTCGCTGACGGTGGTGGCGAGGCGGGCGGCGCCGCCGGCGACGGGCGCGAGGCCGTTCCACAGCTCTTCCAGGCGTTCGGCGGCGGCCTGGTCGGCGCGCTCGGCGAGGCCGCGCTCCTGCGGGCGCGTCTCGGGCCGGTGCGGCTCGGGCCGGTTCCGCCCGTGCGGGCGCGGCTGCGGCTCGTGCGGCCGCCGGTCCCGCTGGTCCCTTTCGTCCACGGTCACGTCCCCCATCACGTTCCGCCGCCTCAAATCACCATACTTTCCGTTTACCCGTTCCACTCCCCTTCGCCCGCGGCCGGGCCCGGGCGCACCCCTGGGGCCCGGGAAAATCGGTTGGCCCGGGCATGGGGCGGGCGGCTAGGGTGGCGGGCGGAACCGAAAGGGGGGTGAGGTCGGATGGCCGTCGTCGCGGTCGCTGCTGCGTGCGGCAGCCACAGCCTCCTCATCTCCCGGGCCTCCGGCTGACCCCGGTCCGTTCCGTCCGGCGCGCTCGCCGAGGCCCCTTTCCTGTGAAGGGTTCCATTCCGTTGTCTTCTTTCGACGGGTCCGCCCTGTCCGCCTACGGCTGGGACGAGACCCTGGAGCACGATTTCCTTGCGCACCGCGCGGCCGGGCTGGTGCCGGCGCGGGTCGCCGCGGTGGACCGCGGCCTGTGCGACGTGGTGACCGAGTCGGGTCCGGGCCGGGCGTCGGCCGGGGCGCTCGGGTCGCCGGACGATCCGGCGGCGGCGCCGTGCACGGGCGACTGGGCGGCGCTGCGCCCGGACGGCCCGGACGGGCGCCCGGTGCTGGCGGCGCTGCTGCCGCGCCGCACCGCGATCGTCCGGTCGTCGGCGGCGCGGGACTCGCGCGGCCAGGTGCTGGCCGCCAACGTCGACACCGTCGCGATCGCGGTGCCGCTGGTGCCGGACCCGGATCTCGGGCGGCTGGAGCGGATGCTGGCGCTGGCCTGGGAGAGCGGTGCCCGGCCGGTGGTGGTGCTCACCAAGGCCGACCAGGCCGCCTCCCGCGCCGAGGCGGAGGCGGACGTCGCCGCCGCCGCTCCGGGCGTGGACGTGGTGGCGTGCAGCGCCGCGACCGGCGACGGCGTGGACGTCGTCGCGGCGGTCCTGTCGGGCACGGTGGTGCTGGTCGGGCCGTCGGGCGCGGGCAAGTCCACGCTCGGCAACGCGCTGCTGGGCTCGGGCGTGCTCGCCACGGGCGACGTCCGCGCATCGGACGGCAAGGGCCGGCACACCACCGTCCGGCGGGAGCTGCTGCCGCTGCCGGGCGGCGGCGTCCTGATCGACACACCGGGGCTGCGGGGCGTCGGGCTGTACGACGCCGGCGACGGGCTGCGGCAGGCGTTCGCCGACATCGAGGAGCTGGCCGGGGCGTGCCGGTTCGGCGACTGCGCGCACCTGGCCGAGCCGGGCTGCGCGGTGCTGGCGGCGGCCGCGGACGGGTCGCTGCCGCAGCGGCGGCTGGACAGCTACCGCAAGCTGCTGCGGGAGAACGCGTGGATCGCCTCGCGGACCGACGCGCGGCTGCGCGCCGAGCAGCGCGACAAGTGGAAGGCCGTCAGCCGCTGGCAGCGGCAGATGTACAAGGAGCGGGGGCGCGGCCGGTGAGCGGGACGTGGGCGACGCGGCCGGAGACGGCGGCGGACCAGGCGGCGGTGCGCCGGGTGCTGGAGGCGGCGTTCCCGACGGCCGGGGAGGCCGATCTGGTGGACGCGCTGCGCCGGGACCCGGCGTGGCTGCCGGGCCTGGCGTTCGTGGCCGAGGCCCCCGGCGGGCGCGTCGCCGGGTACGCGCTGCTGACGCGCTGCCGGGTCGGCGGTGCGGACGCGCTGGCGCTGGCGCCGGTGGCGGTGCTGCCCGGGGATCAGCGGCGCGGTGCGGGCGGCGCGGCGGTCCGCGCGGTCCTCGCGGCGGCGGAGCGGCGCGGTGAGCGGCTGGTGGTGGTGCTGGGGCATCCCGGCTACTACCCGCGGTTCGGGTTCGCGCGGGCGTCGTCGCTGGGGATCTCGGCCGGGTTCGAGGTGCCGGACGAGGCGCTGATGGCGCTGGTGCTCGGCGGCGGCCCGGGCCCGGTGCCGTCCGGTGTGATCGAGTACGCGGCGCCGTTCGGCGTGTGAGCGCGCGGGCCGCGCCCCCGGGCAGGACGTCGCCGGGGGCGCGGCCCGTCCGGTCGCGGGCTCGTCCCCGTCAGCGGCCGCGCCGGTGGAAGGTGCGGACCGACAGCGGCGCGAACACCGCGGTCAGCGCGATCGACCACAGCAGCGTCGCGGCGACGGGGTGCGCGAGGGGCCAGGCGAGGTCGGTGTGGGCGGCGGGCGCGCCGGGGTTGCCGAACAGCTGCCGGCAGGCGGCGGTGGCGGCGCTGACGGGGTTCCAGTCGGCGACGGCCCGCAGCCAGCCGGGCATCCCGCCGGTCGGGACGAAGGAGTTCGACAGCATGGTGACCGGGAACACCAGCGGGACGAACTGGTCGGCGGTCTGCTCGTTCCTCACCACCAGCCCGAGGAAGCAGCCGGCCCAGCTGAGCGCGTGCCGCAGCAGCACCAGCAGCAGGAACGCCTCGGCGGTGGGCCATAGGCCGCGGTGCGCGCGCCATCCGACGACCAGGCCGGTGGCGGCCATGATGACCAGCGCGAGGACCCCGTTGAGCAGGTCGGCGCCGGCCTGCCCGAACGGCACGGCCGAGCGCGCCATCGGCATGGCGCGGAACCGGTCCATGACGCCGCGGGAGGCGTCGGTGGCGACCCGCATGGTGACGGCCATGACGGAGGTGAACGACACCATGACGAACAGGCCGGGCATCAGGTACTCGCGGTAGTTGCCGCCGCCGGGGACGGTGATGGCGCTGCCGAACACGTACCCGAACAGCACCACCATGACGGCGGGGAAGATCAGCGCGGCGATCAGCTCGCCGGGTTCCTGGCGCAGCCGGCCGAGCTCGCGCCCGACGAGGGTGAGGCCGTCGGCGGCGGTCCAGCGCAGCCGCGCCGCGAGGGACGACGGGCGGGCGGGCAGGGCGGGGGCGCTCATCGGACGGTCTCCTTCCGCCGGCCGGGCTGGTCGGCGTGCTGGTCGGCGTCGGCGGCGGCGTCGGCGGCGGGGTCGGCGGCGGGGTCGGCGTCGCGGCCGGTGAGGCGCAGGAACACCTCGTCCAGGGTGGGGCGGCGCAGGCCGACGTCCTCGGCGGCGACGCCGGCGCGGTCGAGTTCGCGGACGACGTCGGCGAGCCGGACGGCGCCGCGGGTGAGCGGCACGGTGAGCCGGGCGCCGTCCAGGTCGGGGTGGGCGCCGGCGAGGCCGGCCAGGACGCGGGCGGCCTCGCCGGCGTCGGCGGGGTCGGCGAGGGCGACGTCGAGCCGGTCGCCGATGGAGGCCTTCAGCTCGTCGGGGGTGCCGCCGGCGATGACGCGGCCGTGGTCGATGACGACGACGTCGTCGGCGAGGCGGTCGGCCTCGTCCAGGTACTGGGTGGTGAGCAGGACGGTGGTGCCGTCGGCGACCAGGCCGCGGACGGCGTCCCAGATCTCGCCGCGGCTGCGCGGGTCCAGGCCGGTGGTGGGCTCGTCCAGGAACAGCACCCGGGGCCGCAGGATGAGGCTGGTGATCAGGTCGAGGCGGCGGCGCATGCCGCCGGAGTAGCCCTGCACCTGCCGGTCGGCGGCCTCCATCAGCCCGAACCGCTCCAGCAGCTCGTCGGCGCGGCGGCGGGCCTCGCGGCGGGGCAGGTGGTAGAGGCGGCCGAACATGCGCAGGTTGCCGCGTCCGGTGAGCTTCTCGTCGACGGCGGCGTACTGGCCGGCGAGGCCGATGGCGGCGCGGACCCGGTCGGGTTCGGCGGCGACGTCGTGGCCGGCGACGCGGGCGCGGCCGGAGTCGGCGTCGGCGAGGGTGGCGAGGATCCGCACGGCGGTGGTCTTGCCGGCGCCGTTGGGGCCGAGCAGCCCGCAGACGGTGCCGGGGGCGACGGCCAGGTCCAGGCCGTCCAGGGCCTTGGTGCCGCCGTAGCGCTTGTGCAGCGCCTCGGCCGACACGATCGGTTCGTCCGGCATCATCGCCTCCATTGGGTACGCCGTACGCGGTTGAGTGACGCCAGGCTAAACAACCGAGTACGATGTACGCAACCAGAATCCGCGGGAGGAGCCGGACGGGGTCCCGCGAGCGGCGGAGGGAGCACGGTGGCGGACGTCGAGGCGGTCAGCATCTTCGCGGTCCCCGAACGGCAGGGCCGCGGCCCCAGGCCCGCCTACAGCCGCGCGCAGATCACCGAGGCGGCGGTGCGGATCGCCGACGCCGACGGGCTGGAGGCGGCGTCGATGCGGCGGATCGCCGCCGAGCTCGGCACCGGCGCGATGTCGCTGTACCGCTACGTCCCCTCCCGCGACGACCTGATCGAGCTGATGTACGACCACGTCGTCGGCACCCTGGACGTCCCGGACCGGCCGACCGGCGACTGGCGCGCCGACCTGGCGCTGGTCGCCCGCAACACCCGCGAGATGTGGCTGGCGCACCCGTGGCTGGCCGACCTGCACCGCGCCCGCCCGACGTTCGGCCCGAACCAGCTGCGGATCCTGGAGTTCGGCTTCGGCGCCCTGGACGTCGGCATCCCGGTCGACGACATCATCACGCTGGTGACCATGCTGAACGGCTACGTCGTCACCACCGTCCGCGCCGAGATCGAACGCGAGCGCGAGCGGCTCCGCACGGGCACGACGATCCAGGACCTGATGCGCCAGAGCTCCCCCTACGTCCAGCAGCTCCTCGACGCCGGCGAGCACCCGATGTTCGCCCGGGTGGTGAAGGACGCGGCGCTGCCGCACATGGAGCCCGCCGAGCAGTTCGCCTACGGGCTGGAGCGCGTCCTGGACTGCATCGCCTCCTGCCTGTGACGCCCCCGCCCCGCCCCGCCGCGTGCGCCGTGCCGGTCGGGCCGGGGTCAGGGCAGGCGGTAGGCGCCGGACTGCATCCCGCGCTCGACGGCCCGCGCGGTCTGCTCGGGGGTGAGGGCCGCGGAGTCCAGGACGCGGGGCTCGTGCTCGCCGAGGTCGGCGAACTCCTCGAACATCCGCAGGACCGGTCCGGGTTCGGTGAGCGCGCCGGGCCCGCGGCCGGTGGCGCGGGCGAGCACGGTGTCGCGGTCGGGTCGCAGCACCACGTAGTGCAGGGGGACGCCGGCGCCGGCGGCGGCGCGGCGGAACGGGCCGAGGAACCACGGCCCGATGACCCCGTCGAACACCACGTGGTAGCCGCCGGCGGCGTATCCGGCGGCCGCGGCGGCCTGGACGGCGACGACGGTCTCGTTCTGCCGCTGGGCCTCGGGCAGGTAGGGCGGGATCGCGCCCTGGGCGATTACGGCGAAGAAGTCGTCGCCGTGCAGGCGCACGCTCGGTGCGAGCCGTCCGGCCAGCAGCCGGGCGACGGTGCTCTTCCCGGCGCCGCACGGCCCGGTCAGCACGGTGACCGTCCCGCGTTCCCGGTCCGCCATCCCTCGCCTCTCCCCCGTGTGCCGCTGTGCGTCCGTTGGGCCACGCTACGCCCGCGCCGGCCGTTCCAGCATCCGGGTTATGTTCCGCAAACTTCCTCATCTGACCGTTCTTAGGGTAGTTTGCGGAGTGATGGCGGAGCGAATGTATTCGGTGGAGGAGGTCGCGGACCTCCTCGGGCTGCACGTGCGGACGGTGCGCGGCTACATCCGGGCCGGGCGGCTGGAGGCAGTGCGGATCGGCAAGCAGTACCGGATTTCCGCGGCGGCGCTGGAGGCGCTGACCGGGGGGCCGCGCCCGGCCGGCGGCGAGCGGGGCGGCGGACCGGGCGGCGGGGGCGCGGAGCGGGCGGAGGTGTCGAGCATCGTGCAGGTCGACGGGGTCGGCCGCGTCGCCGCCGACCGGCTCGCCACCGTCGTGCTGGCCGGGGTGAACACCGGGCGCGGTGGCGGGGGCGCGGTGCGCGTCCAGACCGTCCACGACGAGGAGCGCGGGCGCATGAAGATCGTGGTGCTGGGTGGGGTGGCGGCCACCGCGGAGGTGCTGCGGCTGATCGAGGCGGTGCTGGACGGCGGCGTCCTGGAGGACGGCCCGGCCGGCGGGAGGGAGGACGGCGATGGCTGACGAGGTGCGGGAGCGGGCGGGCGTGCAGGTGCTGATGTGCGACCCGGACGGGCCGCCGGTCGCCACCGAGCAGGACGCGCTCGACCTGATCGGGGCGGTGTTCCTGGGCGCGCAGGTGGTGGCGGTGCCGGCGGCGCGGCTGGACGGGCGGTTCTTCTCGCTCGGCACGCGGTTCGCGGGCGAGGTCATGCAGAAGTTCGTGAACTACCGGCTGCGGCTGGCGGTCGTCGGGGACATCTCGCGGCACCTGGCGCAGAGCCCGGCACTGCGCGCGCTGGTGCGGGAGTCGAACGCGGGCGACCACGTCTGGTTCGTCGCCGACCTGGAGGAGCTGGACGACCGGCTGCGCGCGGTGGCCTGACCGCGGTGGCCCGGTCGCGGGCTGAGCGGCGACGATGCGGGCGATGGCGGCGCGGGTCCGGCCCCGGGTGCGGATGCGGGCGCGTCCGGGGCGTCGCGTATCGGCGTCGGCGGCGGGTTCGGTGAGATTCTCACGGCCGGATCCGGCCATCGGGGCGGGCGGTATCGGTCCCGGCGCCGGGGCCGGGGTGCACGGCAGAAACGCGTGGGGCGGGGGGTGTTGCGATAAAGGCGCAGCCCGTCCCGTCACCGGCCGGGAAATACCATACGGCGGCACGGTCGTGCAAGGTGTCGCGGCGGCAACGGTAATGGGCCGGTGAAGGCGATATTGGGCGGGCGATGAACGTCGGTTAGGTTCTGCAGTTAGCGTGTCGCATCGCGCGTCCGCGGGCCTTGGCCCCGGCGGGCCCGCCCGCGGGCGTGAAAGCGTCGAAACCCCGCCTCGACGTGCGGCGATGACGGACACGAAATGGCCGCAGATCATTGGAGAAACATGACCTCGCTCGCTGGATCCGCCGTATCGGCCGACCTCCTCGCCCACGCCCGGGTAACGCTGGACGACAGCGCGTTCTTTTCCGATCTGCGGACGGGAAAGGCTCCGATCGAGGTGGTCCGCGACGTTTTCGGGCAGTACTACCTGTGGCGGAACCAATTTCACCGGTGGCTCGGCGTCTGCGTGGTGAAGAGCCCGGCGTTCGGTACCGAGTTCGACGCCTCGCGGGTGCTGTCGGGGCTGACCTCGCACATCGAGGAGGAGGTCGGCGGGGACCATCACGGCCTGGCGGTGCGGATGCTGCGGGCGCTGGGCGTCCGGCGGCCGTCGTCGGTGGCGCCGCTGCCGGTGACCGCCGCCTACTGCGCGTCGTTCCCCGACCGGTTCCTGGCCCCCGAGCGCGACGGCGCGGAGGCCGTCGCGGCGCTGGCGGGCCGCGAGATCGCCAGCCCCGTCCGCAACCGCGTGGTCATCGACGCACTCGCCGCGCACTACGGGGTGGTCTCGGGGCTGGAGTTCCTCAGCCTGCACGAGACCAAGGGGCCTGAAACGTTCGCGGCGCTGTGGGACGTGCTGGTCAACGGCTACTTCGCCGATGAGGCGCTGATGGCGCGGGCGGCGCGCCGGGAGATCGGCGAGCACGTGGCGTTCTGGGACGAGGTGTACGCGCAGCTGTCGCGCACCCTCACCGCCGCCCCCGCCTGAGCACCCCCCGGCCGACCGGCGCGCCCGCCCGCCTGCGGCGCGCCGCGCCG
>NZ_WBMR01000032.1 GCF_008923365.1 Actinomadura montaniterrae
ACGCGGCCCCGGCGCCCGAGGGCGCCCCGGCCGAGCAGCTCGCGCTGCGCGGCCGCACCGAGAAGATGTCCCGGATCCGGCAGACGATCGCCCGCCGCATGGTGGAGTCGCTGCAGGTGTCGGCGCAGCTGACCACCGTGGTCGAGGTGGACATCACCAAGATCGCGCGGCTGCGGGAGCAGGCCAAGGCCGACTTCCAGGCCCGCGAGGGCGTCAAGCTGTCGTTCCTGCCGTTCTTCGCGCTCGCGACCGTCGAGGCGCTGAAGGCGCACCCGAAGGTCAACGCGGTCATCGACAGCGAGACCAACGAGGTCACCTACCACGACGTGGAGAACCTCGGCATCGCCGTCGACGTGCCCGAGCGCGGCCTGATGGTCCCGGTCGTGCACAACGCCGGGCAGCTGAACCTCGGCGGCCTGGCGCAGCGGATCGCCGACCTCGCCGAGCGCACCCGCACCAACAAGGTGCACCCGGACGAGCTGGCCGGCGGCACGTTCACGCTGACCAACACCGGCAGCCGCGGCGCGCTGTTCGACACCCCGATCCTCAACCAGCCGCAGGTCGGCATGCTCGGCACCGGCGCCGTCGTCAAGCGGCCCGCCGTCATCGACGACCCCGACCTCGGCGAGGTCATCGCGGTCCGGTCGATGGTCTACCTGGCGCTGACCTACGACCACCGGCTGATCGACGGCGCCGACGCCGCCCGCTTCCTCGGCACGATCAAGCACCGCCTGGAGGAGGGCAACTTCGAGGCCGACCTCGGCCTCTGACCCCTCCGGCACGTCCGGGACCCCGGCGCCCCACGCGGGCGGCGGGGTCCCGCGCGTCTCCGGGGAACCCCGGGAACGTCCCGGCGGAAACCCGGGACCGCGGTGAGAATCTCACCGCACGCCGGGGGCGTCCCCGTAGGGTGGGGACATGAGGGTGACCGTGACGGGCTCGTCGGGCCTGATCGGATCGGCGCTGGTGCGGGCGCTGCGGGAGGACGGGCACGACGTCGTGCGGCTGGTGCGCCGCGAGCCGGCGGCGCCCGACGAGGCGCGCTGGTCCCCGCCGGACGGCTGCGTCGAGGCGGCGGCGCTGGAGGGCGCCGACGCCGTCGTGCACCTGGCGGGCGCGGGCGTCGGCGACCGGCCGTGGACCAGGGCGTACAAGCGCCGGATCAGGGACAGCCGGCTCGACGGCACCCGGACGCTCGCGGAGGCGATCGCGGCGGCCGGCCACCGCCCGCCGGTGCTGGTGTGCGGGTCCGCGATCGGGTTCTACGGCGACACCGGCGACCGGGAGGCCGACGAGAAGTCCCCGATGGGCGCCGGGTTCCTCGCCGCGCTCGTACGGGACTGGGAGGCCGCCGCCGCGCCCGCGCGCGAGGCGGGGGTCCGGGTCGTCCACCCGCGCACCGGGGTGGTGCTGGCGCGCGGCGGCGGGATCGTCGGGCGGACGCTGCCGCTGTTCCGGCTCGGGCTCGGCGGCCGGCTCGGCGACGGGACGCAGTGGACGAGCTGGATCTCGCTCGCCGACGAGGTCGCGGCGCTGCGGTTCCTGATCGAGCACGAGGTGTCGGGTCCGGTGAACCTGACCGCGCCGAACCCGGTGACCAACGCCGCGTACACCGCGGCGCTGGCGCGGGCGCTGCACCGCCCGGCGCGGCTGGCCGTCCCGAAGGCGGTGCTGCGGGCCGCGCTGCGCGACTTCGCCGACGAGGGCCCGCTCATCAGCCAGCGGGTGCTGCCGCGGCGGCTGGAGCACGCCGGGTTCCGGTTCCGGCACGCCGACGTCGACGCCGCGCTCGCCGCCCTCCTGTGACCTTTGCGACCGGCCCGCTGCGACCGGCCTGCTGTGACCGGCCCGCCGCGGCGCGCCGAGACCAAGATTCGCTAAAGTCGCGGCCGCTCCCGCCCGGTGGCCATACGGTGACATTGAGAGAGCTTGCCGACGTGGAGGGCGAATGAGCACCGACGGACAGCCGCACATCCTCGCCATCGGCGGGGGCACGTTCGTCCCGGACGGCCGGGAGGGCATCGCGCCGAGCCCGCTGATGCGCTACGCGCTCGACCTGACCGGGCAGGACCGTCCCCGGATGTGCTTCCTGACGACGGCGGTCGGCGACGGCGCCGAGTACGTCGCGCGCTTCTACGCGGGGTTCTCCCAGCTGGACGCCGAGGTCAGCCACCTGTCGCTGTTCCCGATGCCGAGCGTCGCCGACATGCGCGCGCACCTGCTCACCCAGGACCTGATCTACGTGTCCGGCGGCAGCGTCGCGAACCTCCTCGCCCTGTGGCGGCTGCACGGCCTGGACGAGATCATGCGGGAGGCGTGGCAGGAGGGCGTGGTGCTGTCCGGGCAGAGCGCGGGCGCGCTGTGCTGGCACGTCGGCGGCAACACCGACTCCTTCGGCCCGCAGCTGCGGCCGCTCACCGACGGGCTCGGCTTCCTGCCGTACTCGTGCGGGGTTCACTACGACAGCGACCCGCAGCGCCGCCCGCTGCTGCAGCAGCTCGTCGGCGAGGGCACGCTGCCCGGCGGGTACGCGGCGGACGAGTCGGTCGGCCTGCACTACGTCGGCACCGAGTTCGTCCAGGCCGTGTCGTACCGGCAGGACGCGGGCGCCTACCGGGTCGAGCCCGACGGCCCCGGCACCGCCAAGGAGACGCGGCTGGAGCCCCGCCGGCTGGCGTCCCTCTGAGGAAGCGGTCCGCGGGCGGCATAGGCTGGCGTGCGTGAGTGATCTGGACGTGCGGGGGGCCGCGCCCGAGACGCCCCCCGGCAAGGCGCCGGCGACCGGCCGGCTGGTGGTCGTCCACGCGGGCTTCGGGACCGCGGCCGTCCCCTACCTGGACGGCTGGGACCTGCAGAAACGCACGCACGCCCTGCGGGTCGACGACGTGATCCCCGACACGGTCCTGCTGATGGAGCACCAGCCGGTGTACACCGCGGGCAAGCGGACCGGGGACCTCGACCGGCCGTTCGGCGACCCCGGCGCCCCGGTCGTGGACGTCGACCGCGGCGGCAAGATCACCTGGCACGGCCCGGGGCAGCTCACCGGCTACCCCATCGTCCGGCTGCCCGATCCCGCCGACGTCGTCTCCTACGTGCGGCTGCTGGAGCGGATGATGATGGCGGTGTGCGCCGAGTTCGGGCTGGAGACCACCACGGTCGAGGGCCGCAGCGGGCTGTGGGTGCCCGGCACCCCCGACCGCAAGATCGGCTCGATCGGGATCCGGGTGGCGCGGGGCGTGGCCATGCACGGGTTCATGCTGAACTGCGACAACGACATGGGCTGGTTCGACAGGATCGTGCCGTGCGGCATCCGCGACGCCGGGTCCACGAACCTCAGCCGCGAGGTCGGCCGGGACGTCCCGGTCGCCGAGGTCACCCCGCTGGTGGAGCGCCACCTCGCCGAGGCGCTCGGCGCGCGGGAGACCCTCCACCGCACGACGGCCCAGCTCGCCGCCCTCGGCGCCTGAGCGCCGCCTGAGCACCGCCTGACCGGTTCGCGCCGCCGCCTGAGCGCGGTCTGGGCACGGCCTGGGCGCGGCCCACGCGGCGGTCAGTGGTTCGGGAACATCACCTTGAAGACGGCCTGCCCCTCGTCCGCCGCGGCCTGGTAGAACGCGACCAGCGCCTCGTAGGCGGGCTTCAGGACGCGGTCGCGGGCCGCGGCGTCCATCCGGCCCGCGTCCTGCACGCCGGCCTGCACCATCACCGCGGGCTCGAAGCGGCCCGCGACGCCGGCGAACGGGGTGGCGGCCAGATGGTCGGCGGCGGGCTTCACCCGGTCGGGCGCGAGGTAGATCACGTCCATGCCGAGCTCGTCGGCGCCGTCCTCGGTGAGCAGCCGGCCGCCGCACACCACGTCGGCCTCCGGCTGGCGCCCCTCCCAGGGGTCGCCGGTCACCAGGTAGTGCAGCGCCTGCCACGCCCCGCCGACGTCCAGCGGCGCGAACGGCACGCGGCGCCGCCAGTCCGGCTCGCCGAACACGCGACGGGCGACCCGGGCGGGATCCGGCTCACCCTCCAGCACCGGCGGCACCCTGAGGTACGACATTGCCAGACCCACTGCGGTCCTCCATGCGAACGCTGTTGCGTGACGACAGGGAGTCACCCTAGAGAGAACCGCCGGTGGTCATGGACCGAAACACGCGAATCGACGGTGTGAGCGGGGTAACGTCACACGTTCGAGATCGGTCCGATACGGGTGCGTTAACCCCGGGGGCGCGCGGCCGCGATGTGCCGGCGCGCTGATCGCGACGTACCCTGAACGGGTGACGACGGTGACACCCGAGGGGCGCAAGCTCCTGCGCATAGAGGCCCGCAACAGCCAGACCCCGATCGAGCGCAAGCCCGAATGGATCAAGACGCGGCTGAAGATGGGCCCGCAGTACAAGGAGCTCATCGGGCTGGTGAAGTCCGAGGGCCTGCACACGGTGTGCCAGGAGGCGGGCTGCCCCAACATCTTCGAATGCTGGGAGGACCGCGAGGCCACCTTCCTCATCGGCGGCGACCAGTGCACCCGGCGCTGCGACTTCTGCCAGATCGACACCGGCAAGCCCGCCGCGTTCGACCGGGACGAGCCCCGCCGCGTCGCCGAGTCCGTGGCGACGATGGGCCTGAAGTACGCCACCGTCACCGGCGTCGCCCGTGACGACCTGGAGGACGGCGGCGCCTGGCTGTACGCCGAGACGGTCCGGCGGATCCACGCGGCCGTCCCCGGCTGCGGCGTCGAGCTGCTGATCCCCGACTTCAACGCGGTGCCCGAGCAGCTCGCCGAGGTCTTCTCGTCGCGTCCCGAGGTGCTCGCGCACAACGTCGAGACCGTCCCGCGGATCTTCAAGCGGATCCGCCCCGGGTTCCGCTACGAGCGGTCCCTCGAGGTGATCACCAGGGCCCGGGAGGACGGCCTGGTCACCAAGTCGAACCTGATCCTCGGCATGGGCGAGACCCGCGAGGAGGTCTCCGCAGCGCTGCGGGACCTGCACGAGGCGGGCTGCGAGCTGATCACGATCACCCAGTACCTGCGGCCGAGCCCCCGCCACCACCCGGTGGAGCGGTGGGTGAAGCCCGAGGAGTTCGTGGAGCTGAACGCCGAGGCCGAGGAGATCGGCTTCGCCGGCGTCATGTCGGGGCCGCTCGTCCGCTCCAGCTACCGCGCCGGACGCCTCTACAAGCAGGCGATCGAGGCCCGCCAGGCCTGATTCCGCGGCGGCCGGCCGTCCTCGCCCGCGTTTCGCCCGGCGAGGACGGTGTCGGGACGGGGGTCCCGGCCGACTATCCTTGGGTTCATGTCGAAAACGCCCGCGGACGGGAGCCAGGAGCGTCCGGGCCGCCTCAAGCAGATCCGCATGGTCGCCCAGGTGCTCCGCCAGGCCGACCCGAAGGCCCTTCCGATCGTCGCCGCGTCGGCGATCGGCACCCTGATCGTCGTCATCGTGATCGGGCTGGTGATCGGCCGGCTGTGGTTCTTCGTCCCGCTGGGCGTCCTGGCCGGCGCGGCCGTCGGCATGATCGTCTTCGGTCAGCTGGCGCAGCGCGCGCAGTACAAGGTGATCGCCGGGCAGCCCGGCGCGGCCGCCGCGGTGCTGAAGAACATGCGCGGCGACTGGACGGTCACCGAGGCGGTCAGCGGCAACCGGAACCTCGACATGGTGCACCGCGTGGTGGGCCGTCCCGGCGTCATCCTCGTCTCCGAGGGCCCGCGCAACCGGGTCGGGCAGCTGCTGGGCGCGGAGAAGAAGCGGATCTCCCGGGCCGCGCAGCAGGTGCCGATCTACGACGTGCAGGTCGGCGACGACGAGGACCAGATCACCGTCGGCCAGCTGCAGCGGCACCTGATGAAGCTGCCCCGCAACCTGACCAAGGCGCAGGTCGGGGAGCTGAACGACCGGCTCCAGGCGCTGCCCCGGTCCATGCAGATGCCGAAGGGCCCGATCCCGAAGGGCGCGAAGATGCCGAAGGGCCCGAAGCCCAAGATGCGGTGACCGCACGCGGTCGGAGCGCCCCTTCGGGGGCGCTTTCCGTTTTCCTAGATGTTCACGACGGCGGTGTTGGACGCGCGGTCGTGCATGCCGCGGTAGTCGCGGTCCCAGATCAGCGCCGGGACGACGAGGACCAGCAGGAGCGCGCGGGCGAACCCCATGAGGAACCCGACGGGGCGGCCGTCCAGCCGGACGACCCGGATGCCGCACAGCCGCTTGCCGATCGTGGTGCCGATCGTCGCGGTGAGCAGCCAGCCCTGGACCCCGAAGATCACCAGCGTCCACAGGCTGCGCTGCGGCGCCGACCAGTCGAGGGCGCTCGCCAGGCCGCTCGCGACCAGCGTCGACAGCGCCCAGTCGATGAACAGCGCGAGCAGCCGGCGGCCGTAGGACGCGACGGCGCCGCTGCCGCTCTCCGGCAGCCCGAGGCGCTCGCCGGGGCGGCCGAGGTCGGCGCCCGCCGCGCGCGCGCCGCCGAGCCACGTCTGCGTCCAGCGGGGCCGTGCGGCCTGCTGCTCTTCACCACCGCTCATGGCCTCTACGCTATCCGCTCCCCTGGCGGGTTCCGACCCGGCTCCCCCGGGGAGGGAACCCTGAGGAGCAGGACGCCCGGTGATCCGCGTAACACAGTCGAAACATATGGGACACGGCCGGGAAACGGCCCGGCCGTAGCCTGCGAGATGCCCAAGAGCGCACCAAGGAGGCTGGATGTTCAGCAGCGCCGAAGAGGTCCTGAGCTACCTCAGGAACGAAGGTGTTCGGTTCGTCGACTGCCGGTTCGTGGACCTGCCGGGCAAGATGCAGCACTTCACGTTCCCCGTCGAGAACTTCGGCGAGAGCGTCTTCACCGAGGGGCTGATGTTCGACGGCTCGTCGGTGCGCGGGTTCCAGGAGATCCACGAGTCGGACATGCTCCTGCTCCCCGACCCCGCGACCGCCGTGGTGGACCCGTTCCGCCAGCACAAGACCCTCATCCTGAACTTCTTCGTGCACGACCCGCTCACGGGCGAGCCGTACAGCCGCGACCCGCGCAACATCGCCAAGAAGGCCCAGGACTACCTGCGCGGCACGGGCATCGCCGACACGGTCTACTGCGGTCCCGAAGCCGAGTTCTACATCTTCGACGACGTCCGCTTCGAGACGAAGCAGAACGCCGGCTACTACTACCTCGACTCGGTCGAGGGCGCGTGGAACACCGGGCGCGAGGAGGAGGGCGGCAACCTCGGCGCCAAGCCCCCCTACAAGGGCGGCTACTTCCCCGTCCCGCCGATGGACCACTACACCGACCTGCGCTCGGAGATGGTCGCGCAGCTCATCGACTCCGGCATCGCCGTCGAGATGCAGCACCACGAGGTCGGCACCGCCGGCCAGGCGGAGATCGACTTCCGGTTCGACACGCTGCTGAAGACCGCCGACAACCTGATGCTGTACAAGTACATCGTCAAGAGCGTCGCGCGGCGGGCCGGCAAGACCGTCACGTTCATGCCCAAGCCGATCTTCGGTGACAACGGCTCCGGCATGCACGTCCACCAGTCGCTCTGGAAGGACGGCTCGCCGCTGTTCTACGACGAGGTCGGCTACGCGGGCCTGTCGGACGTCGCCCGGCACTACATCGGCGGCCTGCTCCGGCACGCCCCGTCCCTGCTGGCCTTCACGAACCCGACGGTGAACAGCTACCACCGGCTCGTCCCGGGCTTCGAGGCGCCGGTCAACCTGGTCTACTCGCAGCGCAACCGGTCGGCGTGCATCCGCGTCCCGATCACCGGCTCGAACCCCAAGGCCAAGCGCATCGAGTTCCGTGTGCCGGACCCGTCCTGCAACCCCTACCTCGCCTTCTCGGCGATGCTGATGGCGGGCCTGGACGGCATCAAGAACAAGATCGAGCCGCCGGAGCCGATCGACAAGGACCTCTACGAGCTGCCGCCCGAGGAGGCGCGGGCGATCCCGCAGGTCCCCGGCACGCTGCCGGCCGTGCTGGACGCCCTGGAGGCCGACCACGACTACCTGCTGGAGGGCGGGGTCTTCACTCCGGACCTCATCGAGACCTACGTCACGATGAAGCACGAGTTCGAGATCGACCCGATCCGGCTGCGCCCCCACCCGCACGAGTTCGAGATCTACTACGACGTCTGATCGGGCGAGCGCTCGGGAGCACGTGGCGGCCGCCACCATGGCCGAGGATCGAAACGAGATGTACGACGACGTCTGATCGTTGTTCCGGAAGGCCCGCGAGAACGCCTCGCGGGCCTTCCGCGTTTCCGGGGTCAGCCGATCCTGCGGGTGTAGACGACGCGGTCGAGCAGGCGTCCCTGCCGGCCGGGCGGCCCCGAGGCGGTCAGGCGAAGGACGCGGCGTGCGCGGCGGCCCACTGCTCGAAGGTCCGGGGCGGGCGGCCCGTCACGTCGCGGACGGTGGTGGTCACGACCGATTCGTCCAGCGAACCGGCCACGTAGAAGTCGAAGAACGCGTCGACGTACTTCTCGGGCATGTTCTGGAGCATCTCCGCGCGGGCCTCGTCGTCCGGCTGGGCGTCCAGCCGGAGGTCGCGGCCCAGCACGCCGCCGAGGATCCGCAGCCGGTCGGCGGGCCGCAGCGGCTCCGGGCCGGTGACGCGGAGCACGCGGCCCCGCTGGTCGTCCCTCAGCAGCGCGGCCGCCACGACGGCGCCGATGTCGGCCGGGTCGATCACCGCGATCGGCACCCCGGCGAACGGCGCGCGCACCACGTCACCGGCCTTGAGCTGCGGGATCCACTCGAACGTGTTGGACATGAACCCGCTCGGCCGCACGATCGTCCAGGCGAGCCCCGAGGCGCGGACCGCGTCCTCCGACTCGATCATGTAGCGGCTGACGGCGTTGGCCATGTCGCCCGACTCGGCCGACGAACCGGACAGCAGCACCACGTGCTCGACCCCGGCGCGTCTCGCCTCGGCGAGCAGCTCGGCCATCCCGTCGTAGCCGGGCAGCAGGAACAGCCCCCGCACGCCCTCCAGGGCCGGTGCGAGCGTCTCCGGCTTGTTCAGGTCGCCGGTGATGTACTCGACGCCGTCCGGACCGTCCGCCGGGGCCCCGCCCCGGGTCAGCGCCCGTACCGGCTCCCCGGCGACCGCCAGCGCCGCCGCGACCTCGCGCCCGACATTGCCCGTCCCGCCCGTCACCAAGAACATCGCTCCGCGCTCCCCTCTTTGTTAGGGAACGTTCCCTAACAAAGAGGTACGCTAGAACCATGCGTCGGATCTGGCAAGGGGTCCGGTGATGCGCCGCAGCGCCGCCGAGACACGCGAGCACCTCCTCGAGGTCGCCCACGACCTGTTCTACTGGCAGGGCATCAAGGGCGTCGGCGTGGACAAGATCGCCGCCACGGCCAGCGTCGCGCCCACGACCCTCTACCGGCTGTTCGCGTCCAAGGACGACCTGATCACCGCCTACGTCACCCGCGCGGACGGCCTCTACAAGGAGTGGTTCGACGCCACCGCCGCCGACGGGGACCGGCCCGCGCGCGCCCGGATCCTCGCGCTGTTCGACGCGCAGACCGAGCAGATCCAGCCGGACCGCTGCCGCGGCTGCCCGTTCCTCATGGCGCTCGCCGAGATTCCCGACGCCGCCCATCCCGCCCACCAGGCCGCCGCCGGGACGAAGCGGTGGGTCCGCGCCCGCTTCGCCGACCTCGCCGCGTCCGCCGGGGTCACCGACCCCGACATCGTCGGCGACCAGCTCGCGCTGGCCTTCGAGGGCGCCTACGCGTCCGTCCAGGCCCTCGGCACCGGCGGCCCGGCCCGCCACGCCCGCCGCCTCGCCGAACTCATCCTCGACGCCGCACCACGAACCCCCTGACCCGCCGCCGCTCCGCCTCCCCGCGCAGAACCTCCGCCGCCCGCCCGAACGACCCCACCCGCGCCCTGATCTCGACGATCGCGCGTCCCGTGTCATGGCACGGCGCCAGCGGATCACCGGTGGACGCGACGAACCACGGCACCCCGCCCACACCCGCCTTGACCCGCACGCTCTCGCCGAGCCGCGCCGAGAGCAGGACCCGCACCGACGCCGGATCGTCCCCGAAACACCGTTGCACGGCCAGCCCCGCCCGCTCCAGCGCCCCGGCCAGCCGCTCCAGATGGACGACGTCCTCTCGCCCGCGCTCCGTCATGCTTCGTGCCAGGTGACGGTGGACGCGGCGCCACGCCGGGCCTCGGCGACCAGCCCGAGGTCCACGTAGACGGCCCGGCCGAGTGGACACAACGCCACACTCCGCACGCAGCCCCGTGTCCCCGGCGGCGCCCCTGCCAGAGCCTCGCGAACATGCCGCCGCGCCGCGTCCCGGTCGTCGGTGACACCACCCGCCCCGCCCTCCGCGAATACATCCCAGGTGAAGAGCTCGCAGCCCGTGCGTTGTGGTTCTGTGTACGACATGTAACGCAGAGTGCCCGGACGGTCGACGCCGAGGGGACAGGGTTCCTGTCCCCTGGTTCAGACCAGCAGGCCGATGCGATCCGCCAGGGTGCGAGCGCCGCGCCGCACGTCCGGCGAGCCCTCGGAGGCCAGCTCGACGGTCATGCGCCGGGCGTAGCCGTTGTAGCGGACGGTTTCAGGGGCGGCGGTCTGGGCGTCGTCGAGCGCGGCGAGGGTCGCGGCCTGGTCGCCCGTGAGCTGCCAGGCGCGCGCGACCTCGACGAGGTGGCGGCCGCGGCGGGGCCGCGAGGGGATGGTGGCGCGGGACGCGCGGACGGCGTGCCGGCGCGCCTCACCGGCCTGACGGAGTTCGACGGCGATGGTGACGGCGTGGGCACCCATGATGACCTGCGAGAACGAGGTCATCGGGTCGTAGTGGGCGGCCGGGAGCGTGCGGGCGATGCGGTCGGCCTCGTCCCACCAGCGCCACGCGGTGCCGGGCTGCCCGGCGCGCGCGGCGGTGTAGGCGACCTCGTGGTGGAGGGCGCCCCACATGGCCCGGAGAGCGGCGTCGTCCCTGGTGAGGCGGGGCCGCAGCCACTCGAGGCCTTCGCGGTTAACCGCCTCGGCCGCGTCGAAGTCGCAGGCGTCCCGGTGCGCCTGGGCGGCGAGCCAGACGGCGCCGCCGAACGCCTTCGGGTCCTCCGATTCCTCGGCCGCCATGATGCTGCGCTCGACGACGCGCCAGAGGAGGTCCGCGGACGGCTGGTAGGCGAGGAAGAACTGGGCGAGGTTGTAGATCTGCGCGAGCAGCGCCAGGGCGCGGCGCCGCTGCGCGCCCTCGTAGGCCCGGACGGCGCGCTTGGCGTCCCTGATCAGGTCGGGCAGCAGGGCGCCGAGCACGGTGCGGTGGTCGGGTGCGGCGTGCCGGGCCCGCCACGCCGCGTCCAGCCTTGCCTGGAGGTGGGCGAGCGGCGGGGGCGGGTCGGTCATGGAGACGGCGACGGCGTTGATCGCGTCGCGGACGGCGCCCAGCGCGGGGTGCCCGGGCCCCCGGAGCATCCTCGTGGGCATCGGGCCGCCGCCGGTGAGGCGCGCCACGTCCCGCAGCTTCAGCGCTTCGGCGAGCCCCAGCAGGGTGGGGAGCTTCGGTTCGCCGATCTCGCCGCGTTCGACGGCCTTGACCCAGCGCGCGTTCCTGCCGATGAGGCCGCCGAGCACCTCGCGGGACATCCCGCGCCGTTCGCGGAAGTAGCGGATGCGCTGCCCGACGGTCAGATCGGGGTCGGCCGGATCGATGCCTCGCTCGTCCATGGGCCCGCCGCCTTTCGAGGGGTGTCTTTTTTCAGGTTAGGCGGGGTGGGCGCCGTGGACGGGGGTGTCGAGGACGAAGTCCTGGCGGTGGGTGCGGCCGGCGGTGAGGAGGACGCGGGCCACGGCGGGGGTGTGGCCTCGGGCGAGGAGGAGGACGGTGACGAAGTCCTCCGGGAGGCCGGCGGCGGCGTAGCGGCCCTCGTCGTCGGTGCGGGTGCGCATGAGCTGGTGGCCGCCGGTGGCGAGGACGGTGACCAGGGCGTCGGTGACGGGGTCGCCGGACGTGGTGCGGACGGTGCCGACGAGGCCGGGGATCACGTCGCCGAAGTGCTCGTGGTGGGCGGGGCTGACGGCGTGCGGGACGGGGGCCTCGAAGGTGGGGTCCTCGACCATCTCCTCTTCGGCGGTGGCGCCGGCTTCGGCCTGGGCGGCCTTGCGGCGCTGGAGGTAGGCGCCGACGCCGATGAGGACGAACCCGGCGGCGGCCCAGCCGCACAGGACGAGGGTGGGGCGCAGCAGGCCCTCGTTGTCGAAGTAGAAGATGCCGTGCAGGGCGTCCAGGAGGTTGCCGAGGGGCATGACGGGGTGCAGGGCGCGGAAGAAGCCGGGGACGAGCTGGTACGGGATGGCGCCGCCGCTCGACGGGATCGAGAGCAGCACGAACAGGGTGATCGCGACGCCGGGGATGAACTGGCGGACGAACGGGACGAGGCCGTAGCTGAACTGGGCGACCGCCTGGGTGATGAGGAAGCCGTAGGCGATGGCGAGGGGGTCGTTGGGGACGACGTCCATGGCCAGGGCGATGTAGAAGCCGACGACGGCCATGAACGCGCCCATGCCGGCGAGGGTGAGTACCTTGGCGCGGCGGCTGAGGGTGACGGCGCGCATCAGCATCATGACGGCGATGTAGGGCGCGATGTTCCAGGCCATGGACAGGTAGAACAGGCCGGTGCCGGTGACGTCGCCCTTGGCGGTGGGGACGAGTTCGACGGTCCGGATGGTCTGCCCGCCTTGCTTCGCGACGGCGGTGAAGGTGCTGGTGGCGGCCTGTTCGAGGAAGGTGCCGTCGGCTTTGGCGATGTAGAGGGTGGCCTGGGCGGGTCCTTCGACGGTGTAGGCGGCGACGGCCTGGCGGGTGAGGATCTTCTTGCGGGCGGCGGACGCGTCCTTGACGGGGATGACCTCGAACGCGCCGGGCGCCTTCTGGTCGAGCGCGGGGCCGAGCCGCTGCGCGACCGCCGGCGGGGCCACCGCGACGCGGACGTCGTGCGGCGACGGGGAGTGGAACGGCAGCATGTAGCAGATCAGGAAGCCGAAGAAGAACAGCAGCGGGAACCAGAGGCTTCCGGCGAGCGACATGAGCAGGTTCGGCTCGTCCTCGGGGTCGTCGGTCACGCGCGGGGACCTTTCTGGACGGATCGGGCGCCGTGCGGGCGGTGCGGCGGCGCGGCGCTGGCATCATGTGCCGGGAGATCGCGGCGGAGGGAGCGGCGGGCGGGATGGCGGGCGAGCCCAAGGAGGTCCTGCGGAACGGTCGCGTTCTGCTGGACGCCGCCCATGCCCTGATCACCGATCATCGGCGCGCGGTCGCGGAGGTGCACGAGGCGCTGGGGCCGCTGCGGGCGGAGGCGGCGCGCGGGCAGCTGGCGGAGATCCCGGTCGCGCGGCTGAAGGACGTGACGGACGGACGGCTGCGCCTGACGCCGCTGGAGCAGGCCGGGCTGACGAGCGTCCTGGACGTGCTGGACGCGACGCAGTACCGGCTGCAGCTGATCCCGGGCGTAGGGCCGCAGACGGCGGCGCAGATCCGGGCGGCGGCGGGGAGCCTGGCGGAGGCGGCGGAGCGGGCGGCGGGGATCCGGATCGACGCCGGGCGGCGGGATCCGGCGACGTCCGCGCTGGTGGTGGCGCTGCACCGGCTCGTGAACGCGGGCCCGGACCTGCCCCGCGCCCGCAAGGCGGCCGACGAGCTGGACGAGCGGCTGAGCCCGCTGGTACACGACGCGCTGCCCGCGGCGTCGTGGTGGCGGCGCGTCTTCGCGGGCCCGGCGCGCCGGGAACGCGCGCGCGGCGCGCTCGCGGAGCTGGCGGACGCGGTCGAGCGGGCCCGGGACGCGCACCTGATGATCGCGCAGGCGTCGGTGGACCTGCTGCGTCCGGGCGTGTCGGCGGACGAGGCGTGGATCGACTACGAGCTGCGCGGGTCGGACTACCAGACGCTGCTGGCGGAGCTGGCCGCCGTCGGCCCCGAGCGGGCGGCGGCGGAGGGGTACCTGCCGGACGATCTCGCCGCGCGGGTCAAGGCGCAGCCGCTGGACGAGACGTACCGGCGGGTGTCGCTGCGCGGCTACCAGTCGTTCGGGGCGCGGTTCGCGCTCGTCCAGCGGCGGGTGATCCTCGGCGACGAGATGGGGCTGGGGAAGACGGTCCAGGCGATCGCGGCGATCGCGCATCTGCGCGCGGAGGGCGCGACGCACTTCCTGGTGGCGTGCCCGGCCAGCGTGATGATCAACTGGGTGCGGGAGATCGAGGACCGCAGCCGGCTGGCGGCGCATCCGCTGCACGGGCCGGGGCGGGCGGCGGCGCTGGCGGCCTGGGCGGACGCGGGCGGCATCGCGGTGACCACGCTCGACACGCTGCACGCGCTGGACGTCCCGGACGGGGTCCCCGTCGCGATGGTCGTGGTGGACGAGGCGCACTACGCGAAGAACCCGGAGACGCGGCGGGCGAAGGCGGTGGCCGCGTGGTGCGCGCGGGTCGAGCGGGTGCTGTTCCTCACCGGGACGCCGATGGAGAACCGCGTCGAGGAGTTCCGCAGCCTGGTCGGGCACCTGCGGCCGGACCTCGTCCCGTCGATCAGGCCGAGCGACGCGGCGGTGGGGCCGCGGGCGTTCCGGCAGGCGGTCGCGCCCGCGTACCTGCGCCGCAACCAGCGCGACGTCCTGGTGGAGCTGCCCGAGGTACAGGAGATCGAGGAGTGGGAGGAGTTCAGCGCCGCGGACGAGGCCGCCTACCGGCGCGCCGTCGCGGACGGCAACTTCATGGCCATGCGGCGCGCCGCGTACGCCGATCCGAAGCGGTCGGCGAAGCTGGCCCGGCTCACCGAGCTGGTCGACGAGGCGGACCGCAACGGGCTGAAGGTCGTGGTGTTCTCCTACTTCCGGGACGTGCTCGCGGCCGTCGAGCTCATGGTCGGCCCGGCGGCGCGCGGGCCGATCTCCGGTTCGATGCCGGCGGCGCGGCGCCAGCAGCTCGTGGACGACTTCACGGCCGAGCCGGGGCACGCGGTGCTGCTGGCGCAGATCCAGGCGGGCGGCGTCGGCCTGAACCTGCAGGCCGCCTCCGTCGTGATCATCTGCGAGCCGCAGGTGAAACCGACCATGGAGGAGCAGGCGATCGCCCGCGCGCACCGCATGGGGCAGGCCCGGACCGTCCAGGTCCACCGGCTGCTCACCCCGCGCGGGGTGGACGAGCGGATGCTGCGGATCCTGCGGGGAAAGGCCCGGTTGTTCGACGAGTACGCGCGCCGCAGCGATCTCGCGGAGCGCACGCCGGACGCGGTGGACGTCTCCGAGCAGGCGCTGGCGCGGCAGATCGTCCAGGAGGAGCAGGAGCGGCTCGGCACCGCGCCGTGAGCGCGCGGCACGGCGCCGTGAGGGCGGGAAGAAGCATCGTGCCCGGCGTGTTCGGGCAGGCGGGCCCGGTACGGGCCGCCGAGGATCGGAGGGGATGACATGGCCGAGGTCAGGGTGGAGCGCACCGAGGACGGTTTCCAGGCCGTCAACGGGCGGGGCGCCCGCGTCGCCATCGGGGACGGGGACACCGAGGGGGCGTTCACGCCGGTCGAGCTGCTGCTGGCGGCGCTCGGCGGCTGCGAGCTGGTGACCGTGGAGCCGCTGACGGCCCAGCGCGGCCACCGGATGGCGCGGCTCGCCGCGACCGTCCAGGCCGACAAGGTCGAGACCAGCAAGCTCGGCACGATCACCGTCACCTACGACGTCGAGCTGCCCGAAGGCGACGACAAGGCCGAGGACGTCCTGAAGGCGGTGGCGAAGCGCGTCCACGACCGGTACTGCACGGTCGGGAACGCGCTGAAGGAGCCGATGAAGGTCGACCAGATCGTCTGACCCCGCCTCGGCCGGCACCGGGTCAGTCACACGTCGCGCCGTCCGCCGGGAGCAGGCCGTCCAGCAGGTAGGAGTCGACGACGCGGCGGACGCAGGCGTCGCCGGTGTCGTACGCGCCGTGCCCCTCCCCCTTGAGGGTGAGGAGCGCGGCGCGGCCGCCGAGCGACCTCACCAGCGCGGACGCCCACGCGTACGGGGTGGCGGGGTCGCCGGTGTTGCCGACGACCAGGACCGGCGCGGCGGACGGCGCGGACACCTCGCGCGCCGCGTCGTCGCCCTTCACCGGCCAGCCCGTGCACTGCAGCAGCCCCCACGCCATCGACGGCCCGAACACCGGCGACGCCTTGCGGAACCTCGGCATGAGCCGGCGGACGTCCGCGACGGTGTAGCGGTCGGTGCCGTCCGCGCAGGTGATCGCGGTGTTCGCGGCCGTCAGGTTGTCGTAGGTGCCGTCGTTCTTGCGGCCGTTCTGCAGGTCGGCGAGCATCAGCAGGAGCGTCCCGTCGTGGCGTTTGACGGCGTCCACGAGGCCCTGCGCGAGGTAGGGCCATGCCTGCTTGGTGTAGAGGGCCGCGGCGGCGCCCGTGTCGCCGAGGCTCTGGGTGAGCCGGCGGCCCCCGGACGTCTTGAGCGGCTTGCGGTCGAGGCCGGCGAGGATCTTCCCGGTGGCGGCCGCGACGGACTCGCCGTCGCCGCCGAGCGGGCACGCCTTCGCGCCGAGCCGCGCGCAGGCCGCGCCGAAGTCGAGCAGCGCGTGCTGGAACCCGGCGGCCTGCTGGAGGCCGAGGTCCGCGGTGGTCAGCCGCGTGTCGACGGCCCCGTCCAGCACGGCGCGGCCGACGTTTCCGGGGAACTGGTGCGCGTAGTTGCCGCCGAGCCAGGTGCCGTAGGAGATCCCGAAGTAGTTGAGCTTCGGGTCGCCGACCGCGGCGCGGATCGCGTCCAGGTCGCGGGCGGCGCTGAGCGTCCCGACGTGCGGCAGCAGGCGCCCCGACGCCGCCTCGCACGCCTTGGCGTAGGACGCGCGGCGCGCGAGGTAGGCGGTCTCCTCGGCGGAGGTGTCGGGCGTGTCGTCCTCGGCGGTGATCTGGTCCATCGTCCGGTCGTTCACGCAGGTGACCGGGGAGCTGCGGCCGACGCCGCGCGGGTCGAAGCCGATCAGGTCGTAGCGGGCGTTGAGGGTCGTGTACTCGGACGCGGCCTGCGCGAGGGTGTCGACGCCGTCGCCGCCGGGCCCGCCGAAGTTGAACAGCAGCGACCCGATCCGGTGGCCCGGGCCCGTCGCGGGGATCTTCACCAGCGCGAGGCCGATCGTCCCTGAGGACGGGTCGGCGTAGTCCAGGGGGACTTTCAGGGTCGCGCACCGGTAGCGGGACTGCGAGGTGCCGGGTTCCGGGGCCGGCAGGCCGGTGCAGCGCTTCCACTCCGCCGCCGGGACGGTCCCGCCGGCACCGGCCCCATCATCGGTGCCGGTCCCGTCGGTGCCGGTCCCGTCGGTGCCGGTTTCGTGGGTACTGGTCCCGTCCGTGCCGGTCCCGCCCGTGATGGTCGCGGCCGCGTTGACGGCCGCCGCCCGGCCCGGGCGGTCCGTCCACCCGGAGCACGAGATCAGTCCGAAAGCGGCCAGCGTGGCCGTGCTTGCCGTCGCAATGCCGGGTATGGACCCGATCGAGGCCATTCGTCCCCCTGCTCGTTCGTGGGGGGCCGAACGTGATCTACCCATGGCCTCCTATGCTGATTCCTGATCAAGTTCACAGGCTCCAAACGGAGGCAGGACCCCGGCACCCCGGGGCCCCTCCCCCGAAAGTCCGGATGCCGCGTCAGGGTCGTACTACTCAGGTCTGAGACGAAGACCATTCGCGGCGGTGATCTCAAAAGGGGGCCGCGAGGCAAAGATAGGTAGCATGGCTCATTCCGCCCCCCCAGCAGCGCACCGAGGCCGGTCCGGCACCGGCCGTGGTGAGCCGCGAAGCAGCGCCGCGACGAAGCGGCCCCGGGTGCTCACGGCGCCGCCGGTGTGGCGCGAGCTGCTCCTGCTCGTGCTCTTCTACACGGGCTATACGCTCACGCGCATCGTCCTGGTTCAGGACGGCACCGGCCCGGCGTTCACGCACGCCTACCAGATCCTGCACGCGGAGAAGCTGCTGGGCCTGGACGTGGAGCTGGGCCTGAACAAGACGCTGATCAACGTGCCGTGGCTGGCCCGCACCGCCAACATGTTCTACGCCACCATGCACTTCATCCTGACGGCGCTGGTCGTCGTCTGGCTGTACCGGTACCGGCCGCGGGAGTACCGCTGGCTGCGCACCGGCATCATGGCGGCGACCGCGCTGGCCCTGATCGGCTTCTGGCTCTACCCCCTCGCGCCGCCGCGGTTCCTGCACAGCGCCGGGTTCGTCGACCCGGTCACCGCGCTGCACTCCTTCGGGCTGTACTCCAGCGACGCGTCCGGCAGCCTCACCAACCAGTACGCGGCGATGCCGTCGATGCACGCCGGCTGGGCGCTGTGGTGCGGGTTCGTGCTGGTCAAGTTCGTCTCGCAGCGCTGGGCGAAGGTCCTCGGGGTGATCTACCCGGCCACCACCGTGTTCGTGATCCTGTCGACCGCCAACCACTACGTGCTGGACGCCGTCGTCGGGATGGCGCTGATCGGCGGGTCGCTCGGGGTCGCCTGGCTGCTCTACACCCGCTGCCCGCAGCCCGTCATCGACCTGCGGGACCGGGCCGTCCAGCGGATCCGGCACCCGCACGGCGGCGGCGCCGCCCGCCGCGCCGACCCGGCCGCGGGATCACGCTGCTGACCCTGCCCGGCCGGGCGCCGGGCGGGATCACCCGCGCCCGCTGATCAGGCCTCGGCGCCGTAGAAGACCCGGTCCACCACGGCGCGGGCGCGGCGGGCGTGCCGGCGGTAGTCCTCCAGCAGGTCCCCCGTCCCCGGGTAGCCGAGGACGCGGGTGACGGCGGTGCGCTCCCGGTGGTGGTCGGTCGGCAGCAGGTCCGACGCCCGGCCCCGCACCAGCATGAGCGAGCCGCGGATCCGGGTCGCCAGGCACCACGCGTCCGTCAGCACCTCCGCGTCGCCAGGGTCGAGCAGCCCGGCCTCCGCCGCCGCCTCCAGCGCCGCGAGGGTCCGGGTGGTGCGCAGCGCCGGGACGTCGTGCGCGTGCCGCATCTGCAGCAGCTGCGCGACCCACTCCACGTCCGACAGGCCGCCCGGTCCGAGCTTGATGTGCAGCCGGCGGTCGACGCCGCGCGGCAGCCGCTCGGACTCCATCCGCGCCTTCAGCCTCCTGATCTGCCGCAGCGCGTCGTCGCCGACGCCGTCCTCCGGCCAGCGGATCGGGTCGATCAGCGCGCGGAACCGCTCGCACAGCCCCGGGTCGCCGATGACGGGGTCGGCGCGCAGCAGCGCCTGCGCCTCCCACGGCTGCGACCAGCGCCGGTAGTACGCCGCGTACGAGGCGAGGGTGCGGACGAGCGGCCCCTGCCGCCCCTCCGGCCGCAGGTTCGGGTCGATCTCCAGCGGCGGGTCGGGGGCGGGCAGCGCGAGCAGCCGGCGCAGCTCCTCGGCGACGGCGTGCGCCGCGCGGCCCGCGGCCCGCTCGTCGGCGCCGGGGTGCGGGTCGTGGACGAACATCACGTCGGCGTCGCTGCCGTAGCCGAGCTCGTGGCCGCCGAACCGGCCCATGGCGACCACCGCCACCCGGGTCGGCAGCGGCTCCCGCGCCTCCATCTCGATCTTGGTGACGGCGGCGCGGAGCGCGGCCTCGATCGTGACGGCGGCGATGTCGGTGAGGGCCTCCCCGACCGTCTCCACCTCGGCGAGCCCGAGCAGGTCGGCGACCGACACGCGGAACAGCTCGCGGCGGCGCAGCCCGCGCACGACCGCGACCGCCTCCTCCGCGGGCCCGCCGCCCTCGGCGTGCCTCCGGACCGCCGCGAGCATCTCGGCCCGCAGCGCCTCCAGCGGGCGGGGCGCCAGCCCGTCGGTGGCGCCGAGCAGCGCCACCGCCTCCGGGGCGCGCAGCAGCAGGTCGGTGGCGTACCGGCTGGACCCGAGCACCCACGCCATCCGCTCGGCGACCGTCACCTCGTCGCGCAGCAGCCGCAGGTACCAGGGCGTGGTCCCGAGCGCGTCGCTGACCTGCCGGAACCCCAGCAGCCCGGCGTCCGGGTCGGGCGCGTCGGCGAACCAGCCGAGCATCACCGGCAGCAGCGTCCGCTGGATCGCCGCGCGCCGCGACACGCCGGAGGTCAGCGCCTCGATGTGCCGCAGGGCGCCCGCCGGGTCGGCGTAGCCGAGCGCCTCCAGCCGAGCGCGGGCGGCCTCGGGGGTGAGCCGGGCCTCCTCCCCGGGGAGCCGCGCGACGGCGCGCAGCAGCGGCCGGTAGAACAGCTTCTCGTGGATGCGGCGGACCTCGCGGGCGTGCCGCCGCCACAGCGCGGTGAACTCGCCGACTGGGTCGGTGCGCAGCCCGAGGGCCCGGCCGAGCCGCCGCAGGTCCGCCTCGTCGTCCGGGACGAGATGGGTGCGGCGCAGGTGGTGCAGCTGGATCAGGTGCTCGACGCGCCGCAGGAACCGGTACGCCGACGTCAGCGCCGCCGCGTCGTCGCGCCCGACGTAGCCGCCCTGCGACAGCTCGGCGAGGGCGTCCAGGGTGTTCGGGCTGCGCAGCGTGTCGTCGGCGCGGCCGTGCACGAGCTGCAGCAGCTGCACCGCGAACTCGACGTCGCGCAGCCCGCCGGGGCCGAGCTTCAGCTGCCGCTCGGAGTCGCCGGTGCGGCGGTCCAGGTCCTTCTCGACGCGGCGCCGCATGTCCTGGACGTCCTGGACGAAGCTCTCGCCCTCGGCGGCCTCCCACACGATCGGGGTGATCGCGTCCATGTACCGGGCGCCGAGCCCGGCGTCCCCGGCGACGGGCCGGGCCTTCAGCAGCGCCTGGAACTCCCAGGTCTTGGCCCACCGCTCGTAGTAGGCGCGGTGGCTGGCGAGGGTCCGCACCAGCGGGCCCGCCTTGCCCTCGGGACGCAGCGCCGCGTCCACGTCCCAGAGGGCGCCCTCCTCCGTCGAGGCCGAGCACGCCCGCATCATCGCCGAGGCCAGCCGGGTCGCGGTGCGCAGCGCGGCGTCCTCGTCCTCGCCCTCGCGGGCCTCCGCCACGAAGATCACATCGACGTCGCTGACGTAGTTCAGCTCCCGGCCGCCGCACTTGCCCATGCCGATCACCGCGAGACGGCAGGCGGCGTGCCCGCCGACCTCCGCGCGGGCGACCGCGAGGCCCGCCTCCAGCGCGGCGGCGGCGAGGTCGGCCAGCTCGGCGGCGACCTCGGCGACGTCCGCGGCGCCGATCAGGTCGCGGCCCGCCAGCGACAGCAGCCGCGCCCGGTACGCGGCGCGCAGCGCGACGAGCGTCTCCGTGCCCGCGCCGGACGCCACCGGGTCCTCGGCGGACGGGTCGGCGCCCACCGCCTCCAGCAGCGCCGCGCGCAGCGCCCCCGCGGACGGGCGGCGCGGTGCGTCCGGCTCGTCCGGCTCGCCGGGCGCGCCGTCGTCGCGCAGCACCCGCCAGTGCCCGGGATGCCGGACGAGGTGGTCGCCGAGGGCGTCGCTGACCCCGAGGACGGCGGCGATCCGCTCCCGCGTGCCCGGTTCGGCGCGCAGCGCGGCGCGCAGGTCCGTCCCGGCGCCGCGCTCGTCCGCCGACGCCAGCACCCGCAGCAGCCCGCTCAGCGCGAGATCGGGGTCGGCGGTGCCGCCGAGGGCGTCGAGGAGATCGTCACCGATCCCCGCGCCGGCGTCCCGCTCGGCCTCCGCCAGCAGCCGCTCGGCGTGCCCGGCGTCGGTGAAACCGAGCCGCGCCAGCCGGCCGGCGAGGGAGGGACGGCGACGATCGGTGGTCCACGGCTCGCTCACGTTCCAACCGTATTCCGGTCAGAGCACCGCCAGCAGCCTCTTGCGCTCGAACTCGGTGACCTGCCGCCGGTAGTCCTCCCATTCCTGGCGCTTGTTGCGCAGGAAGAAGTCGAACACGTGCTCGCCGAGGACGTCCGCCATCAGCTCGCTGCGCTCCATCGCGCGGACGGCCTCGTCCAGGTTCTGCGGCAGCGGCTCGATGCCGAGCGCGCGCCGCTCCGCCGGGGTGAGCGCCCACACGTCGTCCTCGGCGCCCTGCGGCAGCTCGTAGCCCTCCTCGATGCCCTTGAGGCCGGCGCCGAGGATCGCCGCGAACGCCAGGTAGGGGTTGGCGGCGGTGTCCAGCGACCGGAACTCGATGCGGGTCGAGTGGCCCTTGTGCGGCTTGTACATCGGCACCCGGACGAGCGCCGACCGGTTGTTGTGGCCCCAGCAGATGTAGGACGGGGCCTCTCCCCCGGCGCCCGCCGCGGACCCGACGTTGCCCCACAGCCGCTTGTAGGAGTTGACCCACTGGTTGCACACCGCGGTGATCTCCGCGGAGTGCCGCAGCACGCCCGCGATGAACGCGCGGCCGACCTTGGACAGCTTGAACTCCGCGCCCGGCTCGTAGAACGCGTTCCGGTCGCCCTCGAACAGCGACATGTGGGTGTGCATGCCGGAGCCGGGGTGCTCGGTGAACGGCTTCGGCATGAACGTGGCGTGCACGCCCTGGTCGAGCGCGACCTCCTTCATCACCAGCCGGAACGTCATGATGTTGTCGGCGGTGGTGAGCGCGTCGGCGTACCGCAGGTCGATCTCCTGCTGGCCGGGGGCGCCCTCGTGGTGGCTGAACTCCACCGAGATGCCCATGGACTCCAGCATCATGATCGCGTTGCGCCGGAAGTCGTGGGCCGCGCTGTGCGGGGTGTGGTCGAAGTACCCGCCCGCGTCCGCCGGGTCGGGCTCGCGGCCGTCCTCCGGCTTGTCGTTGAGCAGGAAGAACTCGATCTCGGGATGGGTGTAGAAGGTGAACCCGAGGTCGGCGGCGCGCGCCAGCGCCCGCTTGAGCACGTAGCGCGGGTCGGCGAAACTCGGCGTGCCGTCCGGCATCAGGATGTCGCAGAACATCCGGCCGACGCCGGGCGACTCCGAGCGCCACGGCAGCACCTGGAACGTGGACGGGTCCGGTTTGGCGATCATGTCGGCCTCGTACACGCGGGCGAAGCCCTCGATCGCCGACCCGTCGAACCCGATGCCCTCGCCGAAGGCGCCCTCCAGTTCGGCGGGCGCCACGGCCACCGACTTCAGGAACCCGAGCACGTCGGTGAACCACAGCCGGATGAAGCGGATGTCGCGCTCCTCCAGCGTGCGGAGCACGAACTCCTGCTGACGGTCCAAAGCCTTCTCCCTCGGTGACGCGGTGCCGGCCGCACTTGTCCGGCCCGACCTGCAGTATGCCCGGACGCTGTTACCGCGACGTTACGCGTTCGCCCCGTCAGAACCGAACTTATCCGACGGACCGGAACCTTCTACCCGCGCGGCCGCCGGATCGAGCACCCGGGACAGGAAGGCGCGGGTCCGCTCGTGCTCCGGATCGGCGATCACCCGGGACGGCGGGCCCTCCTCGACGACGACGCCGCCGTCCATGAAGACGACCCGGTCGGCGACCTCGCGCGCGAACGACATCTCGTGGGTGACGACGAGCATGGTCATCCCGGTCTCGGCGAGGCCGCGCATGACGCCGAGCACGTCGCCGACGAGCTCGGGGTCCAGCGCGGACGTCGGCTCGTCGAACAGCATCACCTCGGGGCCCATCGCGAGCGCGCGGGCGATCGCCACGCGCTGCTGCTGCCCGCCGGACAGCTTGGCGGGGTAGGCGTCCACCTTGTCGGCGAGCCCGACCCGCTCCAGGTTCTCCCGGGCGATCCGCTCGGCCTCCGCCCTGTCCCGCTTCAGCACCTTGCGCTGCGCGATCGTGACGTTGCCGAGCGCGGTCAGGTGCGGGAACAGGTTGAACGACTGGAACACCATGCCGATCCGGCGGCGCACCGCGTCGATGTCGACGTCGGGGTCGGTGACCTCCACGCCGCCGACCCGGACCGTCCCCGCGGTCGGCTCCTCCAGCAGGTTCACGCAGCGCAGCAGCGTCGACTTGCCCGACCCGGACGGGCCGATGACGCACACCACCTCGCCGCGCTCGACGTGGAAGTCGATGCCGCGCAGCACCTCGTTCGCGCCGAACGACTTGCGCAGCCCGCCGATCTCGACGGCCCGGCCGGCGCCGGGCGTGTCCAACGTGGTCATCGCTGCTCCCTGCGCTGCCGCGCCTCCAGCCGCCTGGCCAGCAGGCTCAGCGGGATCGTGATGATCAGATAGCAGATGCCCGCCACGATGATCGGCGTGGTGTTGCCCTGCTGGCCGGCGAGGTCCCGGCCGAACTTGGTGAGCTCGCGCTGCTCCAGCGTGATGCCGAGGAACAGCACCAGCGAGGAGTCCTTGCACAGCAGCACCAGCTCGTTGGTGAGCGGCGGGATGATGATCCGGAACGCCTGCGGCAGGATGATCGACCGCATCGCCCGGCCCTGCGACATGCCGAGCGAGCGCGCCGCCTCCAGCTGCCCCCGCGGGACGGCCTCGATGCCGGCCCGGATCGTCTCGGCCATGTACGCGGCGGCGGCCAGCCCGAGCGCGAGGCCCGCCTGCCCGACCGCGCCGCCCGGGATGGTCGTGCCGGGGAACGCCAGCGGTACGCCGACGCCGACGAAGATGAAGATCAGCAGCAGCGGCAGGCCGCGGAACATCTCGATGTAGGCCGTCGCGAACCAGCGGTACGGCAGCACGGGCGACAGCCGCATCAGCGCGATGACCAGGCCCAGCACCAGCCCGATGCCGAACCCGACCGCCGTGTAGAGGGCGGTGTTGCGCAGCCCGACGGTGATGATGTCGGGGAACAGGCCCTTGGCGACCTGCCAGTTGGCGAAGTTCGTGTGCAGCTGGCGCCAGTTCGCGAGCGCGCCGATCAGCACGACGATGACGACGAACAGCCCGTACTGGCCGCCGAGCGACAGCCGCCGGCGGCTCCGGCGGGACAGCCCGCCGGAGCGCGCCGGGAGGGCCGCCTCGTCCGCGGTCACGACGGCTTACCGGCGGCGGCCGGCATTGGACCGATCCACTTCTCGTAGATCTTCTTGTAGGTGCCGTCCTGCTTCGCCTGCTCGATCGCCTGGTTCGTCAGCTCGACGAGCTTCTTGTTGTGGTCCTTGCGGATCCAGAACCCGTACTGCTCGCCGGTGTTGAGGTTCGCGACGATCTCGTACTTGGCGTTCGCCGGGTCCTTCAGCCAGCCCTTCACGACCGGGTCGTCCTGCACGATCACGTCCACCTGGCCGGTGCGCAGGCCGTCCAGCTCGGCGTTGGAGTTGTCGAACGAGGACGGGTCGAACCCCTTGCCCTTGACGAAGTCCTCGCCCGTGGTGCCCGCCTGCGAGCCGAGCTTCAGCTTCCTGGACTTCACGTCCTCCAGGCTCGTGATGCCGCTGCCCTTCTTCGCCATCAGCGACTGCGTGGCGTCGAAGTACGGCTCGCTGACGTCCATGAACTTCACCCGGTCGGGCTTGATCGTCATGCCGCCCATGACGATGTCGCACTTGCCGGCGTTCAGCGCCGCGCCCGTCTTCATCGTCTCGAACGGGGTGTCGACGACCTTCTGCGTGACGCCGAGCTTCTTGGCGACGAGGTCGATCATGTCGACGTCGAAGCCGACCACCTTGCCGCCCTGCTCCACCTGGAACGGCGGGTAGGGCAGGTGCGTGCACGACGTCAGCGCGCCCTTCTTGATCAGCTTGACGCCCTGCACGGTCGCGCCGTCGCTGCCGCCGCACGCCGAAGCGGTCAGCGCCAGGGCGGCGACGCCCGCGCCCAGTGCCCAACGCCTGGTCCGTCTGGACACGATTCCTCCTGAGTCGAGCTCTTCGCGATCACCGAACTATGCCATGCCGGCCCGGGCGCACGGCATACCCCACGCTGACCCTGCGCGCCCGGCGTTTCCCGAGAATTGACGTTGCGATCATGGTCCGCCCGGACGTTGATCATTAGCGTGGGCCGTGTCGTGGACATCTCTCTTCTTCTCTCGATGACCGACCGGGCCGCCGCGCTGGCCGCCCCGTCGGCCATGCACCCGGAGTCCTGGCAGCTGGGCGCGCAGGTGGAGGCCTGGGCGCGCGGCCGCGGCCTGGTGCTCGGAGATCCGGACACCTCGCCGCTCGGCCGCGCCCGCTGCGAGCGACTGGCCGCCCGCGTCTTCCCGGACGCGGACCTGGCCGCCGTCGACCTGTTCGCGCGCTGGCTCACCTGGGCGCTCGCGCTGGACGACACCCTCGACCATCCGCCGCTCTCCGACAGCGGCAGCGCCGTGCACGCCCTGTACGACGACCTGCTCCGCGCGATGCGCCGCGGCCACGCCCGGCCCGGCGCCCGCCCGCTGGAGTCCGCGCTGGTCGAGCTCTGGCAGGCCACGTCCAAGGGCATGAGCCGGGACTGGCGGCGCCGGTTCATCCTGCAGCTGGAGGCGCACCGCGACGGCTGCGCGGAGGAGGCCGTCAACCGGCGCATCCGGCACGTCCCGACGCCGGTGGAGTTCCCGGCGCTGCGCCGCCGGGCCTGCGGCCCGTTCCTGTACGACCTCGTCGAGCCGGTGCTCGGCGTCGAGCTGCCGGCGCGGCTGCTGCGCACGCCCCGCTGGCTGACGGTCGCCGAGAGCGTCGCCGACGTCGTCGCCTGGTCCAACGACCTCGCCTCGCACGAGATGGAGACCGCCCGCGGCGACGTGCACGGGCTGCCCGCCGTCCTCGCGTCCGCGCACCGGCTCGCCCCGGAGCAGGCGGCCGCCATGGTCACCGACAAGATCGCGGCGCGGCTGGACCAGGCGTGGAAGGCGGCCCGCCGGCTGCCGGAGATGCTCGACCGGCTGCAGCTGACGGTCGCGCAGCGCGCCGCCGCCGCGCAGGTCGTCAAGGTCCTGCTGGACACCCCGCGCGCCCACATGGACTGGCTCGCCGAATCCGGCCGCTACGAGTCCGCCGCCCCCGCCCAGCTCCGCCTGGACGCTCTTTCTGATTGCAGAGCCCTTGGCGTCGGGCGCTAGGGCGCCCTCCTTCGGCGGGCCCTGCGGCGATCGCTGCATCGCTCCGGCTCACCCGGGGGCTCGCTGCGCGATCGGATTCTCGCTTCGCTCGAATCCGGCTTCGCTCGCGATCGCAACGCTCGGGTCGCCGTGGGGCCAGGGTCAAAGAGCTGTGCGACCGGCACTGTCGGCGAGGGTGTCGCCGGTGGGGGTGCGGGCGTAGAGGACGCGGCGGCCCAGGCGATGGCCGGTGACGAGGCCGCAGGCGCGCAGGACGCCGAGGTGCTGGCTGACCGCGCCCGCCGTCACGCCCATCCGGGCGGCCAGCTCCGTCGTGGACGCGGGCGTGGCGAGCGCCGTGAGCAGCTCGGCGCGGCGGCGGCCGATCAGCGCGGCGAGCGCGCGCGGGCCCCCGCCCTGGTCGCGGCCGGTCTCCCACAGCGTCGCGACGCCGGTCGGCGGGTAGCTGAGCATCGGCTGGTAGGGCGGCACCATCACCGACACGTTCGGCCACACGAACGCGCTCGGGACGAGCAGCAGGCCGCGGCCGAGCAGCTCGCCGCGGAAGTCCCACCGCCGGTCGATCATCAGGGTCCCCGCGCGCCAGGAGACGTCCTGGTGCAGGTCGCCGAACACCCCGGCGGTGCCGTGCGCCGCGAGCGCGCGGGTGCGGCGCAGGACGTCCCCTTCGAGGAGGTCGCGCAGCCGCGGCCAGTACGGTTCGACGGCGGCGGCCCAGTACCGCTCCAGCAGGCCGGCGAGGGTCTCCAGGGTCCGTTCGGGCTCGGCGGCCATCGCGAGGCGCTCGGGCCCGGCCCGGCCGCCGCGCTCGGTCCACAGCAGCTCGGCGGCGACGACCTCGGGCGGCGTGCTCCGGACGACCTCCAGCTCGGCGTCCAGGTCGGGCAGCGGCGTGTCCGGCGGCGGGGTGAGGAAGTCGGGGATGTACCCCCATGACGGGACGGCCGCCAGCAGCGGCCCCATGTCGAGGCCGCGCAGCCGGGGCCGGACGCCGTGCACCCACGGCAGGTGCAGGGCGTGCCCCGACGGGTCGGTGAGCACCCGCAGGCTGCGCACCAGCTCCCACAGCGGCGAGAACGCGAACCGGACGCGGGCGGCGTCGTCCGGCGCGAACACGAACTCGATCACGGCACGACCTCGGTCATTTAGCCCAGACTAAATCAGTGCCGCGGTCCGCGGCGTTCCCGGACCATCGTGCAAGTGACCACATTGGACGACACTCCTGTCGGTCCCCCGCCGGGGCGGATCGCGGCGTTCCTGCGGCCGCGGGTCGGCGGTCTCCCCCGGACGTTCTGGGTGCTGTGGGCGGGCACCCTGCTCAACCGGCTCGGCACGATGGTCGAGCCGTTCCTCGGCCTGTACCTGACCACCGCGCGGGGCCTGTCGCTCGGGCAGGCGGGCGCCGTGATGGCGGTGCTCGGCGCCGGCTCGTTCGGCGGGCAGCTCGCGGGCGGCGCGCTCGCCGACCGGCTCGGCCGGCGCGCGACGCTGACCGGCGCGACGGTCGGCACCGGCGCGGCGATGCTGGCGCTCGGCTACGCGCACGGGATCGTGACGATCATCGTGGCGGCGCTCGTCCTCGGCCTGCTCCTCGACATGTACCGGCCCGCGGCCCAGGCGATGGTCGCCGACATCATCTCCCCGGCGGAGCGGCCGCGCGCGTTCGGGCTGCTGTTCTGGGCGGTGAACCTCGGCTGGGCGTTCTCGATGGTGCTCGGCGGCACCCTCGCCCGCGAGGGGTTCCAGCTGCTGTTCTGGATCGACGCCGCCACCTGCGCGGCGTTCGGGCTGCTGGTGTGGCGCGCCGTCCCGGAGACCCGGGTGCGCGGCGCCGGCCGGGACGGCGACGGGCCGGGCGGGTTCGTCCAGGTGCTGCGCGACCGGGTCATGGTCGGCTACGCGACGGTCATGCTGTGCTACACGTTCGTGCTGATGCAGGGCATGACCACGATGCCGCTCGCGATGCGGGAGGCCGGGCTCGGGCCGCAGGACTACGGCATCGCGATCGCCGCCAACGGCGTGCTGATCATCATCGTGCAGCCGCTGGTCAACGCGTGGCTGAGCCGCCGCGACCACAGCCTGGTCATGGTCGCCGGGTTCGTGCTGGTCGGCGCCGGCTACGGGCTGACCGCGCTCGCGTCCTCCACGGCCGGCTTCACCGCGACGATCCTCGTCTGGACGCTCGGCGAGATCACCGCCGCGTCCGTGCTGCAGGCCGTCGTCGCCGACCTCGCGCCGCCGCACCTGCGCGGCCGCTACAGCGGCCTGTACGGGATGGCGTGGTCGGGCGGGTTCCTGCTGGCGCCGCTCGGCGGCACCCAGCTGCTCGGCGCCGGCGGTCCGGCGCTGCTCTGGCTGAGCTGCACGGGCCTGGCACTCGGCGCCGCCGCCGGGCAGCTCGCGCTCGCGCCGGCGATCCGCAGGCGGCGCGCCGCAGTGATCGACCCCACCTTTTCGTCATAGTGACGAGACTGCGTGCGCCGAACTAGGCTGGGGCCGTGGCACAGCTCAGGATCGCGCTCGCGCAGGTGAACCCGACCGTCGGCGACCTCGACGGCAACGCCGACCTGATCGTCGACTGGGCCGCCCGCGCCGCCGGCGCGGGCGCCCACCTGGTCGCGTTCCCCGAGATGATGCTGACCGGATACCCGGTCGAGGACCTCGCCCTGCGCGCCTCCTTCGTCGAGGCGTCCCGCCGCGCCCTGGAACGCGTCGCCGCCCGGCTCGCCGCCGAGGGCCTCGGCGACCTCCCCGTCGTCACCGGCCACCTCGACCGCCCGCCCGTCGGCCTCGTCCGCGCCGGGCAGCCGTCCGGCCTGCCGCTGAACGCCGCCGCCTGGCTGCACGGCGGCGAGGTCCTCGTCCGGACCGCCAAGCACCACCTCCCCAACTACGGGGTGTTCGACGAGTACCGCGTCTTCGTCCGCGGCGACCGGCTCCCCGTCGTCCGCGTCCACGGCGTTGACGTCGCCACCGCCATCTGCGAGGACCTCTGGCAGGACGGCGGCCCCGTCAGCGTCGCCGGAGAGGCGGGCGCCGGGCTCCTGCTCGTCCTCAACGCCTCCCCCTACGAACGCAACAAGGACGACGTCCGCCTCGACCTGTGCTCCGCGCGCGCCCGCGAGGCCGGCTGCGCCCTCGCCTACGTCAACACGGTCGGCGGCCAGGACGAGCTCGTCTTCGACGGCGACTCCGTCATCGTCGGCGCGGACGGCTCCCTGCTCGCCCGCGCGCCCCAGTTCGTCGAGCACCTCCTCGTCGCCGACCTCGCGCTGCCCGCCGCCGACCCCGCCGCCGGGCCCGGCCGCACCCCGGCCGACGCCCGCGACGGCACCACCATCACCATCGACCGGCTCGCGCTGTCCGCCGACCCGGTGCCCGCCTACCCCGTCGCACCGCAGACCGTCGCCGAGCCCCTCGACGACCTCGCGGAGATCTACGCCGCGCTCGTCCTCGGCACCCGCGACTACGTCCGCAAGAACGGCTTCCGCTCGGTCATCCTCGGGCTGTCCGGCGGCATCGACTCCGCGCTCGTCGCCACCATCGCCTCCGACGCCCTCGGCCCGGAGAACGTGCACGCCGTCCTGCTGCCGAGCCGCTACTCCTCCGAGGGCTCCGTCACCGACGCCGAGGAGCTCGTGAAGCGCCAGGGGATCGGCTCCCGGATCGTCCCGATCGCCGGGATGGTCGAGGCGTTCGAGGCCGAGCTGGACCTGCACGGCCTCGCCGCCGAGAACCTCCAGGCCCGCATCCGCGCGAACGTCTGGATGGGGCTGTCGAACGAGCACGGCCACCTCGTCCTCACCGGCGGCAACAAGAGCGAGCTGGCGACCGGCTACTCCACCCTCTACGGCGACTCCGCGGGCGGCTTCGGCCCCATCAAGGACGTCTTCAAGACCACCGTGTGGGACCTCGCCCGCTGGCGCAACACGCAGGCGGGCGTCGACCTGCCGTTCCTGCACCCGTTCGCGCAGGAGCCGATCCCGCAGGTGATCATCGACAAGGAGCCGTCCGCGGAGCTGCGGCCCGGCCAGCGCGACAGCGACAGCCTGCCCGACTACGCCGTCCTCGACCCGCTCCTCGCCGACTACGTCGAGCACGACCTCGGCCGCGACGCGCTCGTCGCCGCCGGCCACGACCCCGCCCTCGTCGACCGCGTCATCCGCCTCGTCGACCTCGCCGAGTACAAGCGCCGCCAGTACCCGCCCGGCCCCAAGATCACCCCGAAGAACTTCGGCCGCGACCGCCGCCTCCCCATCACCACCCGCTGGCGCGAGCAGTAGCCCTGCCTTCCCAGGGGGGCGACCCCCTGGAACCCCCGTCACGACCGGCAGGCCGTTTCCCGCTCCGCTGGAGCTCCGCGCGAAACGGCCTGCCGGTCGACGGGCGGGCCCGCTCCGCTCGCTGCACTCGCTCCGCGTGCCCGCCCGCGACCGGTGGCCGGGGTTCGCCCCGCCGGGGCTCGGTCGCCCCTCACCCGCGTCGCGCGCCCGCGCATGGGGTTCGAGCGGCGTGGGCGGGGGTTACTCCCGGTGGTGTGATTCGCCGGGCCAGCTGGAGTCGAGGTCGACCGGGTCGGGGTCGATGCCGGGGACGATCTGCTCGCACCAGACGACCTTGCCGGCGGCGGTGCGGCGGGTGCCCCAGCGGTGCGCGAGCTGGCTGACGACGAGGAGGCCGCGGCCGTTCTCGTCGTCGTCCTCCGCGCGGCGCAGCCGGGGCAGCGCGGCGGACCGGTCCAGAACCTCGCACACGAGGGTGCGCTCGAAGAGCAGGCGCAGCTCGATCGGGCCGGGGGCGTAGCGCAGCGCGTTCGTGATGAACTCGGACGCGAGGAGCTCGGTGGTGTAGTCGAGCTCGTCCAGGCCCCACTCCGCCAGCCGGGTGCGGACGAGGCCGCGGGCGCGCCGGACGGCGGCGGGGTCGGCGGGCAGCGTCCAGGAGACGAACCGGTCCTCGGGGATGCGGCGCAGCCGGGCGATGAGGACGGCGATGTCGTCGCGGTGCTGGTCGGCGTAGACGCCGGCGAGGGTGGCCTTGGCGAGGTCCTCCATCGGGCGGTCGGCGGCGCCGGGGCCGAAGATGCCCTTGAGGCGGGCGAGGCCGTCGTCGATGTCGCGGCCGCGGTTCTCGACGAGGCCGTCGGTGTAGATGACGAAGAGGCTGCCGTCCTCGACGGTGAACTCGCGGCTCTCGATGGCGGCGCCGCCGGCGACGCCGAGCGGCGGCGCGGGCGGGACGGTCAGGTACTCGTTGTCGCCGGACGGGCTCGCCAGCAGCGGCGGCAGGTGCCCGGCGGAGGCGATCTCGATGGTGCCGGTGGTGGCGTCGTAGACCGCGTACACGCAGGTGGCGAAGTGCGGTTCCTGCTCGCCGAGCTCGATCATCAGCTCGTGCATGACGTGCAGGGCGTCGGCGGGCGGCAGTTCGAGGTTCGCGAGGGTGTGCAGGGCGGTGCGCAGCCGGCCCATGGTGACGGCGGCGCGGACGCCGTGCCCGGCGACGTCGCCGACGATGAGGGCGACGCGGGCGCCGGGCAGCGCGATCGACTCGTACCAGTCGCCGCCGACCTCGACGAGCTTGCTGCCGGGCAGGTAGCGGTGCCGGACCTCGACCGAGGACGGCGCGGACAGCCGCAGCGGCAGCAGGCTGCGCTGCAGCGCGAGCGCGGTGGAGCGCTCGCGGCTGAACTGCCGGGCGTTGTCGATGACGATGGCGGCGCGGGCGGCGAACTCCATGCCGATCTCGACGTCGTAGGCGTCGAACTTGCGGAAGCCGGGGATGCGGGTGCAGGCGATGAAGCCGAGCAGGGTGTCGCGGGCGATCATCGGCAGCAGCACCATGGAGACGCCGCTGAGCAGGTCGCCGGCGGGGCGGCGGCGCCATTTGGCGCCGATGTCGCCGGCGGCGTCGGCGTCGATGTGCGGCAGGTGGACGGGCTGGGCCGTCTCCATCACCTGCCGGTAGGGGGTGCCCTCAGGGAAGACGAGGACCTCGCCGACGGGGAACGTGGCGCCCCAGGCGGGGTTGCCGTCGTCGGAGGTGACGGCGATGCGGCGCAGCACGGCCGCGCCGGACTCGCTGTGCACCTCGTCGGCGGCGACGAGGCTCTCCAGCACGAGCACGGACGCGGCGTTGCAGTAGTGCGGGACGACGACGTCGACGAGGCCGCGCGCGGACTGGTCGAGGTCGAGGGACGCGCCGAACCGGGTGAGCTGGTCGTCCATGAGGGCGCGGCGCATGAGCGCCGGGTCCTGGTAGCGCTCGCTGGGCGGCAGCGGCACCCGCACGTACAGCAGGCCGGCGGGGCCGGTGCCGGTCTCGCCGCCGAGCATCGGCTGGGCGGTGACGACCGCGTCCGGGGAGGGGCCGCCGTCGCCGCGCGGGACGGCGAGCACGGCGGTGCGCTCCTGCCCGGCGGCCAGGGCCTCCAGCAGCGTCTCGAGCTCGGCCTTGGCCTCGTCGGCGACGAGGTCGGCGGCCGGGCGGCCGATCAGCTCCTGCGGGGCGCGGCCGATGACGGCCGCGCTGTTGGGTCCGCACTGGACGATCCGCCGTCCCCCGTCGATGCCCAGGACCAGGGTCCGGGACGCCGAATCGGTGGCGGGCGCATCGCCTCGCGGCGCCATGACGGATCTCACCTGACGCGCTCCAGACAGCCGGTCGTCTTAGCACTACCCAGCGACAGTATGGGGCATGACGCGTGATCGGCGGGAGAAGATCACGGTTACCGCGCCGAAAAGCGTGCGGTATGCGGGTTCCCGGGCGATATCTCCCGAGGGCAGGGCCCTCCGCGGCGCCCGCCGGCGCCGCCGGATCCGGTCAGGACGGGCCCCGGTCCCGGTCAGGACGGGGCCCCGATCCCGGTCAGGAGGAGGTCCACGACGGTCTCCGCGTAGCCCTCCGGGAAGGTCTCCTGCGGGGTCTTGGTGGACAGCGACCCGGTCAGCATCGAGATGCCCGCCTCGATGTCGAGGTCGGCGCGCAGCTCCCCCGTCTCGACGCCGCGCCGCAGCACCTCGCGGATGACGGCGCGGCGCGGCTCGATGACGTCCTGCTTGTAGCGGGCGTACAGCTCGGGGTACTTCTCCGCGCCGCCGACCACGTTCCAGAAGCAGCGCGAGTACCGCTTCTTGCGTTCGGCGGCGAAGGTCCGCGCGATCTCCAGGAGGTCCTCGCGGGCGGACGCGCCGGACGGCGCGGGCAGCTCGCCCTTCGCCGCGCCGAGCGCGCCCACGATCAGCGCCTCCTTGCTGGGCCAGCGCCGGTAGATCGTCGTCTTGCCGACGCCGGCCCGGGCGGCGACCGCCTCGATGGAGACGCCGGCCACCCCGGACTCCGCGGCGAGCAGGTCGAGGGTGGCCTCGATGATGGCCTTCTCGGCCCGCTCGCTGCGCGGACGTCCCGGGGCGCGGTTGGTCGTCGTGTCGTTCATGGCATGCTCACGTTCTCACACGCGGGCCTTCTCCGGTTCCGGAGCCGCCTGCTCCGCCTGCCCGGCCTCGGCCGGGGCGGCGGCGCGTCCGGGCATCCACTTCAGCACGACCAGGGCGCCGAGGAAGGACACGACGGCCGCGGCGATCGACGCGGTGTGCATGGCGTGCACGAACGCGGTGTCGGCGGGGCCGATCAGGCCGTGGCCGGCGGTGCCCATCCGGGCGGCGACGGCGTGCGCGCCCTCGATGGACTCGCCGGCGGCCTGCCGGGCGCCGGCGGGCAGCGCGGCGAGCCGGTCGTGCAGGTCGCCGCGGTAGACGGACGCGACGACGGAGCCGAGGACGGCGACGCCCATCGCGACCGCGACCTGCCGGGCGACGTTGTTGACGGCCGATCCGGCGCCGGCCTTCTCGCGCGGCAGCGCGGACATGACCGACTCGGTGGCGGGCGGCATCACGTTGGCCATCCCGGCGCCCTGCACGAAGAAGATCACGCCGAGGATCCACATCGGGGTGTCGGTGCCGACGAACTGGTAGCTCGCCAGCGCGACGGTGACCAGCAGCAGCCCGGACGTGCAGACGGCCTTGGCGCCGAACCGGCGGACCATGCCCGCGCTGCGCGGCGAGAAGATCAGCTGCGCGGCCGCGAAGGGCAGCACCATCGCGCCGGACTCCAGCGCGCTGAGCCCCCGCACGGACTGCATGTAGAAGCTGGTGAAGAAGAACACGCCGGTGGCGGCGAAGAAGCACAGCGCGATGGACGCGACGGCGGCCGACATGCGGGCGTCCTTGAACAGCCGGACGTCGAAGGCGGGCGAGGCGGTACGGGCCTCGTGCCAGACGAACAGGGCGAGGACGGCGAGCCCGGCGAGGATCGGGCCGAGCGTGCCCAGGGTCAGCCATTCGCCCTTGTCGCCGCCCTGGATGATGCCGTACGACACCACGACCAGGCCGACGACCGACAGCAGGACGCCGATCGGGTCGAGCCGTCCGGGGTTCGGGTTGCGCGACTCGGGCACCAGGAAGGCGATCAGCGTGACGCCGGCGACGATGACCGGCACGTTGATGAGGAAGACCGAGCCCCACCAGAAGTGGGCGAGCAGCAGGCCGCCGGTGAGCGGGCCGATGGCGACGCCGAGGCCGACGGCGCCGGCCCAGATGCCGATGGCGCGGGCGCGCTCGTGCGGCTCGAAGACGTTGGAGATGATCGACAGCGTCTGCGGCATGATCGCGGCGCCGCCGAGGCCCATCAGGGCGCGGGCGTAGACGAGCTGGTCGGGCGACTGGGCGTACGCCGACGCCAGCGAGGCGAGGGCGAACACGGCCATGCCGCCCATCAGCACGCGCTTGCGGCCGATCCGGTCGCCGATCACCCCGAAGGTGAACAGCAGCCCGGCGAAGACCAGCGTGTAGGAGTTGATCGACCACTCGAGCTGGCTCTGGGTGGCGCCGAGGCCCTTCTCGGGGTCGGCGATGGTCTTGAGCGCGACGTTGAGGATGGTGTTGTCGAGCACCACCACCAGCAGGCTCACGGTCAGCACGCCGAGGATGTACCACCGGCGCCGCTGGACGGTCTGGGAGTCCACAGCGCTCCTTGGATCGTGGACGGAGGGAATGCGATACGGGTACGTCTCGTTTCGTAAGGAGCGTACGCCGCCCTACACCGATACGCAACCGTAGCGTTTCGTAATTTGTTCCGGCCGGCGCCCGGAAGATCCGGGAATCTCGGGGGCTACCCGAATCGTTTTCGAAGTGGCACCATCGGATCCGTCTGGGTACGCCACCGTGGCGCCTCAAGACCGGAGGTTCTGCATGTCTTCATCTGTAGCGCCGCCCGCGCAGCCGACCGCACTCTACGGCGGTACCGGCGGGCGAAGGGTCACCGTACGCGACATCGCGGCCGCCAAGGAGCGGCACGAGAAGTGGCCGATGCTCACCGCCTACGACGCCCTCACCGCGCGGATCTTCGACGAGGCCGGCATCCCCGTGCTCCTCGTCGGCGACTCCGCCGCCATGGTCGTCTACGGCTACGACTCGACCATCCCGGTCACCGTCGACGACCTGATCCCGCTCGCCGCCGCCGTCGTCCGCGGCTCCAAGCGCGCCATGGTCGTCGCCGACCTGCCGTTCGGCTCATACCAGACCGGCGTCCCCGAGGCCCTCTCCGCCGCCACCCGGTTCCTCAAGGAGACCGGCGCGCACGCGATCAAGGTGGAGGGCGGCCGCCGCATCCTCCCGCAGGTCGAGGCGATGGTCTCCGCCGGCATCCCCGTGATGGGCCACCTCGGCCTCACCCCGCAGTCCGTCAACGTCTTCGGCGGCTACCGGGTGCAGGGCCGCGGCCAGGCCGGCGAGGAGCTGATGGCCGACGCCAAGGCGCTCGAGGCGTCCGGCGCGTTCTCCGTCGTCCTCGAGTGCGTCCCCGAGGACCTCGCCGCGCGCGTCACCTCGTCGCTGTCCATCCCGACGATCGGCATCGGCGGCGGCAACCAGACCGACGCGCAGGTGCTCGTCTGGCAGGACATGGCCGGCCTCACCCCGCACACCGCGAAGTTCGTCAAGAAGTTCGCCGACATCGGCACCGTGCTCGGCGACGCCGCGCGCAGCTACGCCGAAGAGGTCGTCAGCGGCGCCTACCCCGCCCCCGAGCACACCTACCACTGAGTTCGCCCGCCGACCGGCGAGGGCCGGGAGGGCGGCGGCTACTGGTCCGGGTTGGAGCGGACCAGCTCGCCGCCGTTCGCCCGGCCCTCGCCGGCCTGGCCGTTGCGCGGCGCCGGGACGGCGGGCGGAGCGCCCGCCATGATCTCGTCCCGCAGCGTGTCGACGGCGGAGCGCAGCACGTCCGGGCCCGCCACGTTCATCAGCAGCAGCCCCAGGTTGAGGGCCATCTGCCCGTCGGTCATCTCGCTGCCCGCGAGCGCGTCCACCGCCGTGCGCAGGTCCGCCTGGTCCTCGGCGGAGACGTTCTGCAGCAGCCCGAGGCAGTACGTCGGCAGCGCCAGCCTCGACTTGGCGAACGAGACCCCGCGCATGATCTCCCCCGCCTCCTGCGCGCGGGTCTTGGCCTGCATCCGGTCGACGCCCCGGTCCGCGGCGGCCAGCAGCGACGTCAGCAGCGTGCTCGGCCCGACCGCGACGTCCTCGTCCCCCACCCGGACGGTGAACACCGCGCTGCGGAACACCATCATCGAGCCGAGGCTCGCGACCAGCACCTGCGTCGCCGCGGCCACGTCCGGCGCCGCCACCCCGAACCGCCAGCCGAAGGTGTGCAGGAGCAGCAGCGACCCGGCGCCCGCGCCCCCGTTGATCAGCACGTAGGCCCAGGTGCTCGGCACCCGGACCAGCGTGGTGGGACGGTCCCGGTACCGGCTGACCAGCTCGGCGACGCCGACCAGGCAGCTCAGCGAGACCGTGACGAGGTATCCGACCATCCGGTCCCGATCACCGCCCGGTCAGCCGGACGACCTCGTCGATCTCCCGCTCGATCGAGACCAGCCCGCGGTCGCGCAGCCGCTCCACCGCGCCCGCCACCTCCAGCAGCCCGAGCCCGGTCGCGTGCCGGATCTCCGCCAGCGACAGCGGACCGTCCGCGGACCGCAGGTGGTCGAGCACCCGCCCGTACACGTCACCGCCGCCGGCCTCGCCCGCCTCGCCCGCGTCACCGCGCGCGTGCGGCGCCCCGGGGGCGTCCGGCGCGGCGGGCACCCCGGACCCGGCGGCCCGCCCCGGAGGGGCCAGGAACGTGCTCCACGGGTCCGCGGACCGGATCTGCCTCATCTTCACCTGCCCTGTCGCATGCCGATCATAGGCGGCGCCGGAGCCGGCGCGGCGGGACCGCCGCCACAGAACCCACGGCGGGCGCCGCCGTGCGCCGCGCCCGCCCGTCTCGTCCATGCCCCAACGTCAGCACTTGGACGCGCCGCGGTCGGCTACCGCTCCCGCCATTGTCGCCTTCCTGGCCGGAACGCGCCACGCCCTGTCCCCCGCGCCCCCGCGCGGCACGGGCGCCCAGCCCTGTCAGCCGAGCCGCACCCGCGGGTCGATGACCGCGTACAGCAGGTCGACGACCAGGTTGAACACCACCACCGAGACCGCGGTGAGCAGCGTGACGCCGAGGACCATCGGCAGGTCGCCGCTCTGGATCGACGTGATCGCCAGCTCGCCCAGGCCGGGGATGCTGAAGGTGTTCTCGGTCAGCACCGCCCCGCCCAGCAGGAGGCCGAGGTCGAGGCCGAACACGGTGACGATCGGCGTCATGCAGGCGCGCAGCGCGTGCTTGACGACGACGGCCGCCTCCGGCAGCCCCTTGACGCGGGCGGTGCGGACGAAGTCCTCGTTCATCGTCTCGAGCATCCCCGCCCTGGTCAGCCGCGCGTACATGGCCGCGTAGAGGAAGGCGAGCGTCACCCACGGGAGCACCAGCGCCCGGAACCACATCCCCGGATCGGTGGTCAGCGGCCGGTAGCTGCCGCCGCCGGGCAGGATCCGCCACGTGTAGGAGAACAGGGCGAGCGAGACCAGGCCGGTGAAGTAGATCGGCAGCGACACCCCGCTCAGCGCGACGATCATGGTCGCGCGGTCCCATAACGACCCCTTGCGCAGCGCCGACACCACCCCGGTGGCGATGCCCCCGGCGAGCCACAGGAGCGCGGCGCCCGACGCCAGCGACGCCGTCGCGGGCGCCCGGTCGAGGAGCGTCCCGAGCACCGGCTGGCTGCTGCGGAACGAGTAGCCCAGGCACGGCGCCGGGCAGTGGTCGGTGACCGGGCCGGCGTCGTAGTCCCGGCCGACCGCGATCGCCTTCAGGTAGTGCCAGTACTGGACGAGGACCGGCTGGTCCAGGCCGAGCCGCTCCTTCGTCGCCTCGATCGCCTCGGGCGTCGACGCCCGCCCGGCGTACGACGCGGCGATCTGGTCGGTCGTCTGCCCGGCGAGCTTCGGCAGCCAGAAGAACGTGCCGAACGTCACGAGCGTGACCAGCAGGAGCATGACGGCGGCGCTCAGGAAGCGCCGGACGATGTATGCGAGCACGGCAGTCCACCCCGTCGGCCCGCCGGACGGGTCCGGCCGTCGCCCGGCCGGCGCGCGTGGTCCGAGGGCCGGTCCCTCGACGGCCCATCACCGGCACACTAACCGGGGGACGCCTCCGGACGCTTGGTCGGAAGTCCCCAACAAACCGCCGCGATCTTGGCCGGAAATGTCGTCGGGCCCGCGTGACGCGAAGGGCCGCCCCCGGCCGCTGCCCGGAGCCGCCCTTCTCGGACAGGAGCGGCCCTCCGCAGCCGGAGCGGCCCTTCGCGGACGGGACCGCCCGTCAGACGTCGGTGATGCGCAGGCCGGCGTGGGCCTTGTAGCGGCGGTTCATCGAGATCAGGTTCGCGGTGAACGCCTCGACCTGCCCGGCGTTGTGCAGCCGGCCGCCGTAGACGCCGCGCATGCCGGGGATGCGTCCCGCGAGCGCCTGCACCAGGTCGGTGGCCTCGCGGTCGTTGCCGAGGACGAGGACGTCCAGCTCCATCTCGTCCACCTCGGGGTCCAGCAGCAGCTTGGCGGACACGTGGTGGAACGCGGCGACGACGCGGCTGTCCGGCAGGACCGACGCGGCCTGCTCGGCGGCGCTGCCCTCCTCGACCGGCAGGGCGAACGCGCCCTTGCCCTTCTCGAAGCCGAGCGGGTTCACGCAGTCCACGACGATCTTGCCGGCGAGCACCTCGCGCAGCGACTCCAGCAGCGCCTTGTGCCCCTCCCACGGCACCGCGACGACCACCACGTCGGCGCCGCCCGCGGCGGCCTCGTTCTCCGCGCCCGACACCGGCAGGTCCGCGCCGAGATCGTCAGCCGCCTGCTGCGCGCGCTCCGCCTTCCGCGACCCGATGACCACGCGGTGCCCGGCCAGCGCGAACCGGCGCGCCAGGCCCTTCCCCTGGTCCCCGGTGCCGCCGAGGATGCCGATGGTGAGGCCGGTGACGTCGGGGAGGTCGTAGGGAGTCCTCTGCTGCTGCTCAGTCATGCCGCCGAGTCTGCCAGGCGGCCCTCCGGCCGCCGCGCGTCGCCCTCCCGGCTCGCGCGAAACCGGCGTGCCGCCCGCGTCCCGTGCGGCACCATGGACCGGTGGACGCCGAGCAGATCGTGATGTTGCGCGAGGTGCTGTCCGCCACCGGCTGGCTGGAGCGCACCCAGGACTTCGGACGCGCGCTGCGGGTCACCTCCCGCACCCCCGGCGGGCTGCTGCTGGTCGGCACGCCCGGCGGCGACCCCTGGCACCTCGCCGCGCACCTGGACGACGAGTCGCGGCTCGGCGACGCCCCGGGCCTCGCGCCCACCCTGGTGCGCTGGTCGCCGCCGCAGGACGCGCCGCCGCACCTCAGCATCGGGCTGTCCCGGCTGGAGGAGGCGCGCCGCGGCGAGACGCTGTTCGTCGTCGCCGAGGACGAGGCGCCCGTCCCGCTGCTGGAACGGGTCGACGACGCGCGCCGCGTCGGCGCCACGATCCTCGCCCTCGACGGCGGCGACCGCGAGCTGGAGGGCCTCGCGCACGAGGCGCTGACCGTCCCGGCGGGCGAGGCGCTGCTGTCGTTCGACGGCGCGCAGCACCTGGTGAGCGCCGCGGCGGGCGAGGAGCCCGCGCGCGGCGCCCGCGGCCTGCGGCACCGCCTCGCCCGGCTGCTCGAGGCGGTCACCGGCCCGACCGTCGACTAGCCCCGGCTAGTCCTCTCCGTTGTCCTTGCGCCAGGCCTCGTTGCGCTCGCGGGCCAGCGCCAGCGCGCCGGCGGCGGCGCTCTCGGTCGGGTACGGGCCCATCCGGTCCTTGTTCGGGCAGCCGGGCCCGTGCTCGACCTTCATGTGCTTCAGGCAGAACCACCAGTCACCGTCGTCACCGGCCATCGGCGCTCCTTCCGATCCAAGGCTCGGCGGGATTCGTTGCCCGGATCCCGCTGACTACACTCCATCACTATGACGACCCAGCTTCTCCGTCCCGGCAACGTCTCGCCCATGCGCAAGGTCCCGGCGCAGATCCCGCGCCCGGAGTACGTGGGGAAGAAGCGGCCGAAGACCGGCGAGCCGGACGTCAAGACCCCTGAGATCATCGAGAAAATGCGGGTCGCCGGCAAGATCGCGGCGCAGGCGCTGGAGGAGGTCGGCAAGCACGTCCGGCCCGGGATCACCACCGACGAGCTGGACCGCATCGGCCACGAGTTCATGCTCGACCACGGCGCCTACCCGTCCACCCTCGGCTACCGGGGCTTCCCGAAGTCGCTGTGCACCTCGATCAACGAGGTGATCTGCCACGGCATCCCCGACGACACCGTGCTGCGCGACGGCGACATCATCAACGTCGACATCACCGCGTTCATCGACGGCGTACACGGCGACACCGACGCGACGTTCCTGTGCGGCGACGTGGACGAGGAGTCGCGGCTGCTGGTGGAGCGGACCCGCGAGGCGACGATGCGGGGCATCAGGGCGGTCAAGCCGGGCCGCGCGCTGAACGTGATCGGGCGGGTCATCGAGTCCTACGCCAAGCGGTTCGGGTACGGGGTCGTCCGCGACTTCACCGGGCACGGCATCGGGACCACGTTCCACTCGGGGCTGGTCGTCCCGCACTACGACGACCCGAACGCCACGACGATCATCGAGCCGGGCATGACGTTCACCGTCGAGCCGATGCTGACCCTCGGCACCTACGACTACGACATCTGGGACGACGGCTGGACCGTCGTCACCAAGGACCGCAAGCGCACCGCGCAGTTCGAGCACACGCTGCTGGTGACCGAGGACGGCCACGAAATCCTCACCCTCCCGTGACCGTTCCGTCGACCTAGCGTCCCGTTCAGTCTGCGACCCGGCCGGGAGAATCCGCCTGATGAACGCTCCAGCGCCGTACGAGCCGAGGGTCCCGTCCGACAGCATGCCTCCCGGGCGGGCCGCGCTGAGCGTGACGTGGGCGGCGCTGCCGTTCCTGACGCTCGGGTACGCGACGCCGTTCACGTTCGCGGCGGCGGCGCTGTGGCGGCGCAGCGCGCACCTGCTGGTGTCGTCGGCGGTCTACATCGGCATCTTCTCGCTGATGCTGTACCTGCTGCCGGACATCGGCAAGCAGGACGGCACGCAGCAGGCCGTGGGGGTGCTGCTGTTCCTCCTCGCGGTGGTCGGTTGCGGACACGCGTTCCTCATCCGGCGCCGCGTGTTCGACCCGCACGGGCTGGCGGGCATCGACAACGAGGCCGTCGTGGAGCGGGTGCGGCGGCAGCGGCTGCTGCGCGAGAAGGCGCGGGAGCTCGCGGCGAGCGACCCGGGCCTCGCCAAGGAGCTCCGGATCGGCCGCCCCGACCTGCCGCGCCAGTACCAGGACGGCGGGCTGATCGACGTCAACCACGCGCCGGCGGAGGCGCTGACGCTGCTGCCCGGCATCACCCCGGAGCTGGCCGGGAAGATCGAGCGGGTGCGATCGGAGACCGGCGGGTTCGTGTCCGCCGAGGAGATGTCGGCGGTGGCGGGCCTGCCGCCGCAGCTGACCGGCGACCTCGCCGACTACGCCGTCTTCATCCGCTAGCTGTACCCGGCCGTGCTCGCCGCCGCCGGGGCCGTCTTCATCCGCTGATCGCGGGTATGTGGCGGGCGTGACGGAGAAGAAGGGCAAGAAGGACGCGCGGAAGGGCGACCGGCTCGCCGAGTACCGCGGCAAGCGCGACCCCCGGAAGACCCCCGAGCCCGTCCCCGAGGAGAAGGCGCTGCCGCACGGCGACGACGACACGTTCGTCGTCCAGGAGCACCACGCCTCCAGCCTGCACTGGGACCTGCGGTTCGAGCGGGACGGCGTGCTCGTCTCGTGGGCCGTGCCGAAGGGCCTGCCGTGGAGCCCGAAGACCAACCACCTGGCCGTCCACACCGAGGACCATCCGCTGGAGTACGCGACGTTCGAGGGCGACATCCCGCAGGACGAGTACGGCGGCGGCACGGTGATGATCTGGGACCGCGGGACGTACGAGACGGAGAAGTGGTCCGAGCGCGAGGTGAAGGTCGTCATCCACGGCTCGCGGGTGTCGGGCCGGTACGTGCTGTTCAGGACGCGCGGCAAGAACTGGATGATCCACCGGATGGACCCGCCGGCGGACCCGGACGCCGAGCCGCTGCCGGAGTCGCTGCGCCCGATGCGGCCGGTGCGGCGGGCCCGGCTGCCGCGCGACCAGGACGCGTGGGGGTTCGAGTTCGCGTGGGGCGGCCGGCGGCTGCTGGCGTACGTGGAGGGCGGCCGGACGCGGTTCACCGACGGCCGGGGCCGCCCGGTGGACGGCCCCGGCGGGCTCGGCTCGCGGCTCGGCGGCCGGCTCGGCGCGCGCCCGGCGGTGCTGGACGGGGAGCTGGCCGTGCTGGACGGCCGCGAGACCTACATGATCTTCGATGTGCCGCATCTGGACGGGCGGCCGCTGCTGGACGTCCCGTACCGGGAGCGCCGCGCCCGGCTGGACGAGCTGGACCTGTCGGGGCCGACGTGGCAGACGGCGCCGTGGTACCCGGGCGACGGCGACGCGGTGCGGGCGACGGCCGCGGAGCAGGGGCTGCCCGGCGTCCTCGCGAAGCGGCTGGACTCTCCGTACGAGCCGGGCGAGGAGTCCGGCGCGTGGCGCCTGATCGGGGCGCCGTCGCGCAAGCACTGACCCCCGGCGGTTCGGTGCGCGGTGCAGCCGGCGGTTCGGTGCGCGGTGCGGCCGGCGGCTCAGTACGCGACGGTGATGCGGCGGCCGATCGCCTCGTTGTTCTCGAGTTCGTCGACGAGCGCGACGGCGTAGTCCTCGGCGCTGATACGGCTGTCGCCGGCGGCGTCGCGGAGCAGCTGGTCGCCGCCGAGGCGGAAGACCCCGGTCCGCTCGCCGGGCTCGATCACCGCCGCGGGCGAGACGTAGGTCCAGTCGAGGTCGCCCGCCTCGGCGCGGATGGCGTCGAGCAGGGCGGCGTGGGCCAGCGCCTCGGGCTTGTAGGCCTCGACGAAGCCGGGCTCGTCCACGTGCCGGACGCCGGGCGCGACCTCCAGGCTGCCCGCGCCGCCGACCACGACCAGCCGCCGGACCCCGGCCCGGCGCACCGCGTCCAGCACGGCGCGGCCCGCCTCCAGCACCGGCCCCTCCGGGTCGGAGCCGTCGCGGGGCGGCGAGATCGCCACCACCACCGCGTCGTGGCCCTCCGCGAGGGCGGCCACGGCGGCGGCGTCGGCCGCGTCGGCCTTCCGCGTCCCCTCGTTGCCGCTGCGGGTCACGCCGGTGACCTCGTGGCCGCGCCCGCGCGCCTCGGCGGCGATCCGCCGCCCGATCATCCCGGTGGCGCCGATCAGCAGAATCTTCATGTCGTCCTCCTGGAACTCCGTGCCGAGTGAAGGTATCCATCGGATACTGGTTACTTCAACGTGACATTGGTACCCTCTGGAAACCATGAGAGGCGACGCGTTCGATCCCGGCTGCCCGACCCGGCTCATCCTCGACCGGATCGGCGACAAGTGGTCGGTGCTGGTCGTGCTGAGCCTCACCGACGGGCCGCGCCGCTTCACCGAGCTCCGCCGCCTGATCGGCGGCGTCACCCCCAAGGTCCTTACCCAGACGCTGCGGGCCATGGAACGCGACGGCCTGCTCACCCGGCACGTCTTCGCCGAGGTGCCGCCGCGCGTCGAGTACGCGCTGACCCCGCTCGGCCTGTCGCTCGGCAAGCCGATCCAGGCGATCACCGACTGGGCCGAGGAGAACGTCGAGGCCGTCGTCGCCGCCCGCGCCCGCCACGACGGGCTCCCCGCCTGAGCGCGGAACCCACGCGCCGCATTCCGCATCAAAGGGACGTGGCATCCGCTTCGGCGCGCCGCCGCTGAAAACGATCAGTAGCGGGCTAGAGTCCCGCCCTGAACCGGGCGGCGGACGGTGTGCGGAAGGCGGGGGAACTGCCCATGATGGGGAAGACGCACGCGCTGAGCGGCGCGCTGGCGTGGCTGGCCGCGGTGCCGGTGCTCGGACAGGAGAAGCTGCTCGGCGACTTCGCGGTGTCGCTGTCGCCCGAGCAGGTCGCGGCGGGCGCGGTGGTCTGCGCGGGCGCGGCGATCCTGCCCGACATCGACCACCACAACGGGCGCATCGCCAACACCTACGGGCCCATCACCCACCACATGTGCAAGTGGATCGGGAAGATCTCGGGCGGGCACCGGCACGCCACCCACTCGATCCTGTTCGCGGTCGGCATCGGCTGGGCGATGGACACCCTCGCCACCCACTACGTGTACGCGTGGTGGGCCTGCCTGTTCATGATCGTCGGGCTGGGGCTGCGCGGCGTCGGCCTCGACTTCGAGGGCCGCGAGCCGCAGTCCGCGCTGGCGGACTGCGCGCTGGCGCTGATCGCCGTCTGGCTGATGCACAACATCGACATGAGCTTCGTCGGGTTCGCGGTCACCCTCGGCTGCCTCGCGCACGTGGCCGGGGACTGCCTCACACCGCGCGGCTGCCCGGTGTTCTGGCCGCTGCCCTGGCGGATCGAGATGCCGGTGGTCCCCCGCACCAACGGCAAGGTCGAGCACTGGGTCGTCGGGCCGGTGCTGATGCTCGGCATCGCGATCCTCGCGATCCGGTCGGTGCTCGGCGACGTCGCGACCCGCTGGCTCACCAAGGGCTGATCAGCGCAGGTCGGCGAAGTCCCCGCAGTCCAGCGGGACGCGGTCGTGCCCGGACGCCTCGTCGGGCGCCTCCAGCAGCACCCCCTTCACCCCGGGGACGGCCTGGGCGGTGCAGGCGACCTGCGCGAGCGCCAGCCGCGGCCAGCGCGACCCGGGCCCCGGCCGCAGCCCCCGCGGACCCGGATCGTCCACCCACACGGTGAGCGTGCCGGGCGGGCCGTCCTGCGTCACGCTGATCTCCTGCGGCCGGACGTCGGTGTACAGCCCGGCGCGGCGCTCCTCGGAGGTGACGGGGACGCCGAGCTGCGCGAGCGCGAGGTACGGATGGCCCGGCAGCCCCGGGCGGACGGCCGGGTACAGGGCGCGGTCCTTCACCAGGTAGACGGTGATGGTGGAGGCCCTCCCGTCGGCGACCGGCATGCTGCCCGCGCTGAGCACGCTCGTCGGACGGACGCCGCAGCCCGCCGCCGCCGCGATCACCGCCGCCGCCGTGGCCGCCATGGCGAGCGCTCGGCCCGCTCGTCCCGATGGCTTCCTCACGCGTCCTCCCCGTCCTCGCTCCCGTCCGCGCCGCCCTTGCCGTCCCCGCCGTCCTCGTCGCCGTCCTCGTCGTCGTGGCGGGCGGGCAGCCACAGCGTGAACACCGCTCCCCCGTCCGGCCCGTTGGCGGCCTCCAGCGTCCCGCCGTGCAGGACGGCGTTCTCCTTCGCGATCGACAGCCCGAGCCCGCTGCCCTCGCTGCGGGATCGGGCCGCCTCCGCCTTCACGAACCGGTCGAAGACCACGCCGAGCAGGTCGTCCGGTATGCCGGGGCCGCGGTCGGCGACGGTGACCACCACGCCCGGCTCGTCCCGCCGCTCCGGGCCGAAGCGCAGCGTGACCGGCGGGCCGCCGTGCTTCAGCGCGTTGCCGACCAGGTTCGCCACGATGACGTCGAGCCGGCGCGGGTCCGCCCGGACGAACAGGTCCGCCGGCCCCTCCACCGCCACCCGGCCCGGCCAGCCGCGCGCCGACAGCGTGCCGGCGACCGCCTCCGCGACGTTCACGTCGTCCAGCACGAGCGCCGCGGCGCCCGCGTCGAACCGGCTGATCTCGATCAGGTGCTCCACCAGCCCGCCGAGCCGGCGGGTCTCCTCCGCCACCAGCCGCGCCGCGCCCCCGTCGTCCCCCGCCTCCTCCGCCAGCACGTCCGTCATCGCGATCATCGAGGTCAGCGGCGTGCGCAGCTCGTGCGAGACGTCCGCGACGAACCGCCGGGACGCCGCCTCCATCGCGCGCAGCTCCGTCACGGTCCGCTCCAGCGCGGCGGCGGCGTGGTTGTAGGTGTGCGCGAGATCGGCGAGCTCGTCGTGGCCCCGCACCCGGACCCGCGTCGACAGCCGCCCGTCGCCCAGCGCGCGGGCGGCCGCGCCGAGCCTGCGCACCGGCCGCAGCACCCCGCGGGTCGCGAGCAGCGCGAGCAGCAGCGCCGCGAGCAGCGCGGCGGCGTCCGCGACGACGAGCGCCCGGGTCAGCGAGCGCAGGTCCGCCGCCTCCCGGGACAGGCTCACCGACACGAACACCATCGGCGGCGTGGTCCGCTGCGGCTCGTCCACCGTCGTGCTGTAACCGGTCGCGCGGGCGCCGACCAGCAGGTACGGATGCCCCTCCAGCCCCGGACGGGACTTGACCACGATCCGCTGGAACACCACGCCGTGCGTCGCCCGGCGCGCGAAGTCCCTGCTCACCGGCACGTCCAGTGAGCCGGGCGGGGGCACCGGGGCGCTCCCGTCGAGCGGCACGGGCACCGCCACCACCGTCCGCCCCGGCGCGGAGAGCACCCGCTGCACCTGGTCGGCGATGAGCAGCTCGGTGTCGGGCGGCATCTGCTCCGGGATCTGCTGCGCGAGGGTGTTGCGGATCTGGGTCAGCACCGCGTCCTGCGTCCGCTGCAGCATCACCCGCCGCAGCAGCACGTACGAGATGCCGGACGCCAGCACCGACGCCAGCAGCGCCACCACCGTGAACGCGGCGACGAGCCGGATCCGCAGCCCGGTGACCCGCCGCAGCAGCCTCACGGCGCCGTGAACCGGTAGCCGAAACCGCGCACGGTCTCGATCAGCCGCGGCTCCGCCGGCTCGTCCTCGATCTTCGCGCGGACCCGCTGCACGCAGGCGTCCACCAGCCGCGAGTCCCCCGGATAGGTGTGCTCCCACACCTCCGCCAGCAGGTGCTGGCGGGTCAGCGCCTGCCCCGGCCGCCGCGACAGCTCCAGCAGCAGCCGCAGCTCCGTCGGGGTGAGCCGGACGTCGGTCCCCGCCTTGGTGACCTTCAGCGACGCGCGGTCGATCACGAGGTCGCCGTACGCGGCGATGTCGGCGCGGGTCTCCGCGCGGCGCAGCACCGCCCGGATCCGCGCGTCCAGCACCCGCGGCTCGACCGGCTTCACCACGTAGTCGTCGGCGCCCGCCTCCAGGCCGAGGACGACGTCCAGGTCGTCGCCGCGCGCGGTGAGCAGGATCACCGGCAGCGGGTCGCCGCGGCGGATCCGCCGGCACACCTCGATCCCGTCGATGCCCGGCAGCATCACGTCCAGGATCGCGATCTCCGGGCGGCGGGCGCGCAGCGCCTCCAGGCCGTCCTCCCCGGTGGCGCGCGAGGTTACGCGGTGCCCCTGGCGGGTCAGCGCCAGCTCCAGCGCGGTCCGCGCCGACGGATCGTCCTCGACAAAGAGAATGCTCGCCACCCCGACATTATTGGGCGGACCGGTCACGTCCTCCCACTCATGTCACAGGATCCGGACATTCCGCCGACACGGCGATGACGTCCCGCCCGGACGGTGGGGCCCATGACCCTCCAGATCGCTCCGGTCCTGCGGCCCGCCCCGGACGCTCCCCCGCGCACCCGGCGCCACCGCGCCCTGCCGTGGCTGCTCGCCGCCGGTTTCGCCGCGCAGGTCTGCGTCCGGCTGTGGTTCGCCCGCGCGCGCACGGGTCCCGTCGCCAACCCCGACGAGACCGGCTACCTGCTCGCCGCGCGCCTCCTGTCCGGCGGGCACGGCGGCGACATGTCCGGAAACACCTTCTACCAGGGCGGATACGCGGCACTACTCGCCCCCGCCTACGGGTTCTCGCACGACCCCGTCACCGTCTACACGATCGCCCTCGCGATCAACGCGGTGATCGGCGCGGCCCTGTTCCCCCTCGGCTACCTCGCCGCCCGCCGGTTCGGCCTCTCCCGCCGCACCGCGCTCCCCCTCGCCTGGGGCGCCGCACTCCTCCCCGCCACCGCCTTCTTCGGCGAGTTCGTCCTCGCCGACGCCGTCCTCCCCACGATCGTCCTCACCTGGGTGTGCCTATTGCATCGCCCTTGGCGTCAGGCCCTGGGGGGCCTTCCTTCGGCGGGCAATGCGCGCGATCGCTGCATCGCTCCGACTCGCCTGGCGGCTCGCTGCGCGATCAAGTTCTCGCAGGCTCGAACTTGGCTTCGCACGCGATCGCGACGGTTCCGGTCGCCGCGTGGCCGGGGTCACTGGCTGGGGCTTGCTGGTCAGGCCGCGTCTGACGGGCCGCTCCGTTTCCGGGGCGCGGCGATGGTTCGGGATGCGGGGGTGGCGAGTTTGGTGGCGGTGTTCGCGGCGGCGGTGCACAGCCGCGGCGAGGTCGTCCTGGCCGTCCATGTCGTGACGCTGGCGGCGCTCACGGTCGTCGGCATCGTGCGGAGGCGCTGGGCCACCATCGCCGCCGGAGGCGCGGGGCTGGCGGTCGCTGCGGGCGGCTACTTGGTCGCGGCGGCCGTCAACGGGCACGTCCGCGCCGAGCTGTACCCGGCGGGGGCGCGCGACCTCGCCGAGAACCTCGGTGCGCGGTTCACCACGGGCGCGGGGCAGGCGTGGGCGCTGTCCGGGGCGGCCGGGCAGATCTGGTACCTGGCCGTCTCCACGTGGGGGCTCGGCGGGGTCGGCCTGGCGGCCGTCGTCGCCGTGCTGGTGCGGCGGCGGGCGGACGCCGCGGACCGGGTCATGGCGGGCGTGCTGCTCACCGTGACGTTCGGGATCGCGTACGCGTCGTCCGCCGCGCTGCCGGACGAGCACCGCGTGGGCAACTACGCGTACGGGCGGTACCTGTCGTGCGTGGCGCTGGTGTACGCGCTGGCGGGTGCGGCGGCGCTGTTGCGGGTGGGCCTGCGCAGGGCGGTGGGGCTGGTCGTGGCCGCGGCCGCCATCGTCGGCGCGGCGGGGCTGTGGGTGCACCTCTACGCGGGCGAACGGCTGCACACCTACAAGTTCATCGGGTTCGACTTCCCGGAGACGTCGTTCCTGACGGGCGACCGCGGCGCGCTGCACCTGACGGCCGCATCGTTCGCCGCGCTCGGGCTGCTGTGCGGGTTCGTCGCGCTGGGCCGCGTCCCGAGGGCGGGGACGGTCGTGGCGGCGTCCGCGCTGGCGGTGACGAACCTGGCCGCGCTCGTCTTCCTGTTCGGCATGCATCCGGACCGGGTGCGGCCCGCGTCGCCGCTGCCCGGCGCGCCGGAGGGCGGCGTCGTCGCGGACGCGTCGGTCGGCTGGGAGGTGCGGACGATGCTCATCCATCCGGTGTGGTGGACGCGCATCGGCCGCATCGACGTCCGCCGCGAGCAGCCCGCGTCCGGTGTCTGCACGGTCCTGGTGCAGACACCGGACGGGACGTCCCCGGACGCGTCGTGGCCCGGCCACCCGGCCGGATGGCAGCCCCACGCGAACACGTCGTGGGCGACGATCCACTGGGTCGCGTGGCACGACCCGTCCTGCGGTCAGTAGCGGGTGACCAGCGCGATGCGGCCGTGGTCGACCAGGAAGCCGTCGGAGACGAACGTCACCTCGCCGCCGTACTCCAGGGCCGTCTCGATGACGTCGTCCACCACGTCGTCGACGACGTCCGCGCCCTTGAGGACGCCCGGCATGCCGTCGACCGGGACGAGCTCGCCGTCGGTGCGCACGGCGGGCGCGTAGTAGCCGCGCTCGACGACCAGGTGCTCGCCGCGGCCCTCCTCGACCAGCCGGGCCACCTCGAGGAGGCCGCCGGCGTAGCGCTGGATGCTGCGCGCCGCCTCCAGCTCGGCGAGCACCCCGACCTCGCGGAGGTCCTCGTAGGCGTGCAGGGCGGGCCGGGCCGCCTCGATGAGGGCGCTCGGCGCGGCGCCCTCGTAGCTGCCGTCGACGCGCCCGGCGACGCTGATGTGGGAGCCGGCGGCCTCGTCGAAGAACGCCTGGTGGCGGGTGACGCCGGCGACGAGGACGGGCCGCCGGTCGCGGGCGAGGACGTGGTCGAGGGCGGCGACGACGTCGCGGGCGGCCCGTCGGTGCGGCTCGTCCTCGCTGTCGCGGGCGCTGCGCCGCGCCATCCGCCCCGCGTCGATCTCGTCGACGGGTTCGGGGACGATGGGGAACCCGTCGCGGGTGTGCTCGGTCAGCTCCTCGCCCTGCCCGCCCCAGAGCCGGGTGCGCTGGTCCGACAGCGACAGCAGCCAGTAGCGCGGGGAGCGGGTGTAGGCGGCGACGAGGTCGCGGGTGGCGAACCCGGTGTCGACGACGACGCGCTCGTCCACCGGCTGGGAGATGGTGAACGCGTGGTGCTCGCCGTCGGGCGCCGCGAACAGGACGAGGCCGTCGGAGGCGTGCCGCAGGTCGATCTCGGCGGCGGCCCGCTCCAGGGCGTGCACCACGTGGTCGGCGGTGCCGCCCGTCACCCGGATGTCGTCGTGCAGCCGGCGGCGGGCCTCGGCGAGCAGGTTGCGGAGCCGGATCGGGTCCTGCCGGTTGCCGGGCGCGGACCGGTGCGTCGGCATCAGCACCGAGACGGCCGGGTAGGGGCGGGGCTTGCGCAGGTCGGACAGGGTCGAAGCGTCCATGATCCCCCGATCGTCACCTTTTGTATCTACTGTCTCTTTTGTAGCTACTCGCAGGTAAACGAGGTGTAAGCGGCGATTGAGGATCCGGCGGGGTCCGCTCAGGGCCGGGCGCGCAGGCCGTCCAGCACCACGCGGGTGACGGGGTCGCCCGCGCGGGCGCCGGGGCGGCAGACGGCCATGCTGATGATCTCGATCACCTCCGCCGGGCGGATGTCGCCGCGGACCGTCCCCTCGTCCTGCGCCGCCGCGGCGAGCTCCGCCAGCCGGGCGTCGACCTCGGCCTGGAGCTCCAGCCGCTCGGGCGGCGCGGGCCCGTCCCCGGCGAGCGACTTGATCAGCGCGAACGGCTCGCCGGCGCAGTGCTCCACGGCCAGCGCCAGCGCCTCCCCTGGCGGGACGGCCCGCAGCTCGGCGATCCGGTCGCGGAACCGCAGCAGCGCGGACACGGCGATCTCCTCGACGAGGGCGCGCCGGTCCGGGAAGTGCCGGTAGAGCGTGCCCACGCCGAGGCCGGCCTCGCGCGCGATGTCGTCCATGCTCACCGCGCATCCGCGCGCGGCGAACAGGTCCAGCGCGGACGCGACGATGCGCTCGCGGTTGCGGCGGGCGTCGGCGCGCACCGTCCCCCTCCTCCGGTCAAGCGGAACCTCAGGTTCAGGTTACCCTGTGCCCGTAAGCAGAAGCGGAACATCAGGTTCATGTTAGGAGCGGTCCATGCGCATCGGAATGTTCGCCATCGCCGCGGGGGCACCGCTGGACGACGTCGTCGCCCAGGCCCGCCTGGCGCGCGACGCGGGGCTCGACAGCGTGTTCTTCGGCCACGTCCCGTCCTGGGACGGCCTCATGGCCGCCGCCCTCGCCGGGCGGGAGACGCCCGGACTGGAGGTCGGCACCGCGGTCGTCCCGACCTGGCCGCGGCACCCCATCGCGCTGGCGAGCCAGGCTCTCACCGCGGCCGCGATGGCCGGCGGGCGCTTCACGCTCGGGATCGGGCCGAGCCATCCACCGGTCATCGAGGGCGGGCACGGCATCCCCTACGAGCGGCCCGCGCGGCACGTCCGCGAGTACCTGTCGGCGCTGCGCCCGCTGCTGCGCGGCGAGGACGTCGAGTACCGCGGCGAGACGCTCACCGCGGTCGGGACGGTGGACGCGCCCGGCGCGACACCGCCGCCGGTGATCGTCTCCGCGCTCGGCCCGGCGATGCTCCGGGTCGCCGGCGAGCTCGCCGACGGGACCGTGACGACCTGGACCGGCGCCGCCGCGATCGCCGACCACATCGTGCCGTCGATCACCCGGGCCGCCGAGGCCGCCGGACGGCCCGCGCCGCGCGTGCTGGCGGGCGTCGTCGTCGCGCTCACCACCGACCCCGACCGCGCCCGCCGGGAGCTGGCCGAGCAGTACGCCGCCGCGTCGGGGTTCCCCGGCTACCGGGCGATCCTCGACCGGCAGGGGCTGTCCGGCGTGCACGAGACGGTCGTCGCGGGCGACGAGGCGGCGGTGGAGCGGGAGCTGCGCCGCTTCGCCGACGCCGGCGCGACCGACCTGCTGATCAGCCCGCGCGGCGACGCGGCGCGGGTGCTGGAGTTCGCCGCGTCGCTGCGCTGAGCGGCCGTCACAGCGACGCGCGGAGCTCCCGCTTCAGGACCTTGCCGGCGGCCGACACGGGGATCTCGTCGACGAAGCGGACCTCGCGCAGCTTCTTGTAGTGCACGACGGCGGCGTTGACGTGCGCGAGCAGCTCGTCCGCGGTCACCTCGCCGGAGCGGACGACGAACGCGGTCGGCAGCTCCCCCGCCTTCGGGTCGGGGCGCCCGACCACGGCCGCGCCCGCGACGGCGGGGTGCGCGAGCAGCTTCTCCTCCAGCTCGCGCGGGTACACGTTGTAGCCGTTGTAGAGGAGCATGTCCTTCTTGCGGTCGACGATGGACAGGTAGCCGTCCTCGTCGAGCACGCCGACGTCGCCCGTGCGCAGCCAGCCGTCCGGGCTCAGCACCGCCGCGGTCTCGTCCGGGCGGTTCAGGTAGCCGGCCATGACCTGCGGGCCGTGCACGCACACCTCGCCCTCCGTGCCGGGCGGCAGCGCGGGGGTCGACTCGTCCACCGCCGGGGCGTCCGCCGCGACGATCTTCACCCGGACGTCCGGGACCGGCACCCCGACCGTGCCGGTCCTGCGCACGCCCGACCGGTGCGTCGGGTTCGCGGTCGCGCCCATCGTCACCTCGCTGAGCCCGTACGCCTCGACGACCACCGCGTCCGGGAACGCGGCGTGCAGCCGGGCGATCATCTCGTGCGACAGCGGCGCGGCGCCCGACCGCACGCCCCGCACGGACGACAGGTCGCGGTCCGCGAACGACGGGTCGGCCAGCAGCGCGGAGAACATCGCGGGCGCGCCGCCGAGCGCGGTGGCGCGGAACCTCTCCATGTCGGCCAGGAACGCCGGGACGTCCAGGCGCGGGTGGCTGACGATCGTCGTCCCCGTCATGAACTGGGAGTTGAGGTAGCCGACCGTGCCCATCGCATGGAACCAGGGCGCGACGCTGACGATGACGCCCTCGCCGAGCGGCGTCGGGTACTCGCCCTCCGGGCCGACCGCGCGGATCGTCAGGCCGCCGTGGCCGTCGAGCTCGGGCACCGACCCGGTCCCGGAGCAGGCGAACTGCAGCGTGTTCACCACCACGTTGCGGTGCGGGAGCATGACGCCCTTCGAGCGGCCCGTCGTCCCGCCCGTGTAGGCGATGTGCGCCAGGTCCCGGCGGACGTCGATCTCGACTTCGGGGAACTCCTCCGGACGGCCCGCGCCGACCTCCTCGAACGCGACGCCGCAGCCCGCGAACGCGCCATCGCACAGCCCCGCCACGTCCGCCGGGGCGCCGGCGCCGCCCGCGCCCGCGACGACGACCGAGCGGACCTTCGTCCGGCCGAGGGCCTCCGCGACCGACCCGGCGAGCAGGTCGAGCGTGACGACCACCGCCGCGCCGCAGTCGGCGAGCTGGAAGGCCAGCTCGCCGGGCGGCAGCAGCGGGTTGCACGGCGAGAACGTCGCGCCCGCCAGCAGCGTCCCGTAGTAGGCGATCGCGAACTGCGGGACGTTCGGCAGGTGCAGCGCGACGACGTCGCCTCGGCCGACGCCCCGCGCGATCAGCCCGTGCGCGAACCGGGCCGACGCGCGCGCCAGGTCGGTGAACGACAGGTCGCGTCCGGCGTGGTGCAGGGCCGTCCGGTCGCCCCAGCGCCGCGCGGCGCCCGCGAGGATCGCGCCGACCGGGACGTCCGGGTAGTCGAGCGAGTGCGGCACACCGGCGAACCAGTGCGGGGTGGTCTCGGAAGACGTCGCGCCCATCGTCGTCCTTTCCAGAGGCTCGTTCTAGAATCTCGTTCGCTCACTCTAGGAGACGGGCCGGACGCCCCGGTGCGGCGGGTCAGCGCAGCCGCTCGACCACCGGGCCGAAATCGTCCATGAACGGCCCGTGCACCGTCACGTACGAGAAGCCGAACCGCTCGCGCCGCTCCCGCACCTGCTCGGCGATCTGCTCGTGCGTGCCGATGAACGCGAACGGCGTGTCCAGCACCTCCTCGACGGTCATGTGCGGCGCGCGCGCCGCCTGGAGCCGCTCGGCCGCGGCCCGCCGGTCCGGGGTGACCTCGACGAGCTGGACGAGCACGTTCCACTCGATCGCGTCCGCCCGGTCCCCGGCGTGTGCGCGCGCGAACGCCACCCGCTCGGCCGCCTGCTCGGCCGTCCCCAGCCGGAACGTCCCCGGCGGCTCCCCCTTGATCTGGTACAGCCCGGCGATGCCGACGATGTCGGCGTGCTCGGCGGCGGCCCGCAGCACCGTGTCGCCGGTGCCGCCCACCAGCAGCGGCGGGCCGGACCCGCCGAACCCCGACCGCTGCACCGGCGCGAGGTCGGCGAGCCCGTAGTGCTCGGCGACCGGCCGGCGCTCGGCGTAGTCCGGGCCGCCGAACAGCCGCCCGAGCTCCCCGATCAGCGCCGTCATCCGCTCGACGCGGGCGGCGAACGGCTCCCAGCCGATCCCCGCCGCGTCGAACTCCCACTTCATGTGCCCCGCGCCGAGGCCGACCTCGACCCGGCCGCCGGTGAGCCGGTCGGCGGTCGCGATCTCGCGGGCCAGCAGGTGCGCGTTCCAGAACGCGGCGTTCAGCACCAGCGTGCCCACCCGCAGCCGCTCCGTCGCGTCCGCCGCCGCGACCATCGTCGGGAACGGCGCGGGCGACCCGAGGTGGTCGGGGACCTGCGCCACGTCGTAGCCGTACCGCTCGCCCCGCCGGCACCGCTCGACGAAGTCCCCCGGGGAGGCGATGTCGAAGAAGTTGAACCCGAACCGGAAGTCCCTCATGCCGACGATCATGCCCGCCCGGCGCGCGCCCGCGAACCCCCTCACGCCACGGGCGAACGGCCGGTCAGCCGGGGACGATGAAGCCCGTCTCGTAGGCGAGGATGACCGCCTGCGTCCGGTCCCGCGCCTGCAGCTTGGCGAGGATGTTCCCGACGTGCGTCTTCACCGTCTGCGGGCTCACGAACAGCTCCCCCGCGATCTCGGCGTTGGAACGCCCCTTCGCCACCAGGCGCAGCACGTCCGCCTCCCGCTCGGTCAGGTCGCCGTGCCAGCGCGCCGCGCGCCCCCCGGCCGACGACGGCCCGTGCGCGGCGGCCAGCTCCCGGATCGCCGCCGGGAACAGCAGGGTGTCGCCGTGCGCGACCATCCGGACCGCCTGCAGGATCTCCTCCGGCCGCGTCCGCTTCAGCAGGAACCCGTTCGCGCCCGCCTTCAGCGCGTCGTAGACGTACTCGTCGTTCTCGAACGTCGTCACCACGATGATCTTCGGGGGCTCGCGGACGGTGTCCAGGATGTGGCGGGTCGCCTGGATCCCGTCCAGCCGCGGCATCCGCACGTCCATCAGGATCACGTCCGGGCGCAGGCGCGCCACCGCGTCCGGCACCTCCGCGCCGTCGGACGCCTCGCCGACCACGGCCAGGTCGTCCTCGGCGTTGATGATCGCCGCCAGCCCCGCCCGGATCAGCCGCTCGTCGTCGACCAGCAGCACCTTGATCGTCATGTCCCGGACCCTCTCACGAAGCACCCGCCCTCTCACGAAGCACCGCCCTCTCATGAAGCACCGCCCTCTCATCGGTTCGCGCGCACCGGCGAACCCGCGCTCTCCGGACGGGCCGCCCGGTCAGGAGACGCGGCCGAGCGGCAGCGACACCCGCACGCGCCAGCGGTCGCCGTCCGGCCCCGCGCTCATCTCGCCGCGCAGCACGGTGACGCGCTCGCGGATGCCGCCGAGCCCGCGTCCGCCGCCGTGGCCCGACCCCACGCCGCGCGCCCCCAGCGGGTTGCTCATCTCCATCTCCAGCCGCTCCCCGGCGACGCCGAGGCGCAGCCGCACCGGCACCTTGCCCGCGTGCCGCAGCGCGTTCGTCAGCCCCTCCTGGACGATCCGGTACGCCTCCCGGGAGACCGCCGCGGGCACGTGCTCGACCTGCGGGTCCACCTCCGCGTCGAGCCGCACCCCGGCGAGCCTCGTCTGCTCCAGCACGCGGCCGAGGTCCTTCAGCGTGGGCTGCGGCGCGGGCCGGGACCGGTCCTCGCGCAGCAGCCCGAGCACGTGGTCCAGGTCCTCCAGCGCGGCGCGCGCCGACTCCTCGATCGCGCCGAGCGCCTCCCGCGCGAACTCCGGGTCGGTGTCGAGGACGCGCCCGGCCGCGCCCGCCTGCAACGTCACGACGCTGAGCGCGTGCCCCACCGAGTCGTGCAGCTCGCGCGCCAGCCGGTTGCGCTCGGCGAGCCGGACGGCCCGCGCCTCCAGGTCCGCGAGCCGCTCCGCGGCGGTCGGCCCGAGGAAGCGCGGCGCCAGCCGCGCCAGCAGGGCGCCGCCCCCGACGATGAGGACGAGCAGCACCGCGACCCCGGCGATCCCGGCGGGCGGCGCCGCCCACTCCACCCACCCTCCGGGCCGGCCCAGCCTGCCGATGAGCCGCTCGTCCCAGGTCACCAGCGGCGCCATGACCAGCACGAACGCGAATGGCGGCACGGCCAGGCTGAGCCCGCTGACGACCACGCCGGCGAACAGGTGCAGGGTGAACCACGCGCCGGACCGCGTCCGGCTCTCCCAGGTGCCCGCCGGGCCCGGCGCCAGCGCCGCCGCGGGCCCCCGCAGCAGCTCCTTGGCCAGCGAGCTCTCCAGCAGCCGCACCGACGGGACGAGCCCGGTGACGAACGCGGCGGCCGCCGGGAACACCAGCAGCGCGAGCACTCCGGCGGCGGGCCCGTTGAACGGCAGCAGCGCGGCGAGGGTCATGCCGAGGAACCAGTACGGCATGAGCAGCGCGCCGCCCACCACCAGATGGGCCCAGCGCCGCCAGGTCGTCCGCTCGATCAGCGGGTGCAGAACACCGGACACATCCCGATCCTGGCAGAACGGCGGCGCCGTCCCCTCCCCCGCGCGGCCCGATCCGGCTCCCCCGCGCGGGGGAGCCGGGCCGGCGTACGGGGTCAGGACTCGGGCTGGCGGGCGGCCTTGCGGCCCTGCTCGCCCGCGAGCCGGTCGCGCTCGGCGAGCTTGGCCAGGCGCGCGTTGTAGGCGGCGAGCTCGTCCTCCCCGTCGCCCGCCTCGCCGCGCGCGGTGCGCTCGGCGGCGCGGTCGGCCTTGCGGTCCATCCGGCGGGCCTGCCGCTGGTCGTCGGCGTACCACTGGAACGCCATCACCAGCAGGACGACGAACGTCGGCACCTCGCCGAACGCCCACGCGATCGACCCGGCGGTGTGCTGGTCGTGCAGGATCGTGGTGCCCCACGGCGGGTTGACGGCGTTGTACCAGCCGGTCGCGAGCGCCTGGTTCAGGCTCATCAGCGCGATGCCGAAGAACGCGTGGAACGGCATCGTGACGAACAGCAGCAGCAGCCGCATCGGGTGCGGCAGCCGGCGCGGCGCCGGGTCGATGCCGAGCAGCACCCAGAAGAACAGGCAGCCGGACGCCAGGAAGTGCACCATCATCGCGATGTGCCCGAGGTGGTCCCGCATGAGGTCCTCGAACAGCGGCGTGAAGTACAGCGCGAACGTGCTGCCCATGAACAGGATCGTGGCGAACGCCGGATGGGCGACGAACCGGACGAACCGGCTGTGCAGCATCGCGGTGAGCCACTCGCGCGGGCCGCGGTCGCCGCGGACCCGGGCGGGCTTGAGCGCGCGCAGCGCCAGCGTCGTCGGCGCGCCGACGACCAGGAAGATCGGCGTCAGCATGTTCAGCACCATGTGCTGGGCCATGTGCACGCTGAACAGGATCGGCGCGTACCGGGCGACGCCGGTCTGGGTGACGATGACGATCGTCAGCAGCCCGAAGAACCAGGAGACGGTGCGTCCGACGGGCCAGGAGTCGCCGCGCCGCCGCAGCCGCAGCACCCCGGCCAGGTAGAGCCCGCCGAGCACGACGACCAGGACGCCGAAGAACAGGTCGAAGTGCCACAGCGTCGCGAGCCGCTCGAGGTTGATGTGCGGCGGCATGTCGAAGCCGAGCTGCGTCTTGATCGCCGACTCGGTGCCGGTCTCCGGCGGCGGCGCGGTGCGGGCGAGCGCGACGGCGAGGCCCATGGTGGCGGCCATGACGGCGGCCTCGACGGCGGCGAGCCGGGCGAACGCGCGGGGCTTGCGGTCGTGCAGCGCCGGGATCGTCCGCTCGCGGTGCCACCAGCCGAACCAGCCGAGCACCGCGAACGCGATGATCTTGCCGAGGGCGAGCCGCCCGTAGTCCGTGGTGAACAGCTCCGACGGGCTCGGCAGCCGGGAGATCACGTTGACCATGCCGCTGGCGCCGACGGTGACGTAGCACCACAGCGCCATCCGGCTGAACCGCTCGGCCATGATCGGCAGCTTGTCGCGGCCGAGCAGCGCGTGCGCGCCGACGACCGCGAGGCCGCCGACCCACGGCGCGATCGCGGCGACGTGCAGCGCCACGCCGGTCACGGCGACCTCGTGGTTGGCGGCCGACGCGGAGTGCCCGGTGAGCGGCGGCGGCAGCAGCGCGATCCCGGCCATCGCCAGCAGCCCGAACGCGGCGGCGGGGGTGGTCGTGGTGCGCGCGAGCAGCGCCACCACCACGGCCAGCAGCACCACGATCATCAGCGCGGTGCCCTGCTCCAGCGAGCCGACGTAGCTGCTCAGCTCGTTGCCGCCGATGACCTCGGTGACCGGCTGGCCGAGCACGTCGGCGACGGTGAACACCAGCGTGGCCGCCGCGGCGGCGGCCCATCCGGCCGCCAGCCACGACGCCGCGCGCAGGTAGCCGACCGAGTCCCGGGACAGCTTCGGGGTCTCGCGCGCGCCCTCGACGGGCAGCAGCGCGGCGCCCGCGAGGAGCGCGCCGACGGTCAGCGCGGACAGCAGGTCCATCGCCGTCCGCGACACCGGCAGCCCCCACCGGGTGGCGGCGCCGGCGTCCCCGATGCCGGGGATGACCTGCTCGGTCACCGCCCCGCCGAGGACGAGGGCCGCCACCAGGACGGCGGCCGCCGCGACGACCGCCAGGACGGCGGCGCGCAGGACCCGCAGGGCACCCTCATTCACCGCCGGCCCCGTTCACCGGCGACCCCGATCACTGGCGACCCCGTTCACTGCCGACCCCGATCACTGGCGTTCCTCACTCACTCGCGGCGGGCGCCGCCCCGTGCTTGCGCTTGGCCCGGTAGACGATGGCCACGCCGATGCCGATGCCGACCAGCACGCCGACGCCGACCAGGCCCCACGTCACCATCCCCGACCCGGAGTCGGAGTCGGACTCGGCGGCCTGCTGCTGGTCGATCTTCAGGGGCTGCTCGTTGCTGGTCGCGGCGGCGCCGGTCTGGTCGACCGCGCCCACGCCGCCCTTGGTCGGCGCGGCCTGCGGCTGCTCGCCGGTGCTCCCGTCCCCGCCCGCGGCGGTCGCGGTGAACGTGAGGCCGTCGGCCTGGACGGGGTGCCCGTCCGCGCCGACCACCCGGTAGGCGACGGTGTACGACCCGGCGGGCAGCGCGCCGGTCAGCTTCTGCGTGACCGTGGTGCCCGCGTGCTCGGCGGCGCCGGACTGGAAGGCCTTGCCGTGCGCGTCCTTGACGACGACCTTCGCGGTGCTGATCTTGTCGCTGAAGACCAGCTTCACCTCGGTGACCCCGGCGGCGGACTCCCCCTTGCCGGGCGTGCTGCTCACCAGCTGCGTGTGGGCGAGCGCTGGGGTGGCCGTCACCGCGCCGAGCGCGGCGGCGAGGACGGCGACGAGACCGAGGCGGCGCAGGGGCCCGCGGGTCGTGAGGGTTCTCATGGGGTGGCCGGGTTCTCTATGTGGGAATGAGGGCCCTTCTAGCGTACTGACGCGGCGCCGATGGCACGTCCGGGGTCGGAGAAGGCCCTCAGAGCGTGCCCAAAGCGTGATCGCGGCCGTGCTCGGCGAACTCGGCGCGCAGCTTCGCGGCGCGCTCGGCGGTCAGCGGCTCGTAGGCCAGGGCGCGGCCGGGACGCACCCACACGTCCTGCCCGTCCACCGGTTCCCACAGGAGGCGGCGCAGCGGCCGCTTGTGCACCTTCCCCGTCGCGGTCAGCGGCATCGGCCGGACGATCCGGACGAACCGCGGCGCCCACTTCGTCCCGAGGTCGGGCTGGGCGGCCAGGAAGTCGGCGAACCCGTCGGGGTCGAACGCGGCGCCGTCGTGCAGTTCGAGCGCCGCCATCACCTGGTCGCCGGTGCGCGGGTCCGGGACGGGGTAGACGGCGCACATCACCACGGCGGGCCAGCGCGCCAGGATCCGCTCGACCGGCGCGGCGGCGAAGTTCTCGCTGTCGACGCGGAGCCGGTCGGCGCCGCGTCCGGCGAAGTAGATGTAGCCGGCCTCGTCGCGGTAGCCGAGGTCGCCGCTCCAGTAGACGCCGCCGCGGACGCGTTCGGCGTCGGCCTCCGGGTCCTTGTAGTAGCCCTCGAAGGCGCCGGCGGCGTTGAGGCCGGCGAGCTCGCCGATGGCCTCGCCGGGGTTGAGCAGGGCGCCGGCGGCGTCGAAGCGGGCGCGGGGGCACTCGGCGCCGGTGGCGGGGTCGAGGACGGCGACCTCCAGGTCGGGGGGCGCGACGCCGAGCGCGTCGGGCGGCGAGTCCGGGGTCTTGCGCAGCGAGATCGCGCCCTCGCTGGAGCCGTAGCCCTCGATGATGCGGCACCCGAACCGGCGCGCGAACCCGGCCATGTCCTGCGCGGACGCCTCGGTCCCGAACGCGCACTGCAGCGTGTTGTCGTGGTCGTCGGGTGCTTCGGGGGTGGCGAGGACGTAGGCGAGGGCGCGTCCGACGTAGTTGAAGTAGGTCACGCCGAACCGGCGCACGTCGGGCAGGAAGCCGGACGCGGAGAAGCGGCGGCGCAGCGCGACGGTGGCGCCCGCGTGCACGGCCATCGCGAGGTTCGCCATGACGGCGTTGCCGTGGAACAGCGGCATCGCGACGTAGGTGACGGAGTCGCGCTCGATGCCCATCATCGCGGACCGTTCCGCGATCGCGGCGAGCCGTCCCTGCCCGCAGGCGACCGCCTTCGGCGCGCCGGTCGACCCGGAGGTGAACAGGAGCAGCAGCCGGTCCTCGGGCCGGGCGCCCGGGTCGCCGTGCTCCGCGCGGGCCTCCGCCTCGCGGAGCGACGCCGCGTACGGGTCGGAGTCGACGACGAGGACCCGGTCCGGCGGGACCGCGCCGCCGAGCGCGTCCAGCAGCGGGAGGTGCGCGGTGTCGGTGACGATCAGGTCGCAGTCGGTGTGCCGGACGTCGGCGGCCAGCTCGGCGCCGCGCCGGGTCGGGTTGATGCCGACCACGGTGGCGCGGCCGAGCGCCGCGGCGAAGATCCAGAAGACGTACTCGGGGACGTTCTCCAGCAGCACCCCGACGTGCCGTGGGCGGCCGGGCGGCTCGGGGCAGGCGTCCGGCAGCAGCGCGGCGCGCGTGCGGGCGGCCGCCACGGCCCGCGCCCAGCTGTAGGTCTCGTCCTCGAACCGGAGCCCGGGGTGCCCGTCACCGGCCCGTTCCAGCAGAAGGTCCGCGAAGGTCGGGCTCGCCACGTCCGCGACCTTGCCACCCAAGCTTTTGCTTGGTCAAGGGGGGACGATCAATTGCACCCGCAGTCGCAGTCGCAGCAGTCGCACCCGTCGCAGCAGTCGCAGTCGCATCCGCTGCAGCCGCTGCAGCAGTCGCAGCCGTCGCAGCAGTCGTCGCAGTGCCGGGTGCACCAGCAGCGGTCCCCGCAGGCCTTGCCGTGGTGCTCGCTCCAGTCGGGCTGGAACACCCCGCAGGTCAGGCACACCGCCGTCCCGGTGAAGCACGGGATCGGCCATCCCGGCCGGCGGCCCCGCGGGCGGTGCCCGAAGTTCGCGCCGCCGCCTCCCCCGCCACCGTGCGGCGGGATCCAGCCGCCCCCATCGCCGTACCCGCCGCCCTGCGCCGGCGGGTACCCCTGGTGCGGCGGGTGGCCCTGCGGCGGGTACGGAGCGTTCCCGTAGGGCGGCTGCGGCCCGGGCCCTTCCGGCGGGTAGGGCCCCGGCCCCTGCGGCGGGTAGGCGGCGAAGACCCGGTCGACGGAGCGGCGGACCTCCCGGTCCAGCAGCGCCCGGACGAGCCGCGGCTTCTCCATCTCCAGGTCGGCCAGCGCGAGCCGCAGCCCGTGCAGCGCGTCGTCGGCGTACCGGCGGGCCTCGGCGGGCGTGGTGCCGGTGGCCAGGAGCGGGTTGAACGCGCCGGCGGCGTGGTCGTCCGCCACGTCCTCGACGGCGTCGATCAGGTGCGCGAGACGGCCGAAGTAGCGGCCCGCTTCAGCGAGCGGCTCGGCGTTGTGCTCCTTGCCCGCGAGGACGGCGGTGTGCGCGAACACGGCCGCGACGGCGGTCTCGGTGGGCTCGGTGAGGTCGAGCAGCCGCGGTCCCGGCTCGGCCTCCAGGACGGCCTGCCGCGCGACGGCCTCGCGCAGCACCGACGGGTCGAACCCGACGGCGGCGCCCGTCCGCGCGCCCGCCGCGTCCCAGC